>JANNNQ010000151.1:0-9136 GCA_031398625.1 Pseudomonadota bacterium
CTATGGAACTGCCGCACCCCTGGCTCCGCCACTCGGCTTCGCGCTGGCGCAGCTGCACGGCGTGTACATTCTCTCGCAGGCGCCGGATGGGCTGATTCTCGTAGACATGCATGCCGCGCACGAACGCACGCTGTACGAACGCCTCAAGACCGCGCTGGAGCAGGAGGCAGTGGCCAGCCAGCCGCTGCTCGTGCCCATCGGATGCGCGCTGACCTCGCCCGATGCGGATCTGGTCGAAGAGCATGCGGATGTGTTGCGACGTACCGGCTTCGAGGTGGAACGCTCAGGGCCGGGTGGGGTGGTGATTCGTGCGTTGCCTGCAGCGCTCGGACGGGTCGATGGAGCGGAATTGCTGAAGGCGATCGTTGCCGACCTGCGCGAGCACGGTTCGACACGGGAGGTCACGACCGCGATCAATGAAATGCTGGGGACCATGGCCTGTCATGCTGCCGTCCGCGCGAATCGCAACCTCACGTTGCCTGAAATGGATTCGCTGCTGCGCGAGATGGAGCGCACAGTGCGGGCCGATCAGTGCAATCACGGTCGCCCTACCTGGACCGTCGTCAGCATGCCGGACCTCGACCGCCTGTTCCTGCGCGGCCGGTAACTGCTGGGACGCAAAGTGGATGCCATCCTGCTCATGGGACCGACCGGCGCGGGCAAGACCGACCTCGCCATCGAGCTGGCAGAGCGCTACCCGGTAGAAATCATCAGTGTCGATTCGGCGCTGGTGTATCGCGGCATGGATATCGGCACGGGCAAGCCGGATCGCGCGACGCTTGAACGCGTGCCCCATCATCTCGTGGATATCCTCGATCCTGCCGAGCCGTACTCGGCGGGCCAGTTTGTCCGCGATGCCGTCCGCTCGATGACCGCCATTCACTCGCGGGGACGCGTCCCGTTGCTGGTCGGCGGCACGATGCTTTACTTCCGCGCGCTGACGCGAGGCATCGCAGCGCTCCCTGCCGCCGACAGCCAGATCCGTGCAACCATTGATGCCGAAGCGCGCAGCGACGGGTGGCCCGCCTTGCACGCCCGGCTGGCGGCCATCGACCTACAAGCCGCTGCCCGCATCCTTCCCAACGACGGCCAGCGCATCCAGCGTGCGCTCGAAGTCTTCCGCATTACCGGCCGGCCTTTGTCCCACTGGCAGGCAGCGACCCGGCCGCTGGCGCCCGCTGTTCGCTATCACCGGATCGTCTGGAACCCCGCCGCTCGCGACGTCCTGTATGACCGCATCGAGCGGCGCTTCCACGGCATGCTTGCGGCCGGCTTTCTTGAGGAAGTGCGCCGGCTGCGAGCCCGGCCAGATCTCCATCCGGAACTGCCGGCGCTCCGCTCGGTCGGATACCGGCAGCTCTGGAATCACCTGGGCGGGGAGAGCAGTTTCGAAGAAGCGGTCGGCGCCGGAATACTGGCGACCCGCCACCTCGCACGGCGGCAGCTCATCTGGCTCCGAAAAGAGCTGGACAGCGAATGGATAAACAGTCTTGATTCAGCGGCACGCGGCCGCATCACCGCATTGCTGGCCTGGGTTTTTACCGGGTGAGTGTCGTGTTGCAGAGCAAATCCTTGGTAGACTCAAAAGCCTGGGGTAATTCGCAAGTGGATCGATGCTTTCCGTGCTGTCTCAAAGCCGCAGGGAAGGGGCTTGGCTCCAAGCGCTCGAGATAAAGAATCTTGATACAGAACAAGGAGATATGATGATGGCTAGAGGGCAATCGCTGCAGGATCCCTTCTTGAATACCCTGCGCAAAGAGCGGGTCCCCGTGTCCATTTATCTGGTCAACGGCATCAAGTTGCAGGGCCAGATTGATTCCTTCGACCAGTTCGTCGTGTTGCTCAAGAACAGCGTCAGCCAGATGGTCTACAAGCACGCCATTTCAACCGTCGTCCCTGCCCGGGCCGTGCGGCTGCCGATGAGCGATGAAGAAGGCGCTGGAGAGCCGAGCAGCGATTGAAGACCGCCGCGCGTTTTCACGGGATCACGGGTACGGAGCGAACAGCCAGCCGGCTTTCCGGGCAGCTGCATGTTTGAGCGCCACCAGGGAGGCGAGCGGGCGATCCTCGTCCGGCTCGGTTTCGGTGCCCAGCCCGCAGCCGACGAACTGAGCGAGTTCGAAGCGCTCGCGCGTTCCGCCGGCGCGGAGATCCTTGCGCTCATCACCGGAACCCGACGCAAGCCGGATCCCAGGCTGTACGCCGGCAGCGGCAAGGCCGAGGAAATCAGGACCCGGGTCGAGGCACTGAAGGCCGATGTGGTGCTCTTCGATCACTCGCTGTCACCCAGCCAGGAACGCAACCTCGAAGCGCTGCTCCAGTGCAGGGTCCTCGACCGCACGGGACTCATCCTCGACATCTTCGCGCAGCGCGCCCGCACCTTCGAAGGCAAGCTGCAGGTGGAACTCGCGCAACTGAAGCACCTCGCCACGCGGCTGGTCCGCGGCTGGACCCACCTTGAACGGCAGAAGGGCGGTATCGGCCTCCGGGGTCCGGGCGAAACGCAGCTCGAAACCGATCGCCGCCTGCTCGGGGTGCGCATCAAGACGCTCAACGCGCGGCTGGACAAGGTGCTCACGCAACGCGAGACCACGCGCCGCGAACGCAAGCGCGGAGCGGTCCCCACGGTGGCGCTGGTCGGCTACACGAACGCGGGCAAGTCAACGCTGTTCAATCGCCTGACCGGCGCGGGCGCCTATGCGGCTGATCAGCTGTTCGCCACGCTCGACCCCACGGTCCGGCGGGTGGAGCTGCCGGATGCACGTCATGCGTTGCTGGCGGATACGGTCGGTTTCGTCCGCGAGCTGCCGCATGAGCTGGTCGCCGCATTCCGTTCGACGTTGCAGGAAGCCCGCGAATCGGTGTTGCTGCTGCATGTGATCGATGCCGCGGATCCGAACCGCTCCGAGCGGATTGCGCAGGTCAACGCGGTCCTCGCGGAAGTCGGGGCAGCGGACATCCCGCAGATCGAGGTGTTCAACAAGGCGGATCTCGTCGGCGAGATGCCGCATGGCGAACTCGATGAGCACGGCGCGGTCAGACGGGTCTGGCTGTCGGCGGCAACGGGTGCCGGGACGCCCTTGCTGATCGATGCCGTGGGTCAGTTCCTGGGGCCGGAGATCGTCCATCGTCATATCGTGCTTGCCGCTGCGGCCGGCCGTGCCCGTGCCCGTTTCTTTGCTGCAGGCGCGGTCGTGACGGAGCAGGTGCTGGCCACGGGCGAGAGCGACCTGGAGATATCGATGCCGCGAGTCGCTTTCGAGAGTCTGTGCCGCGCCGAAGGGCTGGACTTCACCTCACGGGAAGCTTGTGCCCACCAGCATGCGTTCCTACAATCCCGTCCTCCAGCCCGCCGGGCTGGATGATTGTCTGTTTCTACTCAAACAAGTACTTAAATCCGACATGGCCTGGAATGAATCCGGCGGCTCGTCCGGCGGCAACAAGAATCCGTGGGGCAATCGTCCCGGCAAGGGTCCCCCGGACCTGGACGAGGTGTTCCGTAACCTGCAGCGCAAGCTGTCGGCCCTGCTGGGTAGCGGCACCCGCGGACCCGTGCCTCCGGGAGGCGGCGGTGGTGGTGGTGCCAGTGCAGCGGCGAAAGGCCTGGGCGCGGCCACGGTCGGCATCATCCTCCTCGCAATCTGGGGTTTCAGCGGGCTGTACACCGTGGATGCGGCAGAGCGTTCGGTCGTCACCCGTTTTGGCAAGTACTCGTACACCACCCAGCCGGGCCTGCGGTGGCACCTGCCATGGCCGATCGAGGCGCGCCAGATCGTCAACGTCTCGTCGATCGAAGGGTTCAGCGAGCAGACCCGCATGCTCACGGCCGACGAGAACCTCGTCGACATCAATCTCGATGTGCAATACCGCCGCGCCGATCCGCTCCAGTACGTTTTCAACGTGCGGGATCCGGAGGACACCCTCAAGGAAGTGAGCGAGAGCGCCATTCGCGAGACGGTCGGGCGCAGCAACCTGAACCTGGTGCTGGAATCCGGGCGCCAGGAGATCGCGGCGAACACGCGGGACCTGATCCAGCGGACGCTCAATGCCTACCAAGTCGGCATCGAGGTCACGACCGTCAACCTGCAGGGCGTCAGCGTTCCCGAGCAGGTGGGCCCGGCCCAGCAGGATGCGATCAAGGCCCGTGAGGACCGCGAGCGGTCGGCGCTCGAAGCGCAGACCTACGCCAACGACCTGCTCCCGCGCGCGCGCGGTGAAGCCGCGCGCCTCGAGCAGGACGCACAGGCCTATCTGGCGCGCGAAGTGGCAGACGCCGAGGGCGAAACCCAGCGCTTCCTGCAGCTGCTTACCGAGTACGATCGTGCTCCGGGCGTGACCCGCGAACGGCTCTATATCGAAACCCTGGAACAGGTCCTCGGCAACTCGAAGAAGGTCATCGTCGATACCAACGGCACCGGCAACATGCTCTATCTGCCGATCGACCGGCTCACCGACAGCCAGGGACGGGTCACCGTGCGGGAAATGACACCGGAAATCTCGCGGCCCGTGACGCCGGCCGCACCGGCCGGGCAAGGCGGCAACGACGCCCGCGTGCGAGGGACACGCTGATGGCCAACCGTAACTTCATGCTGGTGATCCTGATCGCGGTGGCGGCGCTGCTGCTGTTCATGTCGGCATTCACCGTGCGGCAGACCGAGCTGGCCATCAAGTTCCGTTTCGGCGAGATCGTGCGTTCGGACTACGAGCCGGGGCTGCATTTCATGATGCCCCTCGTGAACAACATCCGGAAGTTCGACCGGCGCATCATCACCCGCAACTATCCGTCGGAGCAGTTCCTGACCAGCGAGGGCAAGATCCTCGCCATCGACTTCTACGTGAAGTGGCGCATCAGCGACGTGGGACGCTTCTATGAATCGACCGCGGGCGACGAGGATTCGGCGGCAGGCCGCCTCGGCGCCATCGTGAAGGATGCACTCAAGGGCGTCATCGCGCAGCGGACGATCCAGCAGGTCGTGGTGGCGGACCGCGCGGAGTTCACGGGTGAAGTCGTGGAGATCGTCAGCGCCAACAGCCAGGAGCTGGGCATTGGCCTGGTGGATATCCGCGTGAAGAAGATCGACCTGCCTGGCGAAGTCAGCGAATCGGTCTTCAACCGCATGACGGAGAATTTCCGCCAGCAGGCCGCGCAGCTGCGTGCCGAGGGCCGTGAAGCCAACGAGCGCCTGCGTGCCGACGCGGACCGCCAGCGCACGGAAATCGTGTCAAAGGCGACTCGCGACGCACAGATCGTGCGCGGCGAGGCGGATGCCCGGGCAGCGGATATCTATGCGAAGGCCTACGGCCGCAACGCCGAGTTCTATTCGTTCTACCGCAGCCTCGAGGCCTATCGCAGCTCGATCGGGCAGGACAGCGACGTGCTGGTGCTTTCTCCTGACAGCGACTTCTTCAAGTACCTCAATCAACCCCGGCGCTGACGCGCTCAAGGCGTCGCCGTTCATGAACTGGTCCGATCTGCTGGCGGCGTTCGCCCTCTATCTCGTGCTGGAGGGCATCATGCCGTTCCTCAACCCGACAGCAATGAAACGCGCAATGCAGCGCTTCGCAGGCATGCCAGACCTGCAGCTGCGCATTGCCGGCGGCGTCAGCATGGTGGCAGGCCTCGGGTTGCTGTACTTCGTTCGCGGCTGAGATCCATGAAAAAAAACGTAGTGGTCATCGGCGCCCAGTGGGGTGACGAGGGCAAGGGCAAAATCGTCGACCTGCTGACGGATCGCGTCAGTGGGGTGGTGCGTTTCCAGGGTGGACACAACGCCGGGCATACGCTCGTCATCAACGGCAAGAAGACCATCCTGCGCCTGATCCCGTCGGGCATCCTGCACCCGCATGTGCGTTGCTTCATCGGCAATGGCGTCGTGCTTTCCCCGAAGGCGCTGTTCGAGGAGATTGGCGAGCTCGAGCGGGCGGGGCTCCATGTGCGTTCGCGCCTCCGGATTTCCGAGGCCTGTCCGCTGATCCTGCCGTATCACGTCGCACTCGATCAGGCGCGCGAAACCGCAAAAGGCGAAGCAAAGATCGGGACGACGGGTCGCGGCATCGGTCCTGCCTATGAAGACAAGGTGGCGCGGCGTGCCATCCGCGTGCAGGACCTCTACGCCCGCGAGCGTTTCGCCGCGAAGCTCGGGGAGGTGCTCGATTACCACAACTTCGTGCTGAAACATTACTTCAAGGCCCCCACCGTGGACTTCCAGTCCACGCTGGACCAGACGCTGGAATTTGCCGATGCCCTGAAACCGATGGTCGCGGACGTGTCGGGAGAGCTCAACGCGTTCATGCGCGAAGGCAGGAACCTGCTGTTCGAAGGGGCGCAGGCGGCGCTGCTCGACATCGACCACGGCACTTATCCGTTCGTTACCTCCAGCAACTGCATCGCAGGCCAGGCATCAGCAGGGGCGGGCGTCGGGCCGCAGGCGCTGCACTATGTACTCGGCGTGGCGAAGGCCTATGCAACGCGGGTCGGTGCCGGTCCGTTTCCCACCGAGCTCGATGACGAGATCGGGGAACATCTGCGCGTGAAGGGCAACGAGTACGGGTCGGTGACGGGCCGTCCGCGGCGGTGCGGCTGGTTCGATGCCGCTGCGCTGAAGCGGGCCGTGCAGCTGAGCGGCGTGTCCGGCATCTGCTTCACGAAGCTCGACGTGCTCGATGGACTCGACACCGTTCGCGTCGCCGTCGGCTACAGGGTGAAAGGCGAGATCCGCGACATCCTGCCCGTCGGCGCGGATGCGCTCGCGATCTGCGAACCGGTTTACGAGGAGTATCCCGGCTGGAAGGAAAGCACGGTCGGCGTGAAGTCGTTCGACCAGCTGCCACGTACGGCGCAGGCTTACCTCAAGCGCCTGGAAGAACTGGTGGGTGCGCCGCTTGCCATCATCTCCACCGGTCCGGACCGGACCGAGACGATCATCCTCAGCAATCCGTTCGACTGAACGGTACCGGGTGGTTTTTCCCTGGCTTACCGACTGATGGCAGGTGCGGTCTCGGTGCTGTCGTCAAGACCCGCATTGCGGAGCGAGTTGGCCACAAAACCGCTGGCCCGCATGGCATCGATGAATGCAGAGAGCGGGGCGATCTTGGGCGTATCGCCCCGGCGGACGGCAATCTCCTGCAGGGTATCCATGAAGCTGCCGGGCAGCACGTCCAGCCGAGAAGAAGCCCGCTGCATTTCGAGCGCCCGTTGCCGGTTCATGCCAAACGCCGTCAGCTGCCCGCCATTCAATAACTGCTCAAGCTCCGTAGAGGTGGGCTGCTTGTCGAACACCCGCAGCGCTGCCTGTTTCAGGTTCGTGCTGAGAAAGGCGTGCTGGGATACTCCCTCCACCGCCCCTATTGTATGGCCCCTGCGGTCAGCCTCACCGGCATGCTGCAAGGGAGAGCCGCTGCCGACGACGTATGAATTGAGTACCCGCGAGTAGGGACCCGCGTACTCGATATCGGGCAACCGCGACTCTTCATAAGCCAGAAAGCCGATATCGGCCGTGCGGTTCTTCAGATGGCCGATCACGCCGCGGACATCCGGCGCAGCGGTAATTTGATAGGGTACGGCGAGCTGCCGGGCCAGTTCCCTGACCAGGTCTGCGGCAGGCCCGGTTATTTCGCCTGTCTGCGGATCCACGCGCCCTTGCACCGGGTTCGTGCCGATAAACGCCGCCCGCAGCGTGCCGGTGGGAGCGAGCAATTCGCGGTCCGTCGTTGTCAGGGCCCGAGGCTGGGCAGCCGCATCAACGGCCGCGAGCGCCGTCACCGCGAAGCAGCATAATGCGAGGTTCTGCAGCAGCCTTGTGGCGAGCATAGCGGTCTCCGGGTCCGGCAATGCCTGCATTGTGCATCTGGCGGTGCTACCGGCGAAAGGCTTTCTGCTCCGGTGCGGGTAGTGGCGGTGCCAGGCAGGACACTTTCAATGCCAAGGATGTGACGGTCCGGTATTGTTGGCGGGGGAATGCGTGGGGCGAAGCGTACCGGGTATAACTTGTTGCATTATTTATGGACGAACGGCGGGACATCGAAAAGGTGGGGTTCCCTATCGCGATAATGCTGGAGTGATCGGCAGAGGCCGGGTGTGGAACGGCGGAAGTGCCGCGCGACGTCGCTCAGCGTAGCGATCCGCAGGCGGAGGGCGCAGTCCAGCACAATCGCGCGAACTCGGGCGTGGTGCGGAAGGCGGCCAGGGTCGGCAAGCTCAGCAGGCTCCATGGAGTGTTCCAGACAAACCTGATCGATCAGGTCCACCAAAGTCATCATGCAACGCGGCTGCCGCTGGAGCTGCAGGCCAGCAAGAAACTGGTCATCTCCCAGCACACGGGGTTCCTCCGGCTGGCCGGTCAACCAGTTCTCGCCAGTGATGCCGATCCCCGCCTGGACAAAGAACCAATACGCCTCCCGGGCTCGGCTTAGTTCCCGGGCCAGCAGGCTCAGTGCGAAGTCAATGGTCAGCCAAGGGATTGTGGTCAACCCCAGGTAAGCGCGGTGGCCGCTGAAGGGATAGGTGGCATCGTCCGACACCATTTTCGCCCGCACCGGGTTAAGGTGGATGTAACGAATGAGCTCCAGCAGGTAGCTGTCGGCATCGACCAGCAACGCGCGATAGCGCCGTTCAAAGAAATGCCCACTGGTATGCCGTTTCCGTTGTTGTTCCCAGGCATAGCGTCAGGCGATGCACATCATGGCTTTGCCAAGTGGCACGTCGCTGACCTGGATTGCCATGTGAACGTGGTTGGTCATCCAGCAGTAAGCGTAAGCTTCCCCGTCAAGGCGACGGTTCTAAACTAGAGTTTCTGGCGACTTGGGCGAACTCGACCGGCGTCAGTTCGCCGAGGGAGTCATGGGGTCCGCAGTAGCGAACCAAACTGTCGATCATCATTGCTTCAGGGTGATCTCACGGCCAGCTGCATTTCTGTCGCAAGTACCGAATTACCGAACGCTGCACCGTTCGCCCCGGCAACCTTCCCGAGCCGCGGCAGCGCCAACCCGACTCTAACAGGGTGATGCAAAACGTTGGAAAACGGCAAGGATGAAGCAGTTATTCATGGAAACAGGCATGAGTACGGAAGGGGGGAGCGCGGATCAGCGGCGATCAACGTGTCAGCGCCGATCCGGCGAGACCTCTTCACGGGGCCAC
>JANNNQ010000170.1:0-1967 GCA_031398625.1 Pseudomonadota bacterium
CGCGGGCGACATCCGCCTGATGGGCAGCGGCCCGCGCGCCGGTCTTGGTGAGTTGCGGTTGCCTTCCAACGAGCCAGGTAGCTCAATCATGCCGGGCAAGGTCAATCCCACCCAGGTCGAGGCGCTGACCATGGTCTGCGCGCAGGTCATCGTCGAGAAGATCATCGAAAAGGTGATCATCAAGGAAATCGTCCGCAGCAACCGCGAGAAACTGCCGGAACGCCGCAAGGGCTATACCCAGAAGGCGATCGTCGGCGGGCACAAGGTTTACTTGCGCACCGGCGAATATGGCGACGGCTCCCTGGGTGAGATCTTCATCGACATGCACAAAGAAGGTGCCGGTTTCCGCGCGATGATGAACAACTTCGCCATCGCGGTCAGCGTCGGCCTGCAATACGGCGTGCCGCTGGACGAATTTGTCGAGGCTTTCACCTTCACCCGCTTTGAGCCTGCTGGCATGGTGCAAGGCAACGACAGCATCAAGAACGCGACCTCGATCCTGGACTACATCTTCCGCGAACTGGCCGTCAGCTACCTTGACCGCACCGACCTTGCCCATGTCGCACCGAAAGGGGCCTCGTTCGACGATCTTGGCCGGGGTGAGGAAGAGGGCAAGCGCAACATCTCGGAAGTCTCTGAGACCGCAGCGTCCAAGTCGCTGGAGGTGCTGAAACAGGTCGCCTCCACCGGCTACATGCGCAAGCGCGTGCCGCAGGAGTTTACCGTCCTGCAAGGCGGGGCAGGGGCCACCGCCTTCGGCACCGACGCCAACGCCGCGCTGGCCATGCTGGTCCCCGAGGCGCGGGTGTCAGGCTTCTCTGAGACCACCTCCAGCTTCGCCATCGGGGCCGTCACCACGGACGCCCGATCCAAGGCCAAACTGCAGGGCTACACCGGGGACGCCTGTGGCGAATGCGGCAACTACACGATGGTCCGGAACGGGTCGTGCCTGAAGTGCAACAGCTGCGGCGGGACGACGGGGTGTAGTTGAGATGGAAAAGATGAAGTCTTTTCGAGAGCTAATGGCTCGGCTGCCTGCTAACGGCGAAATTCGCCACGCACTCAGGCGTTTCAATTTCGGCCTCACGGGCACCGAGTCGCCGCCTTCCGTGCTTGAATTGGCTCGATCGCTTGGCTTCGATGTCCGGATGATATCAATGCCGAAGAGCATGCGAGGACGACTGGTTAGCGATACGTTCGCGGACAGTGGCTTTGCCATTGAAGTGAACGAGCTAGATGACGTCAGGACGAGGCGATGGACGGTGTTGCACGAATTGATGCATGCATTTCTGCACAGGCGTGATGATCCATTCGCTGCGGATCAACACCGCGCGACTGGACACCATTTTTATGACTTCGACGAAATTGAGGAGGAGCGGGAAGCGAACGCCTTCGTTGAAACCTTGATCTTCGGGGAAAACGCGCTGAGCGCCGCGAGATCGTTGCTTGGTGACAACTTGGCGAAGCTTGCGAGACATTTTGGCGTATCGGAAGTCACAGTAGCCAAAGTTCTGAAGAAGCTCTAGTCGCGTCTTGTTGCGGTGATATTCGCTCTTGCCCGATTTGTCCCGTGACAAATCGGGCTGCACTTGCCAGCCCCTGGCAGGCGCGTTTCCGCGCCCGCCCAGGCAGCCGAGCCCCGATTTCCAACTGTCCGGGATCACCCCCCTTGCCTACCTGCTCGCGCCTCCGGACAACCGCCCGGTCGATTGTACACTGGACGGTCGCCGGATCGGACGAGCGACGGGTGGCTCGCAGCCTTGGTGCGCCGTGGCGCACCCTACGCAACGTGGGGAGCGACTTGGTCCCATACCCGTTCCGCCACGATGTCGGGGCCCGCGTCGGCGTTGATCACGCGGAAGCGGGGGTGGCGGGTGGCGAGGGTGAGAAAGCCTTCGCGGGCCTTCGCCTGGAAGGCGAGGCCCCATGTCCTCGAACCGAAGCTCGTTGCCGGCGCGGGCGGTGGC
>JANNNQ010000192.1:0-4604 GCA_031398625.1 Pseudomonadota bacterium
CGGACCTGAAGCGCAAAATCAACACCTTCGTCGAGCATTACAACCAACACCCCAAGCCCTTCAAGTGGACCGCCACCTCTGAGTCCATCCTCGCCAAAATCGAAAGACTCTGTAAAGTTATCAACGGGACATCACACTAGGCTACAGGCTACAGCCAGAAAAGAAGTGCAGGAAGCATGGGAACCTGCAGCGCTACTCGGCTTCTCTTCTTCTGTAGCCTGTAGCCTGTAGCCTGTAGCCTGTAGCCTGTAGCCTGTAGCCTTCACTCCATCATCTTCCTCAGTCTGTAAATCTCATCCAGCGCTTGCTTGGGACTCAGGGAATCAGGGTCGAGGGCTTCTAGTGCGGTCACCGCGGGATGAGGAGCTGACTCCACGCGAGTCATGAGCGGCAGCTCATGCTGCAGCCGCGGTGCATGGGCCTCAGCAGAACGACGTTCGAGTTCGGCAAGATATTTGCGGGCCGAGCTGATCACCTTCGGCGGCACGCCGGCCAATGCAGCCACCGCCAACCCGTAGCTCTGGTTCGCTGGTCCCTCCTTCACGGCGTGCAGGAAGATCAGCTGTTCGCCGTGCTCCGTCGCATCGAGGTGCACGTTCGCGCAGCCGTCGATCTCGTTCGCAAGCGCGGTGAGTTCGAAGTAGTGGGTGGCGAACAGCGTGAACGCACGCACCTGTTTCCCGATATGCGTGGCGCACGCCCACGCGAGTGACAACCCGTCATACGTGCTGGTGCCGCGGCCAATCTCGTCCATCAGCACGAGGCTGAGCGGCGTTGCATT
Source organism: Pseudomonadota bacterium (assembly GCA_031398625.1). Taxonomy (GTDB): domain Bacteria; phylum Pseudomonadota; class Gammaproteobacteria; order Steroidobacterales; family Steroidobacteraceae; genus CAIUGU01. Next base: position 782 of record JANNNQ010000192.1, read on the forward strand.
GTTGAGGATGTTCGCGGCCTCGGTCATCTCGAGCATGAACGTCGAGCGGCCGCCGGCGAGATCGTCCGAAGCGCCGATGCGCGTGAAGATGCGGTCTACCGGCCCGATCCTCGCGGCCGCTGCGGGCACAAAGCTCCCGATCCGGGCGAGGATCGTGATCAGCGCCGTCTGCCGCATGAATGTCGACTTGCCGCCCATGTTCGGGCCGGTGATCACCAGCAGCCGGCGCTGCTCGCCGAATGACAGGTCATTGGGGACGAACGGTCCGTCGATGAACTGCTCGACGACCGGATGCCGGCCTTCACGGATCTCGATGACGGGGTCGTCCGTGAGTTCCGGCTTCGTGTAGCGCAGCGTGGCAGCCCGTTCCGCGAAGGTTGCCAGCACGTCGAGTGCCGCCAGCGCCGCGGCCGTGACCTGCAAAGCAGCCACCTTCTCGATGAGCAGGTCGAGCAGCTGGTCGTGCAGGAACTTCTCCCGCGCCAGCGCCCGGTCCCTCGCGCCGAGCACCTTGTCCTCGAAGTCCTTCAGTTCCGGCGTGATGTAGCGTTCCGAATTGCGGATCGTCTGCCGGCGGATGTAGTCGGCGGGTACCTTGTCCGCGAGGCTGCGATTGATCTCGATGAAGTAACCCTGCACGCGGTTATAGCCAAGACGCAGGTTAGCGATGCCGCTGCGCTCGCGTTCGCGAACCTCGAGATCGAGCAGGTACCGGTCGCTGTGTTCGCTGATCTGTCGCAGCTGGTCGAGTTCGGCGTCGTAACCCGCAGCGATCACGCCCCCTTCGCGCAGGATCGGCGGCGGCGCGGGCACGATGGCGCGGGTCAGCAGGTCCACCACGTCCGGATGGGTTCCCGCGGACCGGGCGAGCTCGGCCAGCAGTGGCGAATCCTGTCTCGCCAGCAGCGCTTGCAGTTCGGGGAGCCGGGCAAACGCATCGCGCAGTTGCGCCAGGTCGCGCGGCCGTGCGGATTTCAGCGCGACGCGCGCCAGGGACCGCTCGATATCGCCCACATGGCGCAGCAGTTCAGCGAGATCGGCAAAGCTGCGATTCGTGAGCAGCGTTTCCACCGCTTGCAGGCGCAGCTGCACGTCGAGCCGGTTCCGCAACGGCCGGTGAATCCACCGCCGCAGTTCCCGCCCGCCCATCGCCGTCGCGGTGCGATCGAGAATGCCCGCCAGCGTACAGTCCGGCCGGTCGCTTAAAGAGAGGTCGAGTTCGAGATTGCGCCGGCTCGCGGCATCGAGCAGCACCGCATCGGATCGCGTTTCGAGCCGCAGGCTCTTGAGATGCGGCAGGGCGGCTTTCTGTGTATCGCGCACATATTGGAGCAGGCAACCCGCGGCCCGGATCGCCAGGGCCTGGTCGGCACAGCCGAAGCCCGCCAAGTCGTGCGTCCCGAACTGGCTGCAGAGCGAGCGGGTGGCGGTATCGAGATCGAAATGCCACGGCGGCCGTTCCCGCACGCTGGTGACCAGAGAGGGCGGCGATGTTGCCTCGCTGACCAGCAATTCGGCTGGCCGCAGGCGTTCGAGCTCGCCGGCAAGGGCTTCATCCCCGGCGGCCTCGAGGGCGCTGAACCGGCCGCTGGCGAGTTCCAGCCACGCGAGACCAAAGCGGTCGCCCTCGCGACACAGGGAGGCCAGCAGCGTGTCACGGCGTTCATCGAGCAGGGCATCGTCCGTCACCGTGCCTGGGGTGAGGATGCGGACCACCTGGCGTTCGACCGGTCCCTTGGACTTGGCCGGGTCGCCCATCTGCTCGCACAAGGCCACCGATTCGCCCTTGCGCACGAGCCGTGACAGGTAGCCTTCGACACTGTGATAGGGCACGCCTGCCATCGGGATTGGCTGGCCGCCGGACTGGCCGCGCGCGGTCAGCGTGATGTCGAGCAGCCGGGCCGCCTTCCGCGCGTCCTCGAAGAACAGCTCGTAGAAATCCCCCATGCGATAGAACACCAGCACATCCGGGTGTTGTGCCTTGATCCGCAGGTATTGCTGCATCACCGGGGTATGCCCGGTGGTGTCGGGGAGGCTGGCGGTCACGGGGCTACGGGATTCAGGCTACAGGCTACAGGCTAGAGGCGCGCCGGAATTCTACAGGCCGCGATGACCCGTTGGGATCGACGTCCATGAGCAGCTAAGCAGCTCCTCAAGTTCCGGGGGGCAAACTCATGCCTGCAGCCCCAAGCCCGGCATCTTTTTGCCTCCATCCCGGAAGGGCCGGCAGTAGAATTTGCCCGCCTTGCCACTATGAGCGCCCCAGCCAATGTCGACCGTCACGGATGAAGAACTGTACAAACTGGCTGCCCGCGTCGGGCATGCGCTGCTGGAATCGCGGCGCAGGCTGGTGACGGCGGAGTCCTGCACCGCGGGCTGGGTGGCGAAGGTGGTGACCGACATTCCGGGCAGTTCGGCCTGGTTTCGCGGCGGCCTCGTGGCCTATGACGACGACCTGAAGCGGGGACTGCTGGGTGTGCAGGCGGATACCCTCAAGGTCCACGGCGCGGTGAGCGATGCTACTGTCCAGGAGATGGCCACGGGCGCACTGGCAACGCTGGGAGGCGAGATCGCGATCTCGGTCAGCGGCATTGCAGGGCCGGACGGGGGCCAACCCGGCAAGCCGGTCGGGACGGTCTGGTTCGGCTGGGCGTGGAAGCACGGCCAGGCGATCCACCATCGCACGCGCCTCAAGATCATCGAGGGCGATCGCGACCAGGTCCGCCGCCGCAGCGTGCAGACCGCGTTGAACGGGATCCTGGAGCTCTGAGGGGAAGGGAAACTCTGATTTACCTACCTGTGCCAAGCGAGCAGCGATGCAACTGATTGCAAGACCATGGTTGAAAATGCGTCGCCCGTTTCAGATAGCACTATTTCAGAGGTTCCTCGGGATCAAGTGTGGCGTCATTTCGACGCGTTCCGGGCAGATATGCGGCTCCGGTTCGCCCGCTGCCTGTGAAATACTCTCGTTCTGCCGGATAGTGTATTTCCATATAGTTCTGTATAGTTAATCAGTAGTCGGGTTTGCCCCTTTTCAGACGCTCAAAGCTAAAAACTCAAGGCTTAAATATGGACGACAACCGCAAAAAGGCGCTCGCCGCCGCCCTCGGCCAGATCGAAAAGCAGTTCGGCAAGGGTTCGGTCATGAAGCTCGGCGATGCCGGCGCGAACTACGACGTCGAAGTCATTTCCACCGGCTCGCTCGGCCTCGATATCGCCTTGGGTGTAGGCGGGCTCCCGAAAGGTCGGGTGGTGGAAATCTACGGCCCGGAATCGTCGGGCAAGACCACGCTGACGCTGCAGGTCATCGCGGAATGCCAGCGTGCGGGCGGCACGGCCGCGTTCGTGGATGCGGAACACGCGCTGGATCCGATTTACGCCGAGAAGCTCGGGGTCAACATTTCCGACCTGCTCGTATCGCAGCCCGACACGGGCGAACAGGCCCTCGAGATCACCGACATGCTGGTGCGTTCCGGCGCCGTGGATGTGGTGGTGGTGGACTCGGTCGCGGCCCTCACGCCGAAGGCGGAAATCGAAGGCGAAATGGGCGATTCGCACATGGGCCTGCAGGCGCGGCTCATGTCGCAGGCGCTGCGCAAGCTCACGGGCAACATCAAGCGGTCGAACACCATCGTCATCTTCATCAACCAGATCCGCATGAAGATCGGCGTGATGTTCGGCAATCCCGAAACCACCACCGGTGGCAACGCCCTCAAGTTCTACGCGTCCGTCCGCCTCGACATCCGCCGCATCGGCGCGATCAAGAACGGCGAGGAAGTGGTCGGCAACCAGACTCGCGTGAAGGTCGTGAAGAACAAGGTGG
>JANNNQ010000199.1:0-3227 GCA_031398625.1 Pseudomonadota bacterium
GGCACGAGGAGGGCTACAGCCTGTCTACTGCTTGATCTTCCGCAGCCGCTCGATCGCCCGCAGCTGGGCTGCCGCCCGGGCGAGTTCGGCCTGGGCTTCGGCCAGGTCGATCTTGTCGCCGCGATCCTTGAGTGCCTCTTCCGCACGCTGCCTTGCCTCGACCGCAGACGCTTCGTCGAGATCCTTGGCGCGCACGGCGGTATCAGCCAGCACGGTCACGAGATGCGGCTGGATTTCGAGGGCGCCACCCGAGACATAGAAGAACTGTTCATCGCCAGCCGGTGTCTGCACGCGGACCTCACCGGGCTTCAGGGTGGTGAGCAGCGGAGCGTGACGCGGCGCGATGCCGATCTCGCCCATGACCGCCGGTGCAAACACCATGGCGGCTTCACCGGAGAAGATTTCTCCCTCGGCGCTGACGATATCGACGTGAATGGTTGCCATGGCTGCCGCTCGTGATGAAGTGAGGGGTTGATTACGTGATGTCGTTGCCGGACACGATGCTGTACGCCGTCACTTCGTCACGCCATCCCGTCCTTACTGCAGTTTCCTGGCTTTCTCGGCCGCTTCTTCGATGGTACCGACCATGTAGAAGGCCTGCTCGGGCAGATGGTCGTACTCGCCGGAGAGGATGCCCTTGAAGCTGCGGACCGTCTCCTTGAGCGGCACGAGCTTGCCGGGGTTGCCGGTGAAGACTTCGGCCACATGGAACGGCTGCGAGAGGAAGCGCTGGATCTTGCGCGCGCGGGACACGGTGAGCTTGTCGTCTTCCGACAGCTCGTCCATGCCGAGGATGGCGATGATGTCCTGCAGCTCCTTGTACCGCTGCAGCACAGCCTGTACGCCGCGCGCCACGTTGTAATGATCCTCGCCGATGACGAGCGGGTCGAGCTGGCGGCTGGTCGAGTCGAGGGGGTTCACCGCCGGGAAGATACCCAGCGCCGCGATCTGGCGATCCAGCACGACGGTGGCGTCGAGGTGGGCGAACGTGGTTGCAGGCGACGGATCGGTGTAGTCGTCCGCCGGCACGTACACGGCCTGGATGGACGTGATGGAGCCGGTCTTCGTGGAAGTGATGCGTTCCTGCAACACACCCATTTCCTCGGCGAGCGTCGGCTGGTAACCCACGGCCGACGGCATGCGGCCGAGCAGCGCGGACACTTCGGTGCCGGCGAGCGTGTAACGGTAGATGTTGTCGATGAACAGCAGCACGTCGCGGCCCTTGCCCTGCTCGTTCTTCTCGTCGCGGAAATACTCGGCCATCGTGAGGCCGGTGAGCGCGACACGCAGCCGGCAACCGGGCGGCTCGTTCATCTGGCCGTACACCATCGCCACCTTCGATTCCGGCAGGTTCTCGAGATTGATGACGCCGGCTTCGGACATCTCGTGGTAGAAGTCGTTGCCCTCGCGCGTCCGTTCACCCACGCCGGCAAACACCGACAGACCCGAGTGGGCCTTGGCGATGTTGTTGATCAGCTCGAGCATCGTGACGGTCTTGCCCACGCCGGCGCCGCCGAACAGGCCGATCTTGCCGCCCTTCGCGAAGGGCACCAGCAGGTCGATGACCTTGATGCCCGTTTCGAGCAGGTCCTGGCCACCCGCCTGTTCGTCGTATGAAGGAGCCGGACGGTGAATGGGCAGGAATTCCGTGGCCAGCACCGGTCCGCGCTCGTCCTGCGGTTCGCCGAGCACATCCATGATGCGGCCGAGTGTCGCGGTGCCGACGGGAACCGAGATCGGAGCGCCCGTAGCCTTCACGTCGAGGCCGCGCTGCAGGCCTTCGGATACACCCATGGCAATCGTGCGGACGACGCCGTCGCCCAGCTGCAGCTGCACTTCGAGCGTGGGGCCGCCCTCCACTTTCAGTGCCTCGTAGACCCTGGGAATCTGGTCACGCGGAAATTCGACGTCGATCACGGCGCCGATGATTTGCACGATCTTGCCAGTAGACATTTGCTCGTTCCTCTCGCGGGCTTCAGGCAACAGGCTTCAGGCTACAGCCAGATCCAGTCGCTTTGCGCCTCGCACTCCAAATCAAGAACCTTCAGAACCTTTCTTTCACAGTGGCCTGCAGCCTGTAGCCTGTGGCCTTCCTCAAACCGCTGCCGCGCCGCCGACGATCTCCGAAATTTCCTTCGTGATCGCAGCCTGGCGGGCCTTGTTGTAGATGAGCTGGAGCTCTTCGATGAGCTTGCCGGCGTTGTCGGTCGCGCTCTTCATCGCGACCATGCGGGCGGCCATTTCGCACGCCACGTTCTCGACCGCGCCCTGGTACACCTGCGACTCGATGTAGCGCATCAGCAGGCCTTCAAGGAGCTCTGCCGCCGAGGGCTCGTAGATGTAATCCCACAGTTTCTGCAGCTTGCCCTCATCGGATGTTTCGGTCACGACCGGGAGCAGCTGGCGCACCGTGGGCGTCTGGCTCATCGTGTTCACGAACTCGTTGTTCACGACGAAGAGCCGGTCGATCTTGCCTTCCTGGTACAGGTCGAGCATGACCTTGACGGTGCCGATCAGGGACGCGGCATGCGGCCGATCGCCAAGATGCGTGACCGTCGCGAGCGTCTTCACGTCGCCCAGGCGCCGGAAGAACTGCACGCCCTTGGAGCCGATCAGGCACAGCGAAACCGCGGCGCCCTGTTTCTGCCACGTGCGGATCGCCGCGAGCGTGGCCTTGAACAGGTTGACGTTCAGGCCGCCGCACAGGCCGCGATCGGTGGTGATGATGATGAAGCCGACCGAATGCGCCGGCCGCTCGATCATGAACGGGTGCTTGTAGTCGGGATTGGCATGCTTGAGATGACCCAGCACCCGCCGGATCTTCTCGGCGTACGGACGCGTCGCGCGCATCCGCTCCTGCGCCTTGCGCATCTTGCTTGCCGCGACCATTTCCATGGCCTTGGTGATCTTCTGCGTGCTCTTGAAGCTCGCAATCTTGACGCGGATTTCCTTTACGCCGGGCATGGCTGTCAGTACGTTCCGGTCGCCACGAATTCTTCGCAGAGCTTCTTCAGGCCCGCATCGACTTCCTTCGAGAGCTCGGGCTTGGCAGAGATGCCGTCCATGAGTTCCTTGTAGGCCGTCTTCGCGAAGGACTGCAGCGCCGCCTCGAAGTCGCCGACTTTCTTGAGCGGTACCTTGTCCATGTAGCCGTTGTTCACGGCACGACGGTCTGGGCGCCGCTGCGCACCTGCACCGTCGAGTTGAACACGCCCGGGCTCACGAAC
>JANNNQ010000237.1:0-2212 GCA_031398625.1 Pseudomonadota bacterium
GAAACGAAGGCCGCGCTGGTCAGGCTCGCACCCCACTTCGGATGCACGCTGCCCGGATGCGGCGCGTGGTGCGTGATGACCACCGTCCTGCCGGCAAACGGTTCGGCGAGTTTTTTCTCGAGGAAAGCTTTTGCCCTGCGATGGAGCACCAGGCTGTGCTCCGGCGTAAACAGGCCCTCCGCGCCATAGCGGATGGCGCGGAAATCCACGACATAGCGCAGGGACTCCTCGATAGCCGGGACCAGGGTCGCCTCGCCGAACAGTTCGAAGTCGGTCCACAGGGTGCTGCCGAGGAAGCGCACCCCGCCCAGAATCAACTCGTCGTTATCGAGGACGCGCACGTTGCTGCCCGCGGAGCGCGCGCGCAGGGCTTCCGCGACCTGGAAATACTCCCCGTCGTAGTACTCATGATTGCCCGGCACGTACAGCACGGTCTTGCCGGCGAAGGTCTCCTCGGCCCAATCGATCGCTGCCGTGCCGTTATCGATGTCTCCCGCGAGCACGACAACGTCGGCGTCCGCCTGGGGCGGGCGAAATGGCGGATGCCTGTCGGAAAACTCCAGGTGCAGATCGGAGAAGATCCTTACACGCATAAGGCGGTTCTACTGCTCGAGGCCCAAAAGGCGGGCTGGATTTCGTTTGGTCATCTGATCCACGTCGGCCTGCGAGATCCCTTCCTTGAGCAGGCCCGTAATCATGAGACGCCCGGCTCGGAGTGGACATGGGAATCGATCGTGCCCTGCGCGGGACTGACGAGCGGCGGTGCGGCGGGGAAGCCGACAGGTTGCGAGGACGCGGATCCGGCGGCCACGCAGGCCGCCAGTGCGATGATCAGTCGAAAGGCCATGTTCGTCCTCCTCGCTGCCGACCCATCCTTCTGCGGGATGGAGATTCGCGCATCATGCCTCAAACCGCGGGCTCGTTCAGTATGCGGATCGGGCTTCCGTCGAGGAAGGCCAGCACGTTCTCGATCGACTCGCCGTAGAACACGCGGTAGACCTCGCGCGAACCGTAGCCCAGGTGCGGCGTCAGTATCGTGTTTGGCAGGCTGCGCAGAGGATGATCCTCGGGCAGGGGCTCCTGGTCGTACACGTCCAGCGCGGCGATCAGGTTGCCGGCCTTCAGCCTTTCCAGCAATGCGGCTTCATCCACCAGCGGTCCACGCGAGCTGTTGACCAGTATCGCGCCGGGCTTCATCAGCGCGAGATCCTGCGCGCCGAGGATGCCGCGGGTGCGGTCGGAGAGGACGACGTGCAACGACACCGCATCCGCCTCCTTCAGCAAGGTTGCCTTGTCCACGCGCCGCGCGCCGGCCTGGGCCGCCTGCTCGTCGGTCAGGTTCTGGCTCCAGCCCAGTACTTCCATGCCCAGCGCCTGGCCGTAGCGTGCCATTTTCGCCCCGATCTTGCCCAACCCGATGAGGCCGAGTGTCTTGCCGTCGAGGGTAATGCCGGGCGCAACGCCGGCCTGGAAGCGGCCATCGCGCATCGAAGCATCGGCGGCTGCAAGATTGCGCGCCGCGGCAAGCAATAGTCCCAATGCCAGTTCAGCGGTGGCCGCGCCGGAGTTGCCTTGGGCCGTATTGCTGATCACGATGCCGCGCCGGTTGCACTCCGCGATGTCGATGGTCCAGGTGCGGCCGCCCGTGAGCGCGATCATGCGCAACTTCGGCAGGCGGTCCAGCATCGCTTTAGGAAACTTCGTGCGCTCGCGCATTGGCACCAGGATCTCGAAACCGGCAAGCGCCTTGGCCGCCTCGTCGGCACTTCCGAACGGTTTTCCGAAGAACACGACTTCGGCGCGCTTCCGCAGCGGCGCCCAGTCCGCGCTTTGCTTCGCGATGTCCTGCCAGTCGTCGAGAACGGCAACCGTCGTCATGATCATTCCTCAGGTGGAGGTGAAAGCGGAAAGCTGAAGGGTGAAAGTAAGGTCAAAGGCCGCAATCCCGGGGTAGAGCGCTTACTTTCACCTTTAACCTTTTCCCCTTCAACTTGTCTCGTTCAGAATATCGCCCCTCATGAACGCTATTCGACCGTCTTTCCTCGTCGGCCTGATCGGCGCCGACATCCAGGCTTCGCGCACGCCGGCCATGCACGAGCGCGAAGGCGCGGAGCAGGGTCTGCGCTACACCTACCGGCTGATCGACCTCGAGAAGCTGAACGCCGGTGCGGAGGCGCTCCCCGGGCTGATCGCCGATGCCGAACGCCAGGGC
>JANNNQ010000241.1:0-8072 GCA_031398625.1 Pseudomonadota bacterium
CGCGGGAACGACGGCTGCTGCAGCGGGTTGCTCGCGTCCGGGATACCCAGCACACCGGTGTCGGCAATGCCGTCATCCTCATCCCCCGTTGCCGTGATGGCCAGGGAGTTGCGGAAGCCGGAGTTGGTGCCCGCAACCGCCGCCGTGTTGCCGATGTCCGCCTTGATGTTCGCCCAAAGCGTGGCGTCGGTGCCGGTGAGACCCTTGTCCGTCAAGGAGTTCTCGGTAACGAAGTCGTAGTTGCCACGCAGCACTTCGGTCAGCGAAGGCAGCTGCCCGTCCGTGCGCACATACCGCCACCGCGTACCCGCCGTCGTTCCCGGCTTGGATTCGGTGCTGGCAACGCCGACGGCGTAGTTGCCGTTCACGCTGTGGAAGTCCATGCAATTGCGCGTGTCACCGGAGCCCGCGCCGGCGAAAACCAGGTCATCCCCGTTGACGGTAGCATTCCACTGCGCCCCGAGTGCGGTGTTGCCCTCGTCAGCCAGCTGAAACGCCGCGATGCTGCCCGAGTTCTTCGAGCAGCCTTCACCCAGGAAGTGCAGCTTGAAGCTCGTCATCGTGCCCGAGGTATCAGCGCGACGACAGAGGTGCACCAGCCCCGAGTTCGCTGACGTGAGCGTCGTCAACTGCACCTGATCGGCACCCACGCTCGCGCCCGCGCTCCAGATCTGGGATGGGAGCACGAGCTGCCCTGCAAAGATGCCACGCAATTGCGCCGAAGTCATGGTCGGCACGGTGTTGACCGAGGAATCGTCGATGGTCGTCGCGCCTGCCGAAATGAGCCCTTGGGCCTTCTGCAGAGCGAGGTAAAGGTTGGTCGAGACAATCGGGCTGAACATCACGCCCACGGAGCGCGTCTTGTTGATCAGCGCGTTGGCTTCCGCCTGAGTGACACCCGCGGTGCCGACGAACGTATCCGGATCGATGTCCGTCACGCCGGCTTCAGGTACGACGGCTGCCAGGAAGCCCGTCGGCGCGGTGCAGGCACGGGTGTTGTGCTGCGCAAAATCGGTCGTGGCCGTCACGAGGGTGGCGACGGCGCAGTTGGCAGCCAGGTTGGACGAAGTGAAATTGATGAAGTTGAGGGCCGAGGCGCCGGAGCCCGGAATGTTCGCGACATTGCGGATGCCGTTGGCGGAACCGCCGTTGGACTCCTTGAGCAGCGCGATCTTGCCGGTGACGCCGGAATCCACGGATGCCGAGCAGAAAGCGACGTACTGGTTTGTCTGCGTGTAGATGTCAAGCGAACCGGGGACGCAGAATTTCGCACTGGCGAGCTTGAACAGGTTCTGCAGGGTGTTGTTGGTGGCTGTGGCACCCGAAATATACAGGGTGGTAATCGTGCCGGTGACTTCCGCAGGGGGAAGCGCGTAGGCAGCCGATGCGGCCCCCATGGCGAGGGCAGCAGCGACGGCGCTGCGTACTGAATGATGCATATCGATCTCCAAAAATAGGATGGGGAACTTTAGGACCCGTTCGTTCAGGCAGCAGCGGCCGTCATGGCGGCAGGCTTGCGGCGACCGACGATGCCCACGCCGGCGAGACCGGAGAGAAGCAGCCAGACTGCAGCGGGCAGCGGAACGGGTGTTTCACCGCCCGGAACGCTGTAGACCAGCGTGATCAGGCCGTTGACGATGTTGAGTGCCCAGGTGCCCGCGAAGGTCTGGTTTTGCGCCACTTGGCCGGTACCCGCGGTGCTATTCGTGAAGCCCACGAAGTTGAGCGTGCCGCCCGCGCCCGTGTTGGAGATCAGCCGCGATGAATCGAGGGCAGGCGTGTTGATGTCGGCGTTCGTGTTGTATCCCCCCACGTCGGCGGTCAGGATGGAGGGATCGTTGGGACCGTAGGCGGTCGCATTGTTTGAGTAGAGATTGGTCCGCGCAACCATTTCATTGCCGTTCACCAACCCAAAGGTGGTTTGGTTCGGATCGACAGTTGTCACCAGCTGCACGCTGTTGGCAATGGAAGCATTGCCCGAGTTTGCCGCTACCACGTTCCATCCGAGTTGGCCGGCCGCGAGAAGCGTGGTGAAGTTCGCAGAGCCGGTGGTGCCGGCGGCGTCCAGATCCGTCGTGGGATTGAACGTCAGAGTCAAGCCCGCGAGGTCCAGATCGGAGTCCATGTCACCGACCGTTCCGAACACGTCGTCGAACGTCAGATCGAGGTTTGCTGAGAAGCTGTAAAAGGCCGTAGCCGTGTCGTTGGAGTAGATGTTGAGCTGCAAAGACCCGTTGTTGCCGGCTGCAAACGTCGTCGTGCCATTGGTGATCTGGCTCTGCAATACATCGGCGTTGACCGCCGGTGCAGCTGCCAGCGCGAGGGCGCTGAGCGCCAAGGCGTGCTTGAGTTTCAAATTCATGTGCGTATTCCCCTATCAGTGGACTCGAGTCAGAAAAGGTGTCGAAGCCCGGATGACTGGCGTCTCTGCCAGCCCTCCAGAGTCTCAACCGGAGCTGCGACTGCACCTGCCACGCATCCCCAGCCCTGGCAGGCTTCGTCCCGCGCGTAGACTAACCGGGCATACATGTCCGTTTTCTTTCTGAGCTGTTAATTCTGCGCACTCCGTCAACGACAGCGCTGCATTGGCCGACGGCTGTCATGCATTTGCCAGCCATGAAGAGCCCACATGTCAAATCGGGATCAGGGATCGTTGCGCGTGGCGCCGAGAACGCGACCGGTGACCGGGTCCCGGTTGATCGTATAGGAAGTCTGCCGACGCTGTTTTGACGCCGCAGTCCAGTCCACATTGCCATCATCACGGCCGGGGGCGTACCCCGGCACTGCCACGGGCGCCGTTGTGGGCAGCGGTACAGCGGGCGACAGCGATGCAACGGCGCCACCACTCCCGCGATCCACTGGCGCGGAGTCGTTGAAGCGGAACTGATACACGGTACCTCCGCGGCTCACCATGATTCGACTGGGTTCGACCGCCGTGAGCACGCCGAGCTGCGGCAGTTCCATACCCACGGTCACGATGCGCTCGTCGCCGGGGCCGAAAGCCACGATGGCACGCGACAACGCGGGATCGCTGAAGACCAGCGTGCCGCGGAGAGCCACGCCCTGGACCGGAGCGATCGGCGGTTCGGACCCTTCACCCGCCGCGGACGTCACGGCGCTCGCGAGCAGCAGGACCAGCGCAACCGCGCGACGCAGCGTCACGAGTCAGCTCCCTGACTTGTCCGGCTGCTGCAGGCCGAGACGGCGTTCGAGCGCCTCGCCCTTGATGGCGCCGGGAACGCGCAGGCCATCGGGAAACACGATCGTCGGGGTCGAATCGATCTTCAGGCTGACGCTGAGGGCCAGAATTTCTTCAATGGGCGCTGCGCCGCACTCCTTCTGCGGAGGCGCAGTCCGCTCGTGCATCCAGGTGAGCCAGGCCGCGGCCGGATCGTCCGCGCACCAGATATCCCGTGACAGGCCTGTCGCTCCCGGGTGCAGGTTTTCAAGAGGCAGCAGGAAAAGATGCACGGTGACGTCGTCGATCGATTGCAGCGTCTTCTCGAGTTCAAGGCAGAACGGGCACAGCGGATCCTCGAAGATGGCGAGCTGGCGGCTGCCATCGCCCTTGACGATGCGAATGGCCTTGTCGAAGGGCAGCCCGGCATAGTCGATCCGGTGGTGATCGTTCCAGCTGGCGGCGGTGACGTTTTCCCGAGTCCGCGTGTTCAGCATGTTGCCGGAGATCAGCCAGTCGCCCTGCGCATCTGTGTAGGCGATCTCCGTGGGGGTATAGACCTCGAAGACACCGGGGAAGGGCGACGGCTTGACGGCTTCGATGATCACGTTCCCGAAGCGCTCCTTGAGCGTGCTCGCGAGCCCGGCCGGCACGACGGTCTGGGCCAACGCCAGACTCGTTCCCAGCAGCGCCGTTGCGAGACAGGAAAGCAATAGTCGAAAACTCATGAGCCGCACTCCTCAAGCAGGCCGTGCATGTCAGCACGACGAGATTGCAGGGGCGTGACGTCAGACGATCGTAGTTCTTATAAAAGACATGTCGGGTTTATGCGCAAAAGCAAGCGCTGCGGCTAGCCTGATTCTCACGAAGTTCCTCATGCAAAGGAACCAACAGGACGCCCCCGAACGCAGAAATTGCCAAGTCCCGTCACGTAAAAGTCACCCAAGACTGCAACTCTCAGATCGGATTGTTCTGGTCACGCCAATTCTAAGGAGGGTCTAGTCATGCGCATGATCTCGTGCATTCTTTCCATCTGCCTGCTTGGGTCCAGTGTCACTTACGCGCAATCGCTCCCCACGGCTACGGCCGTCGGCCAAACCTTGCGCGCGACAACGCTGCCCAATACATATGCAGCAGGCCCGCTCGATCTTGCCGATACGGACGCGATTACAGGTGACCTGCCAGACGCGAATCTCTCAGCAAATGTATCGCTGCTCAATGGAACAAACATTTGGACGAGTACGACTCGGCCGACATTTCGTAATGGGCTAGAAGTGAACAATGGGGGCACTGGCGATAGCGACCGTATGGTGTTCGGCCCGTACTCGACTTACGACAACGGAACATTTTCGATCCTACCGCGTCTCGCCTCTGGGGCGCTGTCAACGACCGACGGTATGTCAATCACCCTTAATCCCGACGGCCGAATTAACACTTGGTATCTCAATACCACGGGGTTTAGCGCATCAGCACCTGACCGCGCTTCTTTGAGCTTCGCGGCAAACGATCTCACCATTTTCGGCACGCCAGGTGGCAATCCTGCGTTCATCGCGAACGATCCGAGCGCGGATGGATCTGCCTTCGTTGCTCTTGGGGTGCACAACACCAACGTGCAAGGGCCTGGCGATCAGAACGCAGACGATCCGCAGGGCTACTTTTTCTGCCGATCCTCGGGCGCTGCGTTCCCCGCGTGGATCACGGGCGGCACCACGGGCACTAGCTGCACGCTTACGACGGGGAGTTCGCTCAATTCAACGTATGGCGGCAATGCACCCCTCGAATTCGGCACTAACTCAACCTACCGCGGCCAGATCACAGCGGCGGGTATCTGGCACATCGGCCCGAGTGGCATTCGAGTCGACGCCACCTCCGCATCCGGTCAGACGCGGCTGATGCTCTATGACGTCGATAACGGCACGATGGAGCGCGTGACCGTCGGCCCAGCAGACTCATGTGGGACCGGTTACAAGTGTCTAAGGATTCCTAACTAGCAGGTTTCGTTTCTGACGGTGAGCTTGCCCGTCAAGCGGCGCAGCTCACGGCCCACATGGGCGATGACCGGTTGCCAGTCATCGCTGCGCTGCTGCCTGAACATGCGCACGCTCGGATACCAGATCATCGAGGTCCCTTCCCTGCCATAGCGCCACTCGGCTACATGCGGCGCCATCACCCAGCAGGGCCGGCCCACGGCGCCGGTCAGGTGGACCAATGAGTTGCAGACGCTGATGACCAGGTCGAGAGCCGAAACCGCTGCAGCACAGCCGTCGAAGTCGTCCGTGAGTTCAGGCCAGTCGCTGTGGATGCGGATACCGGACTCCACCTCGAACGCCGCCACTTCATCGGCCCATTTGCCGTACTGCAGGTTGACGAACTGCACGCCTGGCGTACCGAGGATGGGCAGCAAGCGCTGTAGTTCCAGGGACCGCAAGGAGGCGTTCGTGATGGGCGTGCCACCGTGCCAGCTGATCCCGACCTTCAGACCCGTTCCCAGGGCCGCGAATTTCTCCTGCCATGCGGCAATCCGGTCGGTGTCCGGTTTGAGGTAACCCTGGTGCGCGGGAAATTTCTCCGCGCTGAAGCGCCGATACCGCGGCGTCGAACCGGTAGGCGTCCAGAAGTCGAACGCCGGCAGTTCATCCATCCGGTCCAGGATCTCGTGCTGCCACTTGAGGTTGCCCTGACGATTCACGCCGACGACGGTCGCCCCCTCGAACGACCGCCTGAACAGCGTCTCGAGCCGGCGGTCGCATTCGACGATGCAATGGGCGCCCTCGGCAAGAAGGTCGGGAATGACCGACGAGAACATGACTTCATCGCCCACCCCCTGTTCCGCCAGCACCAGGATCGACTTGCCGGCCAATGACTCGCCGAGCCACTTGGGCTGGCTGATCGACCGGATCAACGACATGACGAAGCCTTCGTTCAGGTAAGGCCGGGGCTCGTCGTAGTTGGGCCATCCCATGCGGAAGTCGCCGGAACGAAGCAGGAGCATCGCGTACTGGAAGCGTGTCCACAGGTCTGCAGGATCGAGGGCCAGCGCCTCCTCGTAGAGTGCCACCGGCTTGGTGTACTTCCCCTTGCGCGCCAGGATCGTGGCGAGACCGCTTTTTGCAGCAGGGCTCCCCGGAAACCGGCGGGCAAACGCCTCGAACTCAAGCGTTGCCTCGTCGAACCGGCGAGCCGCGAGGAATGAGCGTGCGAGGAACAGCCCGGCCGTCACTGAGTCGGCGCGCAGACCGCGAGCCCACTGGAATGCGGTGATGGCGTCCTCGTAGCGGCCAACGTGGAAAAAGCACAATCCGATGCCCTCGGCCGCATCGTAGTAGTCCGGCTTGAGGTTGAGCGCCTTCTGGAAGTGGGAGGCGGCGTTGAACTGCCACAGGCGCAGCAGGGCGAATCCCAGATTGTTGTGGGCCTCCGCGCAGTCGTCCTGGAGCTCGACGGTGCGCCGGAAAAACTCTGCTGCTTCTGCAAAGCGCTGCTGGTCGAACAGGGCATTGCCCAGATTCAACGTCACCATGAAATTGTCGGGACTGAGAGCAAGCGCCCGACGCTGGCTCTGCTCCGCATCCTCGTGCCGCCCCTGCCTGCGCTGGACAATGCCGAGGTTGATCCAGCCGTTCAGGAAATCCGGCCGCAATTGCACGGCTTGCCTGTAGGCCGCTTCCGCAGCCGCCCACTGTTTGAGGGATTTGAAATGCCGCGCTTCTGCGTAGGCAGAATCGGCCAGGTCGGCAGCACCGATCACGGTCAGGCCGGGAGGCATGCCGGCCACTGCTTCCGTTGTCATTGACGCATGCCCGGCCGCAGTGGCTCAGCCCGCACGGTTGGTCGCGGCCGCCTCGATCCTTGCCAGCCTGACCTTCGCATCGTCCCGGCCGGCGAAATTGCGGCCAGACTGCAGGGCAGCCTCAAGATTGCGCCGCGCGCCGTCGGCATCTCCTGTTTCCAGCTGCGCAACCGCCAGATGGTAGCGCATGACCGGATTCTCTCCCTGGGCTGCCACCGCCCGCTGCAGCAACGGCAATGCTTCCAATGCCTTTCCGGTCTTCAACAGCACCCAGCCGCGTGTATCCAGGAAGGCCGGATTGGATGCGCCTGCCAGACGCTCGCTCAGCTCCGCGGCACGGCGGAGGTCCGCTTCGGCGGTGCGATGGTTGACCAGCAACATCGCAAGATTGTTCGCCGCAACCAGATTCCCCGGTTCCAGCACCACCAGCTCTTCGTAGACCTTGATGGCTTCATCGCGCTGGCCATTTCTTTCGTACAGCGCCGCCAACTGATCGCTCAGCATGCCCTTGTCGGTCACCGCCGCAATTCCCTTTCGGTACGCCGCATAGGCGGACGCATCGTCGCCTGCAACCAGATTCGCTACGGCCTCGACGTGATATGGCTCCCACCAGGTGGGGGCGAGACGCTGCGCTTCGGCGAGGGACTGCCGGGCTTCGACGGCGCGGCGTTCCTCGATCCGGATCAATCCCTGCATCAGGTGCAGCGATGCGACTCCGGGTTGCGCCGTCAGTGCCGCACCCAGACGCTGGTTGGCCGCATCCAGCCGCTTGGCGGCGATGTCGAGCCTGACCAGCGCAACCAGCGGATCAATCGCGGCCGGCTGCAGTTCCAGCGCCCGTTCGAACTCGGCCCCTGCCTCTGCAGGCAGGCCTGCTGCCACCTTGACCTGTCCCGCGAGAAAAGGCCCGAGCGCTGATTGCGGCAGTACCTTTTCAATCTGCTGCGCAGTCAGCAGGGCTGAGGCATGATCCTGTGCCGCCAGCTGGGCTGCAAGCAGGGCTCGCTGTATCGCAACATCCGCCGGCGCTTCCCTGCTCAACGCTTCCAGCAAGGGCAGCGCATCGTTATGCCGGCCGGTGTTGCCCAGCAGCATCGCCAACTC
>JANNNQ010000259.1:0-2357 GCA_031398625.1 Pseudomonadota bacterium
GGAACAGGCGGGCTGAGCGGTCCATGACCACCTCGGGCATCAAGCCAAAGGGTGCTGGACGGACTCGTCCCAGGGTGCAACACTGCTGCTGCACCGCCTTCATCGGCACGGTGTAGGGCGCGGCGCGGTCCCCAAGCTTCCAGGCGTTAGTGACCGCTGCCGTGCCCACCTACTTCGGCATCGTCGGCGTTGTACCGCCAGCGCTCGCGCATGTCATGGGTCGCGCCACCGTCGCCGCCCAGTTGGCCGGCATCATCCCGGCATCAAGACCCTCCTCAACGAGATCGCCTTCGCCTGCATGGCCGCCCCTCGGGCGGCCCTGCAGGCGAACCTCAAGCGTGCTCCTTCGGCATCAGCAGGCCCAGGACGCTGGCACCATCACCCAACTCAAAACCGCGTCCTCGCCGTCGAATAACAGCGGATCTTGACCAGCGCTCACAACCCTGCCATCTCGCTCGCCCAGGCTCGGCAGCGGGCGGAAGATGCCCGGCAATCCGTTCGCGCGGGTCAGGACCCGAGCCGGGTGCGCCAAGGCCAGCGTCAGTCCGTTCGTCAGCAGCGGGCCATCGAGAAGCTCAAGGCAGCTGGCCTGCCGCTGCCCGACTCATTCGAAGCCGTCGCGCTGGAGTGGTTCGCAAAGCACGAGCCGTCATGGGCGGCGAGCCACTCGGACAAGATCATCCGGCGCCTGAAGCGCGACGTGTTCCCATGGATCGGCGCCAACCCGATCGCGTCGATCAAGCCGCCGGAGATCCTCCAGTTGCTGAAGCGGGTGGAAGAACGCGGCGCGATCGAGACCACGCACCGCGTGCAGCAGAACTGTGGCCAGGTCTTGGTCAGGTCTTCCAATCAAGCATTGAGGCGCTGCTTCCCTGCGGAATGTTGGATTGCAAAACCTGACCCTCGCTCGACTTGTGACCCTCACTCCTGCTCACGCCTGCCTTGACCCTCGCTCCTGCCTGACCCCCGCTCCTCGCCTGCCGATCCAACCGGAGATCAAGGACAACACCGGCAGCCGGGAACGGCCCACTACGGCCTGACGGAAGCCAGCATTCCAGCGAGGTTCACGACACCGACAGGGAATCCTGGCAAATCACCCGCCGTTTCATCTCGCAGGCCCGTGAGCGACTCAGGCCGTGCCATGCGGCCCAGCCTTCGCCTGCTCGACCAACCACTTGCGCAAGGCCACGATGACCGGGCGGTCGTGGGATGCCCGGGGCGTGCAGAAGTAGTAGCCACGCCCTGTTGACACCGTGATGGGAATGGGCGCGGCAATGCGCTGCAACTCCAGCTCACGTTCGATCAGGCAGAGCTGAACCACAGCCACCCCCATCCCCGCCATCACAGCCTCTACCAGGCCGGAATCGAAGCCGGTCTGCAGCGGAAGTTCTTTGGATTCGATGCCTGCTTTGCGCAACCACAAAGCCCAGTTGTCGGGATAGCGCGATTGATAGAGCAAGGGCAGGCGCAGCAGGTCGGCCGGCGTGCGGATGCGGTGTGCCTGGCTCGGGTGGCAGATCGGACTGATCTCGCGCCCGATCACGTAGGTGGCCTCAATGTGCCTGGGCCAGCGGCTGGCGCTGCTCTGACGGCCTTGCAGCCAGCAGTCCACATCGTCCCTCAGGAAGTCATCGCGTATGTCGTAGCTCTGAAATGCGAGCTTCAACTGCGGGTGCTCCGCCTGGAACAAGGGCAGGCGCGGCAACAACCACCGCATGTTCAGCGCCGGGGGCGCGCTGATGCGCAACGTCGGTTGTCGACTGTTTTGAAAACTCGTGACGGCTGCGTCTTCCAGGATGGACAGGGCCGGCTGAATCCAGGTCAGGTAGGCCCGGCCACTGGCCGTCAAGGAGACGCCCCGCGCATTTCTCTCGAGCAGCGTCACGCCGACCCTTGCTTCCAGGCGTTGTACCGCCCTGCTGACCGCTGCGGGGGTGACGCACAGCAAGGCAGCCGCGCGCATGAAGCTGCCGGTTTCGGCGGCGCGCATGAAGGCGTGCAACTCCGGCAATGACGGGGACTGGATCTTCATCGCTGCATCGGTAAAGAGCCATTACATCATGTAAGGGCAGTGCCTCGAAATGTCGTTTGTGGTGCGGCCTACCGATGCTTACGCTGTGAGCACAGTGAGTTGCACTTGGCCCACTGACAGACGAGATGTCCATGCGTTCTTCAACCGCTTTTCATGTCCACGCGCCGCGACCGCATCAATCCCTGCCTTGGTTGTGTGATTCTCCGCACAGCGGAACGGTTTACCCAGCCGACTTCCGGCCGGCGTTGCCGATGCCAGAGCTTCGCTTCGCCGAAGACACCCACGTCGATACGCTTTGGGCAGACGCACCGCACACGGGTGCCAC
>JANNNQ010000300.1:0-2002 GCA_031398625.1 Pseudomonadota bacterium
AGCAGCAGGCGATTGCGCTCTCCGCCGGAAAGGATGCTGACCGGGCTGCGGGCGCGTTCCGGGCTGAAAAGAAAGTCCTGCATATATCCGATTATGTGACGACTGACACCGTTGATTGTGAGGGTATCATTCCCTTCGCCGACATTCTCCAGCACACTCTTGTTGATGTCCAGCTGCTCGCGCATCTGATCAAAATAGAGCACTTCCAGGCGTGTACCAAGCTTAAGCTCGCCGCTTTGCGGCTGAAGCTCTCCCAGCAGCAGGCGCAGCAGGGTGGTCTTGCCGGAGCCGTTCGGGCCGATAATGCCGACACGATCACCACGCATGATTGTGGTGGAAAGATTCCGGATGACCTGCTGACCGCCAAAGATGAAGTTGACTCCTTCTGTTTCAGCCACCAGATGTCCTGATCTATCGGCTTCCTGCAGCTGTATTTTGGCTGTACCTTGACGTTCCCTACGCTGAACCCGCTCTTCACGGAGTTTCTTCAGTGCCCTGACACGGCCCTCATTTCGGGTACGTCGTGCCTTGACTCCCTGGCGAATCCAGACTTCCTCCTGGGCCAGCTTTTTATCGAACAGCGCCTGACGGGTGATCTCTGCGGCAAGCAGTTCTTCCCGGCGCTCCACAAAAGTGTCGTAACCGCAGGGGAAGGCAAAGATGCGTCCGCGATCAAGTTCGGCTACCCGGTTGGCCATTTTTCTGGCAAAGGCGCGGTCATGTGTAACAAACAGAACCGTCTTGACCTGTCGGAGCAGAAAATCCTCCAGCCAGATGATGGTTTCGATATCGAGGTGGTTGGTCGGTTCGTCCAGCAGCAGTATGTCAGGAGATGCGATCAGTGCTCGTGCCAGGAGTGCCCTGCGTTTGGTGCCGCCGGAAAGGGTTGCGAATTCCTTTTCCGCATCCAGATCGAGACGCGACAGTACACGTTCAACCTCCTGATGCAGATGCCAGCCGCCGATTGCCTCCAGCTCTTTTTGCAGGATTTCCAGACGTGCAAGCAGCTGATTGTCGCCATCTGTTGCCATCTGGTGTGCAATGTGATGATACTCGGCCAGCAGATCTGCAGCATTGCCCATGCCGGATGCTACAATATCAAAAACCGAACCGGTCAGTCCTTCCGGAGATTCCTGGGAAACCAGTGCTACTTTGAGTCCCTGCTGTCTGGATATTTCGCCCTGTTCGGCAGATAACTCTCCGCTGATCAGTTTCATCAGTGTTGATTTGCCTGTGCCGTTTCTGCCTAACAGGCAAAGCCGGTCTCCCGGCTCGATCTGCAAGTTGATGCCTTCAAAAAGCGGGGGCCCTCCAAAAGCCAGGGTGATATTTCGTAAAGTTATCAATGCCACAAATTACCTCATCGGGATGATCTTGTTTAAACGGTTTGGAGCATAGCATATTCGGTGCTTTGATACTACCCGTCAACCGGTTTAGCCGATTTAATACCGGAAGAGATGTTCTGCCTCTTTTGCGGTATGTTTAAGCCGGGGTGCGGTATTGCAATCATGTTGTTCGTGGAGTACAATGCCGCAATAACAGGTGGTTAGGGACTGATGCGGAGTTGGCATGCCGTCTGCAATAAAGAAAGGCATAAGCAATTAATTTCCGGAGGTACCAAAAATGAAAAAAATCGTATCCAGCATCATCGCAACTCTCGTAGCTGTTTCTTTCGCCGCTGTAGCTTTCGCTGCCGATGCTGCCAAGCCTGCTGCTGCTCCTGCAAAAGCTGAAGTAGCTGCTCCTGCTGCTGATGCAAAAAAAGAAGCCAAGCCAGCTAAAAAAGTAAAAAAAGCAAAGAAAGCAAAAAAAGCTGTAGAAGCTCCTGCTGCTGCTCCTGCTGCACCAGCTGCTGCTCCTGCAAAGAAGTAATTCCATTCACATGGTATGAAAAAGGCCGTATCGAAAGATGCGGCCTTTTTTTGTATGCTGACCGCTTCATCCCTTTCTCGCCCTTGCTTGTCAGTGCCCTAGAACGCATCCAGAATATACTCTGCAATAG
>JANNNQ010000366.1:0-7065 GCA_031398625.1 Pseudomonadota bacterium
GTCGCCGTCGCGCCACTCCTCAACGTCGTTTCGAAGACCACCCGTCCCTTCGTGGTACTGCTGCAGGGGTCGACCGCCCTGCTGCTCAAGCTGCTGGGCGTGCATGACCAGAACCAGCGGACCGTTACCGACGAGGAAATCACCGCTCTCCTCTCCGAAGGTGCCGAACAGGGTGTGATCGACAAGGTCGAGCGGCAGATGATCGACGAGGTCTTGAGTCTCGGCGACCGGCCCGTGCGCAGCATGATGACCCACCGCTCGCAGGTCGAGTGGATCGACGTGCATGCCTCACTCGACTCCCTCCGCGAACAGGTCGTGCAGGGCGGTTACGGACGCTATCTCATCTGCGACGACAGCCTGGACAACGTCCTCGGGTACGTGCGGACGCGCGAGCTGATCGACGTGCTGCTGGGCAAGCGGACCCTCGACCTGCGCGCGATGATCCGGGATCCGCTGGTGGTGCCTCCCTCGACAAAGGCCCTGTCGCTGCTCGCGCAGTTCAAGAAGGCCCGCCCCCATATCGCCATCGTGGTCGATGAATACGGCGACCTGCTCGGCATGATCACCCCCACCGACATCCTCGAAACCATTGCGGGCGATCTCGCGGGCGAGGGCCATGAGGAGCCACCCAACGTCGTGAGGCGCGAGGACGGCTCCTACCTCGTCGACGGCCAGATCGGGATGGATGAGCTGGAAGACAAGGTAGGCATGGGCGGCCTCGTCGTCGGCGAACGCTTCGCCACGCTTGCACGCTTCCTGCTGGAACAGCTTGGGGCTATTCCCCACACCGGCCAGACGCTGGTCGTCAATGGCTGGCGTTTCGAGATCGTCGACATGGATGGCACCCGCATCGACAAGGTGCTAGTGTCGCAGCTGGCGGGGCAGACCAGAAGACTGTAGCCAGAGCAACCGGTCGACTTTGTCGCCAAGGGGGCCGCTGGCAGGTAAGTCGCGCTGCGACAGGTAGGCCTGCCGGCAAGCCAGAAGGAGAGTCGCTTCGCGGCACGGATTTTTGGTGTCTGACCTGCCTACAGGCCCCCTTGCCGATGCAATCGGCTTACTTGCCAGCGGCCCACCTGCCGGCAAAGCCGGCCGTCCCTTTCCTATTGTGGCGTCTTCGCCGCCCCCGGCCTGTGCTCCAGCCACTCCCGCCAGATGGCGAGGGCGACGGCGAGCACGACGGGGCCAATGAAGAGGCCGACCAGGCCGAAGGCCAGCACGCCACCCAGCACACCGAACACCACGAGCAGGAACGGCATGCGTGTCGCGTTCGAGATCACGAGTGGCCGGACAATGTTGTCCACCCAGCTGACGACCAGCAGTCCCCACACCAGCAGCGTCACGCCATCACCGACCCGGCCGGTCAGGAGCAGCCAGATGCTGAGGCTGCCCCAGATGAGCGGTGCACCGAAAGGAATGAGGGCAACGAGCGCCGTGACCGCGCCGAGCAGCACGGGTGGCCCGAAGTCGACGATCCAGTAGCCGATGCCCGCGAAAATGCCTTGCACGATGGCGGCCAGCACCAGCGCATACACGACCGCGCGCGTGGTCTGCCCGATCGACTGCAGGTAGTCACGCACCTGGGCACCCAGTATTCCTTCAAGGCCGGCGCGCAGCTGCTCGAACAAGCGGCGTCCGTCCCGCAACAGGAAGAACAGCGTCAGGAGCGCAAAGAACAACTTGGCAATGTTCCTGCCCGCACCGCCAATCAGCACGGTGATCTCGCCCGTTGACCGCTCGAACAGGGCCCCGAGCTGCTGCCGCAGCGACGCCGGATCGGCGACGAGATCCGCCAGGATCTGCTGCAGGTACGGGCCCACCCAGGGAAGATCACGCAGCGCGGGCGGCAGCGTGGGATTCGACGCCAGAAACGCCTGCACTTCGCGGTACGCCACGACGGTCTCGATCTGCAGCAGCAGGATCAGCCACAGGATGGGCAGGATGATCGCGATGGTCAGCAGCAGCGTCGTAAGCAACGCTGCGATCGATGCACGCCGGCGCGTCAGCCGCAACAGCCGCACATGCAGCGGCCACGACACATACGCGAGGATCGCCGCCCAGATGACCGGAATCAGGAACGGCTGGATGACGACAACCGTCAGGATCAGGATGCCGACCAGGATGGCGGCCACCAGCAGGCGTCGGAACCAGATCGAAGTGGAGATATCGTTGAGCATCAGGATTCCGCGGCGCGCTTCGCATAGAACCCGGCGGCGAAGGCGGCGAAACGATGCTGCTCGATTGCCGCGCGGATGTCACGCATCAGGGTCAGGTAGTAGTGCAGGTTGTGAATGGTGTTGAGCCGCGCGGACAGGATCTCGCCGCAGCGGTCGAGATGGCGCAGGTATGAGCGGCTGTAGTGACGGCAAGTGTAGCAGCCGCAGGTGGCATCGATCGGCTGCGGGTCCTTCTCGTGCACTGCATTGCGGATCTTGAGCACGCCCGTCGACGTGAACAGGTGGCCGTTGCGGGCGTGGCGCGTGGGCATTACGCAGTCAAACATGTCGACGCCGCGACGCACCGCCTCGACGAGGTCCTCCGGCGTGCCCACTCCCATCAGGTAGCGGGGATGCGTCGCGGGTAGGTGCGGCTCGATGCCCTCGAGGACCCGCTCACGTTCGTCCTTCGGTTCACCCACGGCCAGTCCGCCGATGGCGAAACCGTGGAAACCCGTTTCGAGCAGGCCGGCGAGCGATTCGCGGCGCAGGTCCTCCTGCATGCCACCCTGCACGATGCCGAACAGCGCATGCGGATTTTCCAGTCGATCGAATTCCTGCCGGCTGCGGGCAGCCCAGCGCAGCGACAGTTCCATCGACTTGCGGGCCTCATCCACCGTGGCCGGATACGGCGTGCATTCGTCGAACACCATGACGATGTCGGCGCCGAGATCCTGCTGGACCTGCATGGAGATCTCGGGACTCAGGAATACCTTGTCGCCATTGATGGGCGAACGGAAATGCACGCCCTCTTCCGTGATCTTGCGCAGTTCGGCGAGACTGAACACCTGGAAGCCGCCCGAGTCCGTGAGGATGGGCCCTTCCCAGTGCATGAAGCGGTGCAGGTCGCCGTGCGCCTTGATGACTTCCATCCCGGGCCGCAGCCACAGGTGGAACGTGTTGCCGAGGATGATCTCGGCGCCGATACCCACCAGTTCTTCCGGCGTCATCGCCTTGACCGTGCCATACGTGCCCACGGGCATGAAGGCCGGCGTTTCTACGACTCCCCGCGGGAAGGTCAGCCGGCCCCGGCGGGCGCGGCCTGAAGTTGCAAGGAGATCGAACTTCATGACAGGAACATCGCATCCCCATAACTGAAAAAGCGGTAGCGCTGCGCGACTGCATGCGCGTAGGCAGCCAGCACCTTCTCATATCCGCCGAACGCACACACCAGCATCAGCAGCGTGGATTCGGGCAGGTGAAAGTTCGTGACCATTGCATCGACGACCTGGAACCGGTAGCCCGGGCGAATGAACAGCCGGGTTTCTCCCGACAGTGGCCGCAGTGCGCCGGAGGCCGCGGCGGCTTCGAGGCTGCGCACGACCGTGGTGCCAACGGCGATGACCCGGCCACCCCGTTCACGCGTCTGCGCCACTGCGTCACAGACACCCTGCGACACTTCAACCCGCTCTGCATGCATCCGATGGGTATCCAGGTCGTCGACACGCACGTTCTGGAACGTGCCGGCCCCCACGTGCAGCGTCAGGAAAGCGGTACGGACCTGCGCAGCCTGCAACCGGGCGAGCATCCGGGTATCGAAATGCAATCCTGCCGTCGGTGCCGCGACCGCACCGAGCTGGTTTGCGTACACGGTCTGGTAGCGCTCTGCGTCCTGGTCGTCGGGGACATGCTCGATGTACGGCGGCAGCGGCATCTGCCCGTAGGCCGTGAAATAAGCCACCGGGTCCTGCCCAAGATCGAACTCGAACAGGTCGTCATCTCTCCCAAGGCAGGTTGCAGTGACTTCGCCGGGGAGCAGCACCTGGCCCCCGGGCTTCAGTGGCTTGCTCGCCCGCACCTGCGCCAGAAAACGGCGATCGTCCAGGATGCGTTCGAGGAAGATCTCGACCTGCCCACCGCTCGTCTTGGTGCAGAACAGCCGGGCGGGAATCACCCGGGTGTCATTGAAGACCAGCAGGTCGTCAGGCCTGAGCAGTGCCGGCAAATCCCCAAACCGCCGATCGACCAGCGCGCCAGTCAGTCGGTCGAGATGCAGCAACCGGCTGGCAGTCCGCTCCGGCGCGGGTTGCTGCGCGATCAGCCCGGGGGGCAGTTCGTAGAAAAAATCGGCGCGGCGCATGGGCCGCGCACGATACAGGGGGGATCAGGATCGAGGAAGCAGAAGTCAGACCCGGTCGTCCGGGGCGGGCAAGGCGCGGATCAGGGGCGCAGCCTGAGCCGGCCCGTTGAACAGGATGTCTCCACCCACCCCCGGCGTTGCGGGCAGGGCTGGAATGGCCTGGCGGAATTGCTGGATCTGGAGGTCCCCGCGCAGGGCATCGGCGGGAATCTCGACCCCGACAGGCACTCTCTTCTTCTGCCGCAGCACGGTGAGCGTCAGCTTCTCGCCGGGCTGGTAGGAATCGAGGATGCGCATGGCATGCGCGGGGCTCGTCGGCATGCGACCGGCGATGTCGATGATCACATCGCCATCCTCGAGACCGAATCGCGAGTCAGCCGGGGCCCGCACCACCAGCAATCCCTTGTCCGCGCCAAAGTACTGCCCCAGCTTCGGGGTCAGTGTCACCAGCTCCATCGCGCCGAATGACGCCGGATCGCGGAAGAAGGACACCCCGGGCGTAGCGATCTCGAACGGACCCATGCCGGGCGGCAGGGCGCGTGTTACCGCCGTGCCGGCGATCATCTGCGGCCGTAGCGGCTCGGCGACGACATCCACCCTGGCGGTCTTGCCGTCGCGTCGATACTCGACCGCCACCGTCTCGCCTGCATCCACACCCTCCATGAAATCCAGCAGCACCGTCTGCGACGAGCGGCCGTTGTCCGGCTGCAGCGCCTTGCCACCGACAGACAGCAGCAGATCGCCGGCCTTGATGCCGGCATTCGCCGCGGGTCCGCCGGGACTGACGCTGAGGACGGGCACCCCTTCGCCCTGCTCTGCCCTGCCGATGTTGACGCCCAGCGCCGCGCGTCCCGGTTCGAAGTTGCGGAACCGGAACACGTCACGCCGGCCGCTCTCGTCAAGACTCAGTTCCGCCACCTCACGCGCCGCCTGCTCGAGACGTTGGCGCGCGTCGGCGAGCCGCTGTTCGCGGTTTTCCGGTGTGGCCTGCCCCCCCGCTTCCGGTTGCGCAGCCAGCACGAAACCGGGAACAAGGAGTGCGCACGCCAACCAGACACGCACGCCATTCAAATTGCCGATGCTCATGACATTCCCCTTCAGGTTGTACTTGGATGCGAATTCAGAACGAGAGTCTTTCGGCCTGCGCAGACCGCAAGGTCACCAGCGACCCGAGCAGGTCGATGCGTTCCTGCCAGAGCGCTGCCGACTGCTCCACCGGCACCTCTGCGGCGATGCTTGCGGACAAGGCATAGTCGAGCCATTGAATGCGGCCTTCGAGCGCATCCACCGTTGCGGCAGTCGCCGCCTGCTCCACTCGCGGTCGCGGCAACTGCTGGAGGTAGCTTTCGAGCTGCTGTGACTGCACGACCAAAGCGGTCAGTGCGTCCGGGTCGGCTTGCCCAACCTCAAGCGCCGCCGTCTGCGCCGGCTGCGATCCCTGATCAGCCAGCACGAACCACACGAGCGCCACCCCTGCCCACACGACGGCGGCCGCCATGGCGAGATAGCGATTCGGTGAACGCTGTGCCGCGCGTTGCCCCGAGAGGGAATTCCTGATGCGCTCCCAGAGCACCGCATCGTCGACCGCTCCGGCACTCGTGGCAGGCAACGATTGCAGACGATTGCGCAGTGCCTGGAGACGAGCCAGCTCGCCGGTGCAATGAGCACAGTCATCGACATGCCGCGAGGCATCGGCCGCGACCGGATCGCCGTCGCGAAGGCTCAACAACTGGTGGAGGCTGGCGTGCATGCGACTCTCTCTTCCGGATGGGCAAGCAGCTGGCGCAAACGCTCATGGGCGCGCGCGAGCTGCGATTTGGAGAAGCTGGCGGAACGGCCGAGTTCCGTGGCGATCTCGGCGTGCGTGTAACCCTCCACGTCATGCAGCCAGACGACCGAACGCGTGAGGGGGCTCAATGCGGCCAGTGCCCGCTCCAGCCGCAGCTCTTCCTGGCGCGACCGGACCGGCGGTTCGTCGGCCGGTCCGAACTCGTGGCCGGGGTCAGACCCGTCTTCCCTATCCGGATCCTGCGTGAGCCACAGGGCCGCCCGGTTCCAGGGAGACCGCAGGTGCATGAGGCACCGGGTCACCGCGATGCGCCTTGCCCACGCCCCGAAGGAACCGCTGCCCTGGAAACTGTCGAGCTCCTTGAGCAGCTGAACAAACACATCGTGGACGAGCTCTTCCGCGATGGCGGGCCGTGTGACCAGCCTGCGGACAAATCCCCGGACTCCCGGCAGGCACGCGCGGTAGACCGCTTCCCTTGCATGAAGATCTCCCGCCCTCGCCGCAACCAGGGTTTCCGGCGGGATCTCAATGGCAGACAGCTGGGACATCGGACCTGCGAGAAGGTGGGGGCTGTCCTTATAGATGCAGGAAGGGGGAAAAAGGTCGCAAGGGAGAGGAGCGACCGGCTGACTCTGTCAGCAAATGGCCTGGCGGCGAATGGCCGCTTTGCGGCAATCGGCCTAACGGCAAAGGGTCTCGAGCTTGCGGACCAATACGTCACTACAGAACCCAATCCGCCAGCAATCAGATTCCAATTTGTCGCAACGCGACCATTTGCCGGCCAAGCCGGCCATTCGCCGCCAGGCCATTTGCCGACACAGTCGGCCTGCCAGGCTTGTACCGGTTCCCTCCGGGAACACGCCTCCTCTATACTCCCGCCCCTCCTCGCACTTGCCGGTGTGGCGGAATTGGTAGACGCAGCAGACTCAAAATCTGCCAGGGGCAACCCTGTGTCGGTTCGAGTCCGACCTCCGGCACCA
>JANNNQ010000401.1:0-1549 GCA_031398625.1 Pseudomonadota bacterium
CGCAATCCTGATCGTGATGAGATATATCTAAGCGAAAACCTGACGAGAGAGAATAAGGAAGGAACACCATGACAAACATAGATCAACACTCACAAAAGCCACGAGGGAACGGAGCGGTCGAGCACTATGATGCGGTGGTTATCGGAGCGGGCGTTGGCGGCCTGTACGCTCTGCACCACCTGCGCACGATGGGTCTCTCGGTCCGCGTCTACGACGGCGCCACCGGCGTCGGCGGCACCTGGTGGTGGAACCGCTACCCCGGTGCGCGGGTCGATGGTCCGGGTAGCCCCTTCTACTGTTACACGTTCTCTGAGGATCTCGTAAAGGAGTGGGATTGGGCCGAGACCCAGCCTAGTCAAGAGTCTGTCCTCGCGTATCTGGAGTTTGTCGCCGACCGGCTCGACCTGCGCCGCGATATCCAGCTTGAAACGTGGATAAGCGATGCCCGCTATGACGAAGCGCGGCAGCAATGGTTGGTCGAGACTAGCGCGGGCGCGCGCGTCTCTGCCCAGTTTCTGATCTGTGCGGTCGGCACCCTCTCAGCGCCCAACACGCCTGACATTCCTGGGATCAAGACCTTCGCTGGGGAGTGCTACCACACTGGCCGCTGGCCGCAGACACCTGTCTCCTTTGCGGGCAAGCGCGTCGGCGTGATCGGTACCGGCTCCTCAGGGGTGCAGGCCATTCCCGAGATCGCCCGCGAGGCGGCACATGTGACGGTGCTCCAACGCACGCCGCAGTACAGCATCCCGGCGCGTAACCGTCCCCTCGAACCTGAGCTGATGCAGCACGCCCGCGAGAACTGGGAAGCCATCCGCGCGCAGTTGAATACTAACCCCGTGGGCATGCCGTTCAAGTTCAGCGAGCGCTTAGCCTGCGAGGATACTGCCGAGCAGCGCCAAGCGCTCTACGAAGAGCTCTGGCAGAAGGGCGGCTTCCACCTCCTGTTCAGCAGCTACGCTGACCTCCTGACCAATAAGGAGGCCAACCGCACGCTGGCCGACTTTGTGCGCGGCAAAATCCGCGAGACCGTACGCGATCCCAAGACCGCCGTGAAGCTGATGCCCGACTACTATCTGGGCACCAAGCGTCAGCTCCTCGATAACGGCTACTATGAAACCTTTAACCGCGACAATGTCACCCTGGTCGACCTGCGCGAAGACCCGATTCAAGAGATCACGCCGAAAGGCGTGCGCACCGCGACGGGCGAACACCCAATCGACATGCTCGTGAGGGCGACGGGCTTCGACGCCATCACCGGTACCTTGCTGCGCCTCAACCCGAAGGGGCGCAACGGCGTCAGCCTGAAGGAGAAGTGGAGCACCCGCTTCGACACGTACCTCGGTATGGCGATCGCAGACTTCCCCAACCTCTTTCTGATTCACGGCCCAGGATCACCCTCGGTGCTCTACAACATGCCGCTGGGCGCCGAGAACGAGGCGGCGTGGATCGGCGACTGCGTGCGTTATCTACGAGAACGTGGCCTAGGCGCTATCGAGCCGACCCCCGACTCCGAGAAGAATTGGGACCGAGAGGTCACCGATCTCGC
>JANNNQ010000427.1:0-3063 GCA_031398625.1 Pseudomonadota bacterium
CGAGAATCCCACATCGAAGCGTGACAGGGCCAGCCGCTCGATCATCCGCTCGAGGTGCTGCATTTCGGTCCGCTCGGCCCGCAGGAACTTGCGGCGGGCGGGCACATTGAAGAAGAGATCCCTGACTTCAACCGTAGTGCCCGCCGGATGGGCTGCCGGTTCCGGATCCGAGAACAGGCCATTGTCGGCGGTGATGGCATGTGCAAGCGGGCTGTCGGTTGGCCGTGAGACCAGCCGCATGCGGGCGACGGAGGCAATGCTGGGCAGCGCTTCGCCCCGAAAGCCGAGCGTGCCGACCTGCTCGAGGTCATCGACGGTGGTGATCTTGCTCGTTGCGTGCCGCGCGAGCGCCAGGTGCAGCTCATCCCGCGCCATGCCGTGACCATCGTCGCGGATGCGGCAGAGGCGGACGCCGCCCTCTTCGACTTCGATGTCGATCTGTGTCGCCCCCGCATCGAGGCTGTTCTCGACCAGCTCCTTGATGACGGAAGCCGGGCGCTCTACCACTTCACCAGCGGCGATCTGGTGAATCAGTTGCTCGGATAGAACGCGGATGGCCATGGAGGCCGCGCAGGATAGCAGAGAGGGCGATCGCCCCGGCGGCTTGCAGCGTTCCTTGAGTGCGCTACTGCCTCACGCCGCCTGCTGGCGCGGCAGAGGGCACGCTCCGGGCTACCCGCTCGCGGCTTCTGGCCTTCGCGAGCAGTGTGCCCGGCGGCGGATTCGCAGTGAAATAGGCCCGCACGCCCTGGTGCACCGCTTCGGCCAGGCGCTGCTGGTGACGGGGATCCTTGAGCTTCGCTTCTTCCTCGACATTCGAGATGAAGGCCGTCTCGACCAGCATGGACGGGATGTCTGGGGACTTGAGCACCACGAAGCCCGCATGCTGGACCGCTTTCCGGCGCACGTTGCCGATCCGGTCCAGCTCGTGCAGGACGTTGTCAGCCGCCTCGATGCTCGCGCTCATGCTAGCGCCCTGGGACAGGTCCAGCAGGACGGATTTCAGCACGTCGTCCTTGCCATCCAGCGAGATCCCGCCGATCAGGTCGGCAGCGTTTTCCTGGTCAGCGAGCCACTTCGCCGCTTCGCTGCTGGCGCCCCGGGGGGAGAGCACATAGACGGAGGAACCGGTTACGCTGCGATCGCGGACCGCATCGGCATGGATGGAAACGAACATGTCCGCCTGGTGCTTGCGGGCCCGATTGATGCGCTCGCGCAGCGAAATGAAATAGTCCGCGTCCCGCGTCAGCACGGCCCGCATGCCGGGTTCGCGGTCGATGCGCTCCTTCAGGCGGCGGGCGATCTCCAGCGTCACGTTCTTCTCACGAGTGCCGCGCCGGCCGCTCGCACCCGGATCCTCACCGCCATGACCCGCATCGATCGCGATCACGATGTCGCGGTCCGCGTCGGTCGGAACCGTCTTCGTGACCTTCGGCGCAGCCGGAACGACCACTGGCACCGGCGCCGCCGAGGCCACCCCGACCGGGGCAAGATCCAGCACGACGCGATGGCCGAGCCCTGCTGCGGGCGGGACCACGAAGCTCCTGGGTTCGGCAGCGGCGTTGAGATCGATGACGATACGCAAGCCACCCCGGTCACGCGGTCCTGCGCGCAGGCTTTTCACGAGACCCTGGCCGCCGGGAAGCGCTTCCGCAGCCGCATCGATCCGGGTGTTGGCGAGGTCGACGACCACGCGTTCGGGATCGCTCAACCGGAAGACCACGGGTTCCACCGCGTGCGACACGTCGAACACGATGCGAGTGCCGTCAGGCCCGGAGGACAGGCGTACGTCCTTGATGTCGACAGGTGCGGAAAGCGCAACCGACGCAGTCAGCAGGAAGCCACAACACAGCATTGCCCTCATGCCGCCACTGTAGCGCGATAGACGACAACATTTCAATTAAAATTATGGAGATACGCGGGAATTGTAATGCCGAACCTCTGGCTACTTTTCAAGCAGTCCGGCAAGTGCCCTGCCCGCCGCGGTGCCCACCGTTACCGCCACAGCACGCGGCGAACCCAGGGCGGCGTCTGCATAGCTGAATTGCAAGGCGAGATCCGCTGCCGGCAACGCGTTGCCTCCCCGTTCTGCCCATTCGATGAGCAAGGTGCTGCCAGGCACATGAAGTTCCCGGACCCCCAACGCTTCCAGGTCGCGCGGACCGGACAGCCGGTACAGATCGAGGTGGTACACCATGCGGTCGCCCACTTCATACGGTTCGATGAGCGTGTAGGTCGGACTGCGCACCGGTCCGCGAATTCCCATTCCTGCCAGGACGCCGCCGGCAAAGGTCGTCTTGCCCGCACCGAGCTCACCGTTGAGTGCAATGACCAGCGGCACCGCTAGCACCTGCAGCAGGGCACCTCCCAGCTTGCCGCCAAACGCTCGCATCGACGCGGGATCGGCAAGGGTGATGTTCATTGCACCGGGTTCACGCAGGCGGGCAAGGCCGCGACCAGGTCGCTCGCCAGCAGGCCGCGTTCGCCTTCGCGGGCCGCCCTGTCCCCCGCCAAAGCGTGGACGAGGACGCCAGCGCGTGCAGCGGTCCACAGATCGCGCGTCTGGGCAAACAGGCCCGCGATGACACCGGTCAGGACATCGCCCATGCCTGGCGCAGCCATGCCCGGATTTCCGTAACTGCACAGCGATGGCAATGCTCCCTGGGTTGCCACGAGCGTCCCGGCGCCCTTGAGAACGACGACACCGCCATAGCGTTCGGCCAGCCGGGCAGCGGCGGCTATCCGGTCTGACTGGATGGCCGCTGCGCTCGAACCCAGCAGCGTGGCGGCTTCTCCGGGATGCGGCGTGAGAATCCAGTCATCGCGCCGCCGGGGTGCCGCGCCCAGGAGATTGAGCGCGTCCGCATCCACCACCAGTGGCAAGCGTGCGGCAATGACTGCCGCAAAGACGGCTTGTGCCCACGCATCGGTGCCGAGCCCCGGTCCCACCGCGATCACGTCGACCTGTTCCAGGAGCGGCATGAGTTCCGCAGCGGTCTCGACGGAACGGGTCATCAACTCCGGGCGGCCAGCGATCAGGCCCGCCACATTGGCGGCAGCCAT
>JANNNQ010000437.1:0-9575 GCA_031398625.1 Pseudomonadota bacterium
AGATCACCCCGGCCGACATCTCCGATCCCCAGGAAGTGGTCGCGCGCGCGCCTCGGCGCTGAGTGTCGAGCTCTCGACGCCGATCGCGCCGGGCTTCGAGGCGCTCGTGTTCAAGGCCTCGCGCGGCATCGAGGACATCTACGAACTGACCTACATCCGCAAGGACGGCAGCCGCTTCCCGGCTGTGGTATCGGTCACGGCGCTGCGCGATGCGCATGAAAACATCATCGGCTACCTGCTGATCGGCACCGACAACACCGCGCGCAAGCAGGCGGCCTTTGCACAGCTCGAGCTCGACAACCGGAAGCTCGCGGCGCTGAACACGGAACTGACAGCGTTCAGTTATTCGGTATCGCACGACCTGCGCGCGCCACTGCGCTCGATCGACGGCTTCTCGCAAGTGCTGCTCGAGGACTATGCAGACAAGCTCGACGAAGAGGGAAGGGACAGCTTGCGTCGCGTGCGCGAGGCTTCCCAGCGCATGGGGCAGCTGATCGACGACATGCTGAAACTCTCGCGCGCGACGCGCGGCGAAATGGATATCGGCCCGGTCGATCTCAGTGCGATCGCCGAGTCAACAGTCGCCGAGCTGCGCAGATTGGCACCCGGGCATCCCGTGACGGTGTCCATCGAGTCCGGGGTGAGCGCGCGAAGCGATGGGAATTTGCTGCGTGCCGTTCTGGAGAACCTGTTTTCCAACGCCTGGAAGTTCACCGCGAAGACGGCGGCGCCCCGCGTCGAGTTCGCCGCCGCGAAGAAGGACGGCGAGCTCGTGTGCCGCGTGCGCGACAACGGGGCCGGCTTCGACATGGCCTATGCGGAGAATCTTTTCGGCCCGTTCCAGCGCCTGCACCAGGCGAGCGAGTTTCCCGGCAACGGCATCGGGCTGGCCACCGTGAAACGCATCATCGTGCGCCTCGGCGGCCGGGTGTGGGCCGAAGGCGCGGTGGGCAAGGGGGCGACGTTCTATTTCACGTTGCCCGTTGGATGAAGTTTCAATCGGAGGCCCGACATGGCTGATAGGAAAATTCTGCTGGTCGAAGACAATCCCGACGACGAGAAACTGACGTTGCGGGCCCTGAAGAAGAACAACTTCGCCAACCCGGTGGTGGTCGCCCGCGACGGCGCGGAAGCGCTCCAGTATCTGATAGGCGACAAGGCGGAGGAATTCGGCCTGGTGCTGCTCGACCTTCGGATACCCAAGGTGCCCGGGCTCAAGGTGCTCGAGCAATTGCGCCAGGATCCCCGCACGCGGCTGATCCCGGTGGTCATCCTCACGTCCTCGAAGGAGGAATCCGACCTGATCCAGGGGTATTCCCTGGGAGCGAACAGCTACATCCGCAAGCCGGTGGATTTCCCCAAGTTCGTGGACGCGGTATCGCAGCTCGGGCTCTACTGGCTGATGTTGAACGAAGTGCCGCCGACGGCCGCCCACCCTTGAGGCCGGCATGGAACACAAGCTCGAAATCCTGCTGCTGGAAGATACCGAGGACGACGCCAAGCTGGTGGAACGCGCATTGCAGACGGGCGGAATCGAATTCTCGGCCCGCCGGGTCGAAACCCCGGAAGCTTTCCTCAATGCACTGCAGGAGAAGCCCCCCGACGTGATCCTCGCGGACTTCAAGCTGCCACACTTCGACGGCCGCCAGGCCCTCAAGCTGGCGCGCGAGGTAGTACCGCAGACCCCGATGATCCTGGTGACCGGCACCATGCTCGATGAAGCCGCCGTCGAATTGCTACACGAGGGGGCCGCCGATTACATCCTCAAGGACCGGCTGTCGCGGCTGGTCCCGGCGGTACGGCGCGCGCTCGCCGATGCCGATGCTGCGCGCAAGCGCCACGCGGCGGAACTGGCCTTCAGTAACTCGGAAAAGCGCTATCGCCGCCTGTTCGAAACCGCCCTCGACGGGATCCTGATCCTCGAAGGCGACACGGGAACGATTGTCGATGTCAATCCGTTTCTCGCCGGCCTCATCGGATACAGCCGCGAGGAGCTGATCGGCAAGCGCGTGTCGGACATCGGTGCGATCAAGGATATCGAAGCCGCCGAGGCCGCGTTCGCGCAACTGCAGAAGACCGACTATGTCCGGTACGAACATCTCCTGCTGCGCACAAAAGGCGGGGAAATGATCGAGGTCGAAGTCATCAGCAATGCCTATCCGGTGGACGGCACCCGATTCATCCAGTGCAATATTCGCGACGTCCGGGAGCGCATGTTGGCGCAGCGGGCGCTCGATGAACAACTGAACGAACTGCGCCAGTTCCAGAAAGTGACTGTGGACCGCGAATTGCGCCTGCTCGAACTGGAAGCAGAGCTTTCGCACATCAGGGGCAAGCGCAGCTAGATGGAAGAGTCTTCCGGAACGCTCGCGTCGCATCCGCAAGCCGGTGAGGAGACACGTACCCGGCGCGCCCTGCTGCACATGCTCGAGGACCTGCAGCGCGAGCGCGACGCGATCCAGCAGGCGAGGCGGCGATGGCTCGACACCGTGGATGCGGTGGATTCGCCACTGCTGGTTCACGACGAGGAGTTCCGCATCGTGCGCGCCAACAGGGCGTACGCGGCGCGGGCCGGCATGAGTTTCCAGGAACTGATCGGCCGGCCTTACGGGGAGTGCTTTCCGCGCCTGGCGGAATCGCACAAGGCCGTGCCCGCGCAGTTCGAGCTCGAGACCGGGGAGAGTTTTTCCGTGCGTTCCTTCCCGGTGGGAGGCGCAAGCGGGCAAGGGGCCTTGTGGCTGCATATCTTCGACGACGTGACGAACCGCCGGCGGACCGACGAACAGGCCCGCGCCATGCAGGAAGTGTCAGCCTCGGAGGGCATTTTGCAGGGCGACGTCGACGGCGTGGCGCGGCAGATGACCGAGGCCGCGGTGCGGGTGACCAAAGTGGCCCGGGCCAACGTCTGGCTGTTCAACGAGGCCGAAGACGAACTGCGCTGCATCGACCTGTATGAGGCCGCCAGCGGCCTGCACTCCGCCGGGATGGTGCTGCGCGAACCGGAATTCGCAAACGAGTTCAGGGCGCTGAAGCATGCGCCCTACGTGGACGCGAACGACCCGCTTACCGATCCGCGCACCAGCGGCTACGTCGAGAGCTACGTGAAGCCGAACGGCATCACCTCCATGCTCGACATGGTGGTCGAAATCTCGGGCAAGCATATCGGCCTGCTGTGCCTCGAGCACGTCGGCCGGCCGTACACGTGGCAACCCGACGAGATTGCCTTCGCCGGGCGGCTTGCCGACAAGATCGCGGTCGCCATCACCAACCGCAAGACCCGCGAGGCGGAGCAGATGCTGCGCGCGAGCGAGTTGCGCTTTCGCACGATCTTCGAGCAGGCCCCCGTGGGCATCTCGGAGTCTTCCACCACCGGGCGGTACCTGAACGTCAACGAGCGCCTGTGCCAGATCACCGGCTATTCAGCGCAAGAGCTCATGTCCAGGACATTCCGCGACGTCACCCATCCGGAGGACCTCGAACGCGACGAGCTCAAGCTGGCGGAGCTGCTGTCCGGGCAGGCCCCGTACTACTCGGCCGAGAAGCGCTACCTCCAGAAGTCCGGCAAGACAGTGTGGGTGTCGCTGCTGGTGACGCCGGTACGCGATGCAAACGGTGTCATCATGAATCTGCTGATGATCGCGGAGGAGATCACGGCCCGCAAGCAGGCCGAAACCGAGATCCGCGCGCTCGCCCGGTTCCCGCAGGAAAATCCCAACCCCATCATGCGCATGACGGCGGAGGGTCGCGTGCTGTACGCCAATCCGGCCAGCGTCCCGCTGCAGCAGGTGTGCAACGCTGCCCCGGGCGAATGTGCGCAGGGGCATTGCGCGGAACTGGTGCGCGAAAGCCTGCGGAGCGGCCAGGTCCGCCAGGTGGAGATGAAACACGACGACCGCATCTTCTCGGTCACCGTGGCGCCGTTCGTGGAGGAGGGGTACGCCAACATCTATGGGCTGGACATCACGGAGCGCAGGCGGGCGGAAGAAGCGCTGGTGCGCCGCGAACGCTATTACCGCAAGCTCACGGAAGGCAGTTCGGACGCCTTCTTTATCATAGACAAGGAGGGGAAGCTGCTATTCCGCAGCGAGTCCGGAACGCGCTTGACGGGCTACGAAACGGAGGAAGTGCTGGGGAAGAATCTTACGGATTTTGTCCTGCCCGAGTCCCTGCCTGACGCCCTGCGCGCGATTGCGGAAGTCATCCAGCATCCCGAAAAACAGAGCCGTGTAGAACTGCGCATTGCGCACAAGGACGACTCGAAGGTGGAGGTCGAGGCCCTCGGCAGGAACCTGCTCGGCGATCCGGATGTGAACGGCATCATCGTGACGGCCCACGACATCACCGAGCGCAAGTTGGCAGAGACGAGGCTGCAGGAAAACCGGGACCGCCTCGCGCTGGCTACGCGATCGGCGCGTATCGGAATCTGGGATTGGGATGTGGTGGCAAACAAGCTCGTATGGGACACGCAGATGTATGACCTTTACGGCATCCGCGCGCAGGACTTCAGTGGCGCTTACGATGCATGGCAAAAGGGTCTGCACCCGGAGGACAAGGAGCGGGGTGACGCAGCCATCAATGGCGCACTCGACGGGGTCAGGGATTTTGACATCGAGTTTCGTGTGGTATGGCCCAGCCTCGAGGTACGCCATATCGAGGCTCACGCCATGGTGCAGCGCGCGAGCGACGGGACCGCTGTAAGAATGATCGGTGTCAATTGGGACATCACCGGGCGCAAGCAAGCCGAACGCAGTTTGCGCGACCTCAATCGGGCCCTGAAAACGCTCAGCGCGGGCAATGTCGCGCTGGTCCACGCGTCCGGCGAAGCGGGCTTGCTCCAGGAAATGACCCGCATCCTCCATGAAGTCGGCGGGTATCCGCTCGCCATCGTCGCCTACGCGGCCGAAGACTCGGGCGAATCGGTGGTCCTGAAGGCTTGCAGGGGCATCGGGTCGGACGCGAAGTCGCAGCCTCCGGGTTCGTGGGCCGAAAGCGACAACGTGCAGTCGGCGGTCGCGCGCGCGGTCCGGTTCGGCGAAACGCAGCTCGTGCGCAACGTAGACCTGAATGCGGGACAGGGTCCGTGGGGCGAGATCTTCCGGGCCCTGAACATCGCCGTGATAGTGGGGCTGCCGTTGCGCGATTCGCCAGGAGGCCGGCCGTTCGGAGCCATCGGCATCGGAGCCGCGGAGAGCGAAGCGTTCGATGAGAGCGAGTTAAAGCTGCTCGAGGAGCTTGCCAGCGATCTCGCCTATGGAATCACGAACCTGCGCGCGGGCGTGGCACAACGTGCCGCGGCGGAGAAGCTGCGCCGCAGCCTTGAGGGCACCATCGATACCCTGGCGGCCACCATGGAGATGCGCGATCCCTACACGGCGGGCCACCAGCGCCGCGTGGCGGAGATTGCCGCGGCCATCGCCGCGGAAATGCACCTACCGGCGGAAACCATCCAGGGGATCCATTTCGGCGCGCTGATCCACGACATCGGCAAGATCCAGGTCCCGTCCGAAATCCTTTCCAAACCTTCGCGCCTGACAAAGCTCGAATATGAGCTTATCAAGGTTCACGCCCAGGCCGGCTACGACATCATCAAGGGGGTCGACTTTCCCTGGCCCGTGGCGAACATGGTACGGCAGCACCACGAGCGCCTCGACGGCTCCGGCTATCCGCAAGGTCTCAAGGGCGATGAGATTGCGCTGGAAGCCCGCGTCCTCGCGGTCGCCGACGTGGTGGAAGCGATGTCCTCCCACCGGCCCTATCGCGCCGGCCTGGGTATGGATGCCGCCCTCAAGGAAATCGAGACAAAGCGCGGCGTCTGGTTCGATCCCGCGGCGGTCGATGCCTGCCTGCGGTTGTTTCGCGAGAAAAACTTTGCCTTCGAGGCCCAGCGCCAGTAGCCATGTCTGATATCAAACTGCCCCTGCGCATCCTGATTGTCGATGACTCCGCCGACGATGCGGCGCTGCTCGTGCACGAACTGCGCAAGTGCGGCTACGAGCCCGCGTTCGAGCGTGTCGAGACCGCGGGGGCGATGCGCGCGGCGCTCAGGGACAAGCCCTGGGATTTCATAGTGTCCGATTATCTGATTCCGGGTTTTGGCGGCCTTGCGGCGGTTGGGATCGCGAAAGAGAGCGGACTCGACCTGCCATTCGTCGTTATCTCGGGCAAGGTGGGCGAGGAAACGCTCGTGGAAGTCATGAGGGCCGGCGCGTCCGACTTTCTCATCAAGGGGCGGCTTGCCCGCCTTGGCCTGGTGATAAAACGCGAGCTGGCGGACGCCGCCGCGCGCCGCGGGCTGCGGCAGGCGCAGATCGAGTGGCGCGCGGCATTCGATTCGGTGCGCGATGCGATCTTCCTTCACGACGCCGCGTTCCGGGTGGTGCGCGCAAACGCCGCTTACGCGATGCTGGCTGGCATGCCGGTCGAGGAAACGGCCGGCAAGCCTTACTGGGAGGTGTTCCCGAAGCTCGGCGGACCGTTGCCGAATTGCCGGGCTGGCACTGAACCCAAGTCATGGCATGAAGAAGAATTCACGCTACCGGACGGACGGGCCTACCTGTCGCGGTCATCCCCGATCGCGGACGAAAGCGGAGCCTACCTCTACTCGCTTCACGTGCTGCAGGACGTCACCGTGCGCAACCAACTGGAAGCCCGGCTGCGCGACCTGTCTTTGGTGGACGGGCTCACCGGCATCGCAAATCGCCGCCGATTCGACGAAGTCCTCCTGCGGGAATGGGCACGCGCCCGGCGCGATGGCCGACCCCTGTCGCTGCTCATGGTGGACGTCGATCACTTCAAGGACTACAACGACCGGTACGGACACCCCGCGGGGGATGCATGCCTGCAGCAGATCGCAATGGCGATTGATGGCATCGCCCACCGCGCGGCTGACCAGACGGCCCGCTATGGCGGAGAAGAGTTCGCAGTCATCCTGCCGAACGCGGACGCTGCCACGGCCGCGACGATGGCAGAGAAGATTCGCGCCGGCGTCGCCGCATTGGGGCGGCCGCATGAGGCGTCCGACACCGCGGCGTTCGTGACCATCAGCATCGGAGTGGCGACGACGATCCCGGCCCAGGCGTCCAACGCAGCCAACCTGGTTGCCGCCGCCGACAAGGCGCTGTACGAGGCGAAGCGATCGGGCCGCAACCGCGTCGTGGCCTTCGACGCGGTGACCCGGATGACTCTGGAGGCCGCCGGATGACGTCGAGCTTCGCGGCCGGACCGAATCGGAATTCGGGAACCTGCCGCGTCTTGGATTCGAAGGAGAGGCGATGGACGCATTGAGAGTCCCTGACCGGCGAGCCGCGCCCGGCCTCGCCGAGCCGGTGAGAACCGGACTTGGTGTGGAGGCGATCAAGCGCGACCTGCTCGATAACCTGTTCTATCTCCAGGCCCGGTTTCCCGAGGTTGCGAGCACCAACGATTATTACCAGGCGCTCGCCTACACCGTCCGCGACCGCCTGCTGGAACACTGGATTCGCAGCGCCCAGACGTTCAAGAATACGGCCGCGCGCACCGTGTGCTACTTGTCGGCGGAGTTCCTGCTGGGCCCGCATCTGGGCGCCAACCTGCTCAACCTGGGCATCGAAGGCCCGGTTCGCCAGGCGCTGGGGGAGCTTGGCCTCGACTTCGACCCGCTGATCGACCACGAGCCGGAGCCCGGCCTGGGCAGCGGCGGACTGGGGCGCCTCGCGGCCTGTTACATGGAGTCGCTTGCCACGCTGCAGATTCCGGCGATCGGCTACGGCATCCGCTACGAGTTCGGCATATTCGACCAGGAGATCCGTGACGGCTGGCAGGTGGAGCGTTCGGACAAATGGCTGCGCTATGGCAATCCCTGGGAGATCATGCGGCCGACGGTGGCCTTCGACGTGAAGTTGGGCGGCCACACCGAAGCCTGGACCGACGACCAGGGGCGCTACCGGGTGCGCTGGGCTGCCCAGCGCGAAGTGCGGGGTGTGGCTTACGACACGCCGATTCTTGGCTACCGCGTGGAGACGGCCAACCTGCTGCGCCTGTGGTCCGCCGAAGCGGTCGAGTCGTTCGACCTGGCGGCGTTCAACGTCGGCGACTACTACGGGGCGGTGGGCGAGAAAATGCTCTCGGAGACCATCTCCAAGGTGCTCTACCCGAACGACGAGCCGGCGGCCGGCAAGGCGCTGCGCCTGGCGCAGCAGTATTTCTTCGTTTCCTGCTCGCTGCGCGACATGATTCGCATCCACCTGCAGGTGCCGGGCGGGGGCGTGCACAATTTCCACGAGAAATATGCGGTGCAGCTCAACGACACCCATCCTTCGATCGCGGTCGCCGAACTGATGCGGCTGCTGGTGGACGAGCACCTGATCGGGTGGGACGAGGCCTGGGCTATCGTGCAGCGCACCTTCGGCTATACCAACCACACGCTGCTCCCCGAGGCGCTGGAAACCTGGCCCCTGCCGCTGTTCGGCGCGCTGTTGCCGCGGCACCTCGAGATCATTTGCGAGATCAATGCGCGTTTCCTGGCTGGCGTACGGCTGCGTTACCCGGCAGACGTGGAGCGCGTGGCCCGGTTGTCGCTCATCGACGAGGCCGGCGACAAGCGGGTGCGGATGGCCAATCTCGCCTGCGTGGGTGCGCATTCGATCAACGGCGTGGCTGCGCTGCACACCCGGTTGCTCAAGGACAGCGTGCTGAGCGATTTCTGGGACCTGTGGCCCGGGCGCTTCGGTAACAAGACCAACGGGGTCAGCCCGCGGCGGTTCCTGCTGCTGTCGAACCCCCTTCTCGGCAGTCTGATCGACGAGCATGCCGGTGAGGGCTGGATCACGAATATGCAATCGCTGCGGCAACTCGAGCCCCTCGCCGCGGATCCGGCTTTCCGCCGGCGCTGGCGCGAGATCAAGCGCGCGAACAAGGTACGGCTCGCGGACCTGGTCCGCGCCCAGACCGGCGTCCGGATCGATCCCG
Source organism: Pseudomonadota bacterium (assembly GCA_031398625.1). Lineage (GTDB taxonomy): Bacteria > Pseudomonadota > Gammaproteobacteria > Steroidobacterales > Steroidobacteraceae > CAIUGU01. The sequence continues at coordinate 8,947 of JANNNQ010000437.1, forward strand.
ACTGGCTGTTCGACATCCAGGTCAAGCGCATCCACGAATACAAGCGCCAGCTTCTGAACGTGCTCTATGTCATCACACGCTATCTGCAGCTCAAGCGGGGCTCTGGGGGCGACGCGCCGCCGCGTGCGTTCCTGTTCGCGGGCAAGGCCGCGCCCGGCTATGCCATGGCCAAGCGCATCATCAAGCTGATCAACTCGGTGGCCGAGGTCGTCAACCGCGACCCGGATGTAAATACCCGCATGGGTGTTGCGTTCCTGCCGAACTTCAGCGTTAAGCAGTCGCAGGTGATTTATCCGGCGGCGGACCTGTCGGAACAGATCTCGCTCGCCGGCAAGGAAGCCTCCGGGACCGGCAACATGAAATTCGCGATGAATGGCGCGGCGACCATTGGCACGCTGGACGGCGCCAACGTCGAGATCCGGGAAGAGGTCGGCCCGGAGAATTTTTTCCTGTTCGGGCTGAGTGTTGACGAAGTGCGGACCATGCGCGCGGCGGGCTACCGGCCCAGGGACTTCTACGAGGCCGACGCGGAACTCAGGGCGGTAATCGACCTGGTCGCAAGCGGATTCTTCTCGGGGGGCGACCGGGAACTGTTCCGCCCGATCGTCGACGCATTGCTCGATGAAGAC
>JANNNQ010000014.1:0-2825 GCA_031398625.1 Pseudomonadota bacterium
GGAGGAGACATCCGAGGAAAAGAAGTATGAGCTTTGCCAGCAATGGCGCGCCGCAGAGGCTGCCGAAGATGCCGCGATATTCGCCATGGGATAGCGCGCTAACGACACAATAAGTCATTGCTTTCCCGTCCCTTGAAGCCTTGCAAGGCTTCCTGCGTTTGCTACGCAATGGCGCACGCGTCTCAGGTTAATTCGGCGCGGTAGGCGCCGGAAGCATTTTCGTGTCGCTCAAATGGTCAAGCAGCGGTCGGCCGTCATCGCCCAGCATATGGCCGACAAACACCATTTCAAAAGTCATGACGCCGCACTCAACGGCCATCACCTGCCCCTTGACCCAATCGCGCAGGATCGAGTTCACCGCGACGAACCCCTGGCGTAGCGCTGCCTTCTCGTGCTCGGCTCTCGGCTTTCGCATGCGGGCTGGATTGTACGGGTGAGCCTTGAGGTACATCGCAGCCCAGCCCTTGGCTGATGCGCGCAAGACGACTGGCCGCCCCCGGTGCACGAACTGCAGCACGACCTCGTGGCGATCGAAGTTGTCCATGAACCCCACGCTGTCGCAGCCCAGCCGGCGCAGCAGGCGAGTGATTTCCTCTCGGGCTGCTGCGCCGCTGCTGGCGCTCTCGTATGGGACGGCAGTCGATGCCACGGCGGGGCCTATGTTGTCTGTTCGGCCGCAGCGTCCTGCAGCGCGATTTCCCGCGTGCGTTTCGCATAAGCGTGTCTACGTTCCTCGATCTGCCACTCAAGCTCTTTCAGTAGGTCTCCCAAGGTGTCACCGTGTCCCGTAGCGTAGCCGCGCTTGGTCATCCAGTCGGCAACATGCTCGCGCGCTGCGTCGAGCCCCTGGCGACATCTAGCATGCGTCGCTTGACATTGCAAGAGCAGTCACATACAAATTGCGAAATGAGATCGGATAAATCAAAGCGCGGCTTCGTTCGCCCTATGTCACAGCACAAGGACAAGCGCCAGATCGAGGCGCTGCGGGCTGCCGGCGTCGGCGCAATCTATGTCGTCGGCAAGAACTGCGAGACGTGGATGGACATGACCAAGGCGTTGCGGCCAGGTGATCACGTCATGGTCGAGGCGCTGGCGCTGATCGCCGAGCCCAAAGGGCCGGCGGTGCGGTGGCCGAGCCAGGACATGCGCGACGCGCTAGAGGAAATCGAGCGGCGCGGCGCAATCGTCATCGAGACGCATACGGGCCGCCGCAGCGACAATGCGGAGCAGCGCCGCGCCATGATAGCCGATGCGGTGCGAGCGCTCGGGGCTGGCCAGCGGGCGCTACCGAGCGACGTTGCGCGCGCCAACGGGGCCAAGGGCGGCAGGCGTGCAAAGCAGTTTGCTCCCGACGTGATCGAGAAAGCCCGCGTCGTGTGGGAAAGCCGCAAGCATAAGACTTACAAGGACGCCGCAAAAGCGCTGCCCAAGGGGTTCAGCATGATGCGCGCGTTTCGGATGTTCGGACCAAGAGGATAGGAGGGCAGGCGGATGGGCAAAGTGAAGGTCGGCCCCGGCGGGATGTACGAAGTCGGGGCCACGATGCGAAGCGGCGGCAAGCAGCTCCGGATGATTAACGCAGCGTGCGACCGCATCGAGGAACTTGAAATCGCGTTGCGCGCCGCGCTGTCGTTCGTGCAGCAGCGGCACACGGACCACGACGACGGCCACGCGCAAATGGTGATCGCGGCCATGCGCGGCGCCTTGCGCAAAGAACGGGACTAACCGGGAAGGAGCAACTGATGATGCAGGTTCATGGTGTGCTCGACGCACGCCCAATTGTCGGCGGCAAGACTGATAGCAAAGTCCGCGTGCTAGTTCGCGACGGTGACGGTGAGATTGTTCTAGAACTCTCGTCTAGTTTTCCGGCGGGGCTGTCGGTCGAAAGTGCGCGATGGATCGCGAAACTAATTTACGAGGCCGCCGATCGCGTCGAGGCGAAGATAGATGCAGCTATTGCTGCGATAGCCGACGACGAGACCGAGTGTCGAAACGAAACGAATGAATAGGGGATGGCGGGATGACGCCGACGAAACCGGGACACTATTGGGCACGCTGGCGGATCAAGAGCCCCGGCACGGCCGAGGAAGATGATCCGCCAAGCGCACAGTGGGAAGTCGTGCAGGTGTTCGAGAACTGCATCGACGAAACCGACGATGAGTATCTGATGGCTGCCGTCCCCGGCGTCGAGCGCGGGCAAGCGCTCGAAAACTTCCATTGGGGCGACCGCGTGCCGGAGCCAAGCTACGCGAAGCCGGATGACGGGCTGCGGATCACTCGCGCACTGGCAGCAGTTTCACCGAAACGCGAGAGATAAGGAGGGCAGGCGGATGGCTCGGGAAACCCCAGCGCGGCACATGCGGGACGACGCGATTGCCAGGGAGCTGGCGCTCCTCGCTCTTCGGTGGACACAGCTTCGCGTGAGCGAACCGGAAGGCGGCGGGTCGCCAGGCGAGGGGATGTGGGAACGCATGGGCGAATTGGAGCATGAGCAGCAGCGGCGCGCGGCGGGCGGCGAGATCGACCGCACAGTGCCGCTGCAATCACGTTAACCAGGAAGGAGCCGACGATGCGTCGAACGTCCGGTGTGAGGCTCAATCCACGCGACTTCACCCATCCATACTGGGGCCAGAGCAGGATGGTCGGGTGCAGACGTGGGCGCGTCATCAAGCAGCAGCCTAGCAAGCGAACCGCGAGCGAGCGCATGAACCGCAGAGCGTGGATGAGGCTCGCCCGCATGGAGCTGGACAGCGAGATGGCCGGCAACCCTGGCAGGGGGTGCAATCGAGGAACCGTCGTTCTTTGAAACATTAACCGGGAAGGAG
>JANNNQ010000040.1:0-30842 GCA_031398625.1 Pseudomonadota bacterium
CGGCGCTGACACGTTGATCGCCGCTGATCCGCGCTCCCCCCTTCCGTACTCATGCCTGTTTCCATGAATAACTGCTTCATCCTTGCCGTTTTCCAACGTTTTGCATCACCCTGCTAACGTCCCGCTTGAGCCGCGAGCAAATGGAAATGGTGCCGGGCCGGGAAATCGGGAAAACGGGGATGGTGCTGTCGCCCAGCTAAGCCCGCCTTTTTCCTAGGCAGCATCATGCCTACACACGGACTTCTTGAGACGCACTTTCCCGGTTTCCCGGCCCGGCACCAACCTCCGCTGTCGACGCCGGCCTCAAGTAAATATGCCGACCGCAAGCTCGGCCCAGATCAGTGCGAACCCTGCCAGAACCGCCAGGCCGATCACCAGCCGCTGGCGAGGATTCCGAGCGACCCGTACAGCCAACAAAAATGCCATACCCGCGAAAAAGATCAGACCACCCGCCGCCGCAAAGTCCTCACCGCCCCAATTGAATTCGCTGATGAATTGCGTCGCTACGAACAGAGCGATCAGGAGCAGGGCTGTTGCCGCAGCAACCCCAGCAACCGCGCGAGACAAGGACTTGTTCACCATGTTTCTACCCAGAAAAAGGAACCCAATAGCCCGGGCGCTGGAGCGCCGCACTCGATTCAACGAGTTTTCACCCGGACAATCAGAAATGTCAAAAACTCAATTCTGACTCCGGAGGATTCTGCTTGACCCCCCAGACAGAAGGCCGTAGCCCATGCCCACGATGCCAGCATTCCTTATGGCTGTGCCCACAGTTTGCAGAATGTCCGGTGCTGGAACTACCGCCAACGCAAGGTTGACGAGCAGACCTGTGCCGAACAGCAGAGCCGCAACCTTGGGCAGCGCGGAACTGCGCAACGCTGCATAGGCGAACAGAAGACCGCCGACAACCATTGCTGCGCCATGAGCGGTGTAAGTTAAGCCAAGGTCCTGCCAAAGTGCCTCGTAACTGGAGGCGTGCGACTGCAGCGCGTAGAGGGTGGTGAAGGCGAAGTAGGTGAATGCAACCCCGTACAGAAGCGCACCGACCAACGCGGAACTACCGAGCTCGTCTGCACGCACCGCGTAGATACCCAGAAGCAACCACGGCATGGGCAGGAAGGCGATGTAGTTAAGCCAGAGCTGAGCAGACGAGAAGCCCCCCTGGTACCACTCCATTGCATCGGTGATGCAGTGGAGGATCGGTGCCACGATGGCAGCAACGCCGACAACCAGGCGCAAGGCGTTGGACTTACTCGAGGACATGAAGATGAGGGTAGCGCCTCTGGAGCCAGGACTGGGAACTTTGGTGCCGGACTGGCGGCACCCAGAGCTCATCTCCAAGACCAGGGAACGCTATCGTTATAAAGATGAGGCACTATCAAGCACTGTGTGTGCGAACAGCGTCTGAACCGCGCGTCAAGCGCGATACGTAGGTAAAGCTGCCGAGTCGCCACCCTTGAGCTGTACGGCGTGCTCCAATGCGATAAACACCCCACGTTTCCCACAGGTTGGCGCCGTCCGGAAGCGACGGTACATGGTTTAAAGCGTAGCCGTGAGCCACTACAAGAGCGGTGTCGCCATTGATCTCGATGTGCGCGTTGCTGGTCATGTGGTGGCTTGTCTTGCCAGCGTGTAAACCAACGGCGAAGCTAGCGAACAATTGGGCAGCGGTTAATTGCAAAGGCTCCCCACCCACAAGTGAGGTCATGTCGACGGCCATCGGCTCCTTCACGAAGAGGTCCTGTGCCGCCGACCAGTCTTTTGCATCGGTATACAGGAACAGTGAGTCAAAGAGCCGCTGGATTGCGGTGACGTCAGAATCTGACATTAAGACGAACTCCTGCGAGTGGTAGGGCGCGGAACTTTGGTGCCGGACTTGCCAATCTGGCCATTCCATTCTGGGCTTTTTTTTCTGCACGAGACCGCGCAATGTCGGTTTCTCTTCGGAATAGCCCGAATGGCAAGTCCGGCACCGAGTCTCTCTCTATTCGCACGAACTTGACCCACGTGTTAGGCAACTCTTGGCCCTGACACTGCCGCCAGCGCACGCGTAATCAATACGGACCCTAATACGACTGCCGCAATGAGAGCACCTGGGGTAAGTAGAGGCATGAACTGGCTAGCTGACGTGTCACCAGCGGAAGGCATGTTCAACCTGACCGCATGCGTCTTGATCGGCAGCGACAGCAGAACTCCGAGCACACCAAAGGCGATTAGCGTCAGCCATACAAGCTGCCCATTCCTCTGATGGGGAGGAGAAAAGCGAGCACCGAAGTACATGCCAACCCATACAAGAATGCCAATGCCCAGCGCCCCTGCGACTGTTGAAATCAACCATCCCGACAGCGAGACCGATGGAGGCGCTGGCCCAGCGATCTCCACGATGCCACTGGTTACCACCACGGACACTGCCATCGCTCCTGAACCGGTTACTGCGATACGAGATGGACTGATCATGAATCCCTTGCCTAACGCGGTTGTGGTGCCGGACTTGCCAAACTGACCAATCCGCTCTGCGCTTTAGTCTGCACGAAACCGCATAACGGCGGCTCCACTCTTTGGAATAGCCCAGATGGCAAGTTCGGCAACCAGTCTCCCCGCTGCGCTCACTTGGCACGCATTCGGTTGTTCTTGGCATTGTGCTCAAGCTCGCAGAGGCCGAGCTTCTCCATCAGCGGCGGGATGTAAACGCCAAAGCGCCCCCGCAGTCCCTTCTTCAGGCCATACCAGCCGCCCACTGGATTCGTTTCCGAGCGACCCCAACTTTCAACGGTGCCGTCTTTCGCCGGTTTCTGCTCATCAGCTCCCCCGAGTTCGACCCAGTCGCCTGCCTTCTTGAGCATCGCGTGCAGGTCATCGATGCATCTGGCGTCGTAGTGAAGGACCGTGCTTCCGACAGTGCAGACGAGTATCTTCTTCCCGTCCTTCTCATCGGTGTGCATCGTGTAGTCTGATGTCCCGGGAGGAGTCTTCAGCTTCCAGGGATCGTCCTTCGGTCGAGTGAGTGCGGTTCCCATGGTTTTCCTTTGCCTGGCGGGGAGCCTGGTGCCGGTCTTGAGTTATGGACTTTTCACACCTACAGCTTCGAATGTCAAAAAACATTCCGGCACCGAGCGATCTCCCCGGCGTGCCGGGGCATATCAGCTCAATGAAATGGTTACAGCGGTTGGCGGTACACATCGGGTTTGAAAATTTCCATCATGCGGGACGGATTGGCCAACTCGCTGAACTCGAACTGCATGTACAAGCCATGTGCGTCTTTGGTACCCAGCATGAAGCGTCTCAGGCTTTGCAGGTCTTTGTGCGCTTTGATTTCCTGCATGAGCCATTTGGATAGGCCTTTTCCTCGATGCGCCTCAAGAATGAATACATCAGCGAGAAATGCGAACGTAGCTTTGTCGGTGACAACGCGAGCGAATCCTACTTGCTCGGCTCCTCGGTACACGCCGAAACACAAGGAGTTGCTTATGGCTCGCTCGACTACAGAGCGCGGAACTCCTAGCGACCAGTAGCTCTTCGTGAGAAAAGCATGAATGAGGGTGACATCCAGCAACTCTGGCTTGGTGGAGATCTGGTATTCACCTAATTGTGCCTGGACGGACATATGAAGCGCTCGGTAAAGAATAATGAATCCGCCCCCATTTTCCGAATGGCAAGTCCGGCACCCAGTCTCTCCCGGAGCACGCTGATTGTCTGCCGTTGGCGCTTCGCGTCCGCGAGGGATTAGGCATCACTGGCGACCTGTTGAGCACTCCGCCAATCTTCTCGGGTGATGACATGGGTTGCTACAGACAGGCCATACCAGGACTCAAGGCCCCGAAACCGCATACCCAAGCGATCCATGACGCGCCCAGAGTCAACGTTCTCAGGATGGCGAACTGCCAGCAACTCGGAGATGTCAAATTTTCTGAATGCATATGATGCCATGGCGCGTGCCGCTTCAGTAGCCAAGCCTTGGTGCCAGAAGTCTGGATGTAGACGCCAACCGATCTCTATCGGATTTCCTCTTAGGCTATCCAAGTCCTCTGGGGGATGTGCTTCGCGTCGCAAGTACTGAATGCACCCGGCACCGGCAACGCGACGACTTTCAGCTTCGAGGAGCGCCCACCAACTTGTTCCCCAAGCTGCCCAGCAACGCTGCACTCGTGCGATTGCGGCTTCGGTTTGCTCTCGGGTCTCAGGTTGACCACTCAAATATCGCATGACTTCAGGACGGCTGTTCATCGCGTGCAGTCCGTCAAGATGGCGCTCGCAAAATGGCTCGAGCCGTAGCCGCCTAGTGTGTAGCGTGGTCACGTGCGCTTAAGCAGTTGTTGTGATGCCTAACGTTCGCGTTAATGTCGTGAGGAAATGGGGCCGGGCAATCGGGGAAAACTGGGATGGTGCTGTCACCCAGCTTTGCCCGCCTCTTCCTAGCCAGCATCATGCCTCCACACGGACTTCCTGAGACGCACTTTCTCGGTTTCCCGGCCCGGCAACAATCTCCCCTCAAATTCAGCGGCCACCGACGGTAGAGGTGGCCCCGTCTTTTGATACAGGCGGTTAAGTGACGGCTCTGCTCTTTAGAGGCGAAGATATCGCCTTGTTTCAGGAGCAGCAATGAGCAAGAGATCGAGACGGAACCACTCACCGGCCTTCAAGGCGAAAGTGGCACTGGAAGCCATGAAGGGCGAGCAGACGGTCATCCAGCTGGCGGAGCGTTTTGGGGTCCATCCAACGCAGGTGACCCAGTGGCGGAGCCAGTTGCTGGAGCGGGCCGCCGAAGCCTTCGGGGCGAGTAGTGAGAAAGGGCCGGCACCCGACATCAAGGAACTCCACGCGAAGATCGGCCAGCAGGCCCTGGAGATTGATTTTTTATCAGGCGCGCTCGGTCGCATCGGCGATCCGAGCGCAAAGCGATGATCGACCGGGAGGATGCCCTGCCGCTGACGCGCCAGGCGGCACTGGTGGGCCTGTCTCGCGGGGCGATCTACTACGAACCGCGGCCCGTACCGGAGCGGGATCTGCTGCTGATGCGTCGCATGGACGAGCTGCACCTGGAGTATCCCTTTGCCGGCACCCGGATGCTGCGGGACTTGCTGGTTGCCGAGGGGTATCCGGTCGGTCGCAGACACGTGGGCACCCTGATGCAGCGGATGGGGATCGAGGCGATCTACCGCAAGAAGAACACGAGCAAGCCGCATCCGGACCATGTCGTGTATCCGTATCTGCTGCGGCGACTGACCATCGATCGTCCCAATCAGGTCTGGGCCACCGATATCACGTATCTGCCCATGGCCCGGGGTTTTGTCTATCTGGTCGCGGTGATCGACTGGTACACCCGCAAAGTGCTCACCTGGCGGCTGTCGAACACCCTGACAGCCGACTTCTGTGTCGACGCCCTGGAAGAGGCGCTGGCTCGTTACGGCAAGCCCGAGATATTCAATACCGATCAGGGATCGCAGTTCACCAGTATCGAGTTCACCGCTGTCCTGAAGCAACACGACATCCAGATCAGCCTGGACGGCAAGGGCCGCTGGCGGGACAACGTGTTCGTCGAACGACTGTGGCGCTCGGTCAAGTACGAGGAGGTCTATCTGAACGCCTACGACACTGTCAGCGCGGCACGCGCCGGCCTCACTCGGTACTTCGGCTTCTACAACACCCGCCGCCCCCATCAGGCCCTTGACCGGCGCACGCCCGATGCCGTGTACTTCGAATCGCTGCCGCTCGAACAGGCAGCTTAAATCGCAGAGCCCCACTTAACCGTGAGCGTTTTACTGTTCAAATAAGCGAGGCCACCTCTCAAAGCGTCAGCGTGACACTCACCGGACAATGATCGCTGCCCATCACGTCGGGGTGGATGTCGGCAGCCACCACCTTCTTCCTCAATGCCTCTGACACCAGCACGTAGTCGATTCTCCACCCGACGTTGCGTTCACGCGACTTGGCGAAGTGGCTCCACCATGAGTAGTAGCCGTTGCCCTGCTTGAAAAGCCGGAACGTATCGACGAAGCCCGCATCGACGAAACGCTGGAAGCCGGCGCGCTCCTCGTTCGTGAAACCCTTCTTGCCTTCGTTCGGTTTCGGGTTGGCGAGATCGAGTTCCGTATGGGCCACATTGAGGTCGCCGCAGAAGACCACCGGCTTCTGCTTCTCGAGCAGCTTGCAGTACGCGAGGAACGCCGGATCCCAGTGCTTGTCACGCAGAGCGAGGCGCCCGAGATCGTCCTTCGCGTTCGGGGTGTAGACCGTGACGACGAAGAACCGGTCAAACTCCGCGGCGATCACGCGTCCTTCGGTACGACTGTCACCGAACGCGTCCGCGAACTCATAACGCTGGTTGATCTCGTCCGGAAAGCCGTTGATCACGGCGAGCGGTTGCTGCTTCGAGAAAATGGCCGTGCCCGAGTAACCCTTCTTGACCGCGGAGTTCCAGTACTCGATGTAACCCGGCAGGTCGATCTCCACCTGGCCGCGCTCCGCCTTGGTTTCCTGCAGACAGAGGATGTCCGGCTGGTGGGCGGCGAGGAATCTCTGGAAATCGCCCTTCTTGAGCACGGCGCGGATGCCGTTCACGTTCCAGGAATAGATCTTCATGCCTGCCTTCAGGTGGGCCTGTTGGCCAGCCGTGCCGTCACCGGGCGCTCCGGAGAGAAAGTGCGGCGGGCCACCATGCGGGTGATGCGCCAGATGTCGCGAACGGGCCTGAAATGACTCGCGCGCGAATTGGCGGGGTAACGGGATTCGATCGGCAACGGAATGACGTCGAAGCCCCGCCATGCGCTGTCTATGAGGATTTCGCTTTCGAAGACGAAGCCATCCTCGCGTCTCGTCTTGAGCTGCATCGTCAGCAGGAGGTCCCGCGGATACAGGCGCTGGCCGCACTGGCTGTCGCAGACGGGCAAACCCGCCGCGCGCGAGATCCAGAAATCCGCAACGCGATTGGCGAAGCGACGGGTCAGGGGTGCGCGGGTTCGCTGGCGCACCCGGGCGCCGACGATCAGTGCACCCGGATGGCGATTGGCCGTATCGAGGAAGGCGGGGATATCGGCGGGATCATGCTGTCCGTCACCATCGAGCGTGACCACGGCCAGGGCGCCGGCTTCCAGTGCCTTGCGGAAACCGGCGAGCAGCGCGCCTCCCTTGCCCAGATGCTGATCGCTGCGGAGGGTCACGATCCCGAGATCGACGACGGTATCCAGCGTGCCATCCGTGGAGGCATCATCGACCACGATGATGGTTTGCGCTTCCGGAAGGCACCGTTCTATCAAGGGGCGCAGGGAACGCGCTTCATTGCGCGCCGGAATCACCACGGCCAGTTGCTCGCGCACCAGCCGGCTGCCTGCCACGGCTTCCGCCAGCAGGAAATCGGCGTCGATGAGTTGCAGGGGCGCGTTCAGCAAGGTGCGATCTCCCACCGGACCGGCGGGAAGCCGAATCCGCCCGCTTGGCCAACGGCGACAGAGAATAGCAGCGGCAATGCTCGAGCGGCCGGATTGCCTGACATAAGCGCATCCAGTCCTTCGGGAAGGAGTGGCGGATCCTTGCTGTCCGATGCCTGCGACAGTTCCAGGCGGGCAAGGCTGCGGGCCGACGCGACCGGGCTCAACACGAGTCCCACGCCGAAGTTCACCAGAATCGGGCACACCGTTACCAGCGGCGCCGGGGCCGCCAGGTCGTACGCGACGAGCAACACGGCGCGCAGTCCGGCGAGGGCCTGTGCCGCTGCTTCCAGCAGTCCATAGTCGAATGACCGTTCCCCGCCGCTCAAGGCGGTGGAGCTGTGCATGCAGTTCACTGCGATCGTCCAGTAACCGTTCGCCGCGTTGTGCACGGAGTTGTGAAAGCGGGTCGGCGACAGGGGCGCGTCGAGCGCGAGTTCACGGCACATGTAGTCGGTGATCTGCGTATCGCCGTGACTCGAAGCGAACACGCTTGGGACCTGCGCCGGATCCACCCCGGCCATTGCGCAGGCTTCAGCTGCCACCTGGACCGCGATCCGGGCCGTCGCGGGGCTGCGGCGGCGTTCTGCGGCAGGCAGCACGGCGGGAGCAGGCAGCGGCTGGCTGCTCGCGACGTAGCGCAGTTCGCCGTTCAGTACGCTGCGTGCCTGCGGCCAGTCGGCCAGGCCCGCGCCCCATACACCGATGCCGTCGAGGTACAGGCGCATCAGTCCCGGCCGAACACGAGCGAGCAGTTGTTGCCGCCGAAGCCAAAGGAATTGCTCATCGCGGCCTTGAGCGGTTCATGGCTGTTGGCGGTGCGCACATAGTCGCGCAGCGCCGGCTCGACCTGCTGGCAATTGAGCGTGGCAGGGATCAGTCCGCGTTCGACGCAGAGCAGGGTAATCACCGCTTCGACGATGCCCGCCGCGCCAAGTGTATGCCCGGTCCAGCCCTTGACCGAACTGCACGCGACGGTCTTCGGGAACAGCGCCCGCATGACGCTGCCTTCGACTTCGTCGTTCATGCGCGTCGCCGTGCCATGGAGGTTCACGTAGTCGAGATCGCCTGGCTCAAGGTCCGCGGCGGCGAGCGCCTGTTCCATGGCGTTGCGCGCGCCCAGCCCTTCCGGATGCGGGCTCGACATGTGGTGGGCATCGCTGGTTTCGCCGTAGCCCAGGAAGCGCAGCGGACCCACGCCGCGTTCCAGGAGCGCAAAGCCCGCGCCTTCTCCCAGGCTGAGCCCGTCCCGCTCGATATCGAAAGGGCGGCAGGGTGCCGGTGACATGAGTTCGAGGGAATGGAAGCCGTGCAGCACTGACGAGCACAGCGTGTCCACCCCGCCGACCAGCACGGCATCCGCGAGATCGAGCTGCAGGAGGCGTGCGGCGCTGCCAAACACGCGCGCGCTCGAAGAACATGCGGTCGATATGCTGAAGGCTGGCCCCTCGAGCCGAAAGCAGGCGCGCACGAAATCCACGAGCGAGTACGGCGAATGCACGATGGGCTCGCGATACTCGCTGGGCAGCGCCGTGTCGCTCGTTCGCAGCCGGTATGCGTCTTCGGTGCTGCCGATGCTGGCCGTGGACGTACCAAGCACGACGGCGATCCGCTGCGGCCCGTAGCGTTCGCGTACCTGCACCACGGCCTCCTGCATGCGGTCCTGACCGAGTCCGAGCCAGGCCAGCCGGTTGTTGCGGGAATCCCAGCCGGAGAATCCGGCAGGCAGCGGTAATGCTTCGAGGCCCCGCACCCGGCCGATATGGGTGGCCAGCCCAACGTGCGGAAAATCGTTGGGAGTGAGCCCGGTGGTGGTGCTCACCAGCGAATCCCATATCGCCTGCTTGCCGTGGCCTGCCGCGCATGCGGCCGTGTAGTGGCTGACGGTCAGTGGCTGCATGCGGACATTCTGCGGTCAGGCCCTTGTCAGACGCCAGGGTAGGCAATGCGGCGCGTATGATCGCGAACGCCTGCTCAAAAGCCAAGCAACGCCCATGTCGAGAGAGTCCCTGTGCTGGATGCCGTGACCCTGAAGGAGATCGCCGGGCTTTACCTGCCGAGCCGATGGCACTACTACTACGCTCATTCCAAGCTCAGGACCGACCCGCTCTATGCTGCAGTCGCGGGTGCACTGGCCGGAACGGATCCACCGTTGCTCGACCTGGGTTGCGGGGTCGGGCTGCTGCCTCACTACGCCAGGGCCGCGGGGATTTCGCTGGCTTACGTGGGCGTAGACAACGATGCGCCCAAGATACGGCTGGCCCGCGAGGCGGCCGCGCGTGGGGGGCTGGCTGATGTGCGCTTTGAAACGGTCGACCTGGCCCGCGGCTGTCCCGCGCATCAGGGCAGCGTCGCCATCCTCGACATGCTGCAATTCCTGCCACCGGAACGCATGCAACCGCTCGTGATCGAGGCAGCGCGCTGCATCACTCCGTCCGGTCGCCTCATCATCCGGACGGGACTGCAGGATTCAGGATGGCGTGCCCGCGTGACCCGCGCTGCGGACAGCATGGCACGGACCATTCGCTGGATGAATGCGGCGCCGCGGGTCTACCCCACAGCGGCATGGTTGCGTGCAGAACTTGCGGCGCAAGGGCTCACGGTCAGCTTCACTCCGCTCTGGGGTCGCACGCCCTTCAACAACTGGCTGATCGTCGCCCGCCGCTGAGCAGCTCTCCGGCAGGCAACACCGGCTGCAAGCCGCGGGCCTCGAGTGTCTGGAGCACCCGCTCCAGGATGGCGACGGAATGGCCATGTGGTGCTCCCTCGTGCAGCAGCACGATGGCTCCCGGCTGCAGGTCCCGCGCAATGCGAGCGACCACGCGCTCGACGTCACCACTGACACCGTCATAGCCCCGGGCACTCCACGAGACGCGGGTCAATCCATGACGGTCGAGGGCGGGCGCAACGAACGGATTCGCGTGGCCGACCACGGCCCGGAAGCATCCGGGTGTCGTTCCGGTGAGGTCCTTGAGCACCTGCTGCGCCTCGCTGATCTCTTTCTGGATTCTGCCGGGAGGCAACGCCCAGAACCACGCCGCAGGATGTGCGGCACTGTGGTTGCCGATTCCGTGGCCTCCCTTCCGGATCGCCTCCACCAGATCGGGATGCCTCGCGGCCCGTTCGCCTACGAGAAAGAAAGTGGCTTTCGCGCGATGGCGTTCCAGCGTGTCGAGCAACGCCCGCGTGTCGGCCGAGGGTCCGTCGTCGATGGTCAGCCAGACATGGGGCAACGCGGTGGGCAGCCGCGTCAGCACCGGACCGAACAGCCGCGAATGCGGCCACAGGGTTCCCCAGGCGAGGGGCAGATGCAGGAGCAGAAGCAGCCCCAATGCAGCCCAGGTATAGCCTGCTGCCAACAAGGCCGCGGGAGGGATGACCGTCAGCAGCAGCAGAACGAGACGCGACCCGGCACGGAGCTCCATGCCGGGAAGATATCACTCCGGTCCGCGTCTTCCGGGGCGCTGTTGCGATTCCTTCTGCCCCTGCGGCGCGATCTCGCGGCGGCTGCGTTCCATGGCGGGATTCCCGCGTTGCCGCTCCTCGCGAGCCTCGGAAGCCGGCGGTGCACTGAGGCGCGGGTTGAAATCCTGGCGAGGGGCTTCCGTCACCTGGCGTTCCCGGTCACGCGACCGTTCGACACGCGCCGGACTGCCGCTCAGTGGCTCGTCGCGCTGGCGCTCGGGCGGCTGCCGACCATATTGCGGGCGTTCGATGCAGGCGTAGCCGGGGAACGACTCCCGCACCTGCCTGCCTGCATCGGGAGCGGTTTGCAGCCGGTAGGTGCGGTCTGCATCGCCCGATGCGTTCGCCTGCGAGCGGACGCGATCGCGCTTGTCGACTCCCATGGCAGGCTGGTACTGACGCGGGCGACCGGTCTCCTTCGGCTGGGCGTCCTGCGTGGGCAGCTGGGGTGCGGATCCTGCGCGTTCACGTTCCCAGTTGCTGCCACCCCTTCGCTCGCGTGCCGTATCCGGGCGATCGTCACGATCGACACCCCGCCCGGCAGCAAGGCCTTCCGCAGTCTCGCGGGCCGCTGCATTGCGCGAACCGGGACGCCGCTCGAGCGCGGGAGAGTTGCGCAGCTCACGGTCATCGCCTCTCCAGCCCTCCGGCCGCAGCGAATTGGCTTCAACCTGGCCGCGGTCGTTGTCGTTCCAGCGGATGCGATTGCGGTCCACAGGACGGCCGCGCGTGAAGTCGTCTCGCGATACCGCGGTGATGGCGTCGCGGCGATCGCGGTGGAGGTAGCGCACGTCACGACCGCCCGAGTTGTAGACGTTGGTGATGTAGGTGTTGTTGACGATCACGGTGTTCGACACGTTCACGTTGCGGATATGTCGGTGGCTTGCGCGGTACCCGGGGACGTACACCTCGCGGGGCCCCAGCGGGAACCAGCCGATGCCGCTGCCGAATGACAGCGACACGCTCACCGAAGGCCCACCTACCCACGCAACCAGGGCGGGCGCATACACCGGCCGGATGCGGCGTGGTCCTGGCACCCACCCCCAGCGGTCATGCACGTAGGCCCAGCGCCCGTAGTGGAAGGGTGCGAAACCCCAGGGCGCGCTGTCCACCCAGGTCCAGCCCCACGGGCGTACCCAGACCCACTGGCCGTAACGATACGGCGCCCAGCCCGAGACCACTGCACGCGGATACCAGACGTAGCCATAGTCCGCCTCGTCGCGCCAGTCGCCGTGGTCGTCGAGGTCTTCGTAGCCGATGACTTCACGGGAAACGTAGCGGCTGGCGGCAGAACGGGCTGACCGCTGTTCGCGGTCTGCCGTCCAGCGATCGAACGCCGTGCGTGCATCGACCCGGTCAATATCGGCGGAGAGCGGCGCGGTGCCGGTAAAGAGGCCCTGCCGGCCCGCATCGACGCGATAGGTACCCGAGCCGCGCTCGATGCCGTCAACCGTGCTCGCTCCCTCGCGCACTTTCACTAGGGTGAGGCCGTTGTCGGCGTTCGCTTCGACGCGGTACTCGCCGGGTTCGTCGAGCGTGACGATGGCATTCGGGGTCTCGATCTCGAGCAGCTCGTTGCTACCTAAGTCCCGGACATGGATGTTCAGCGCGCCGTCGTGCAGGAGAACCCGCAGCGTCTCGTCGCCGACCTCGGTGAATTCAACGCCGGTGGATTCGTCCAGGTGCAGCGTGGCGGACCCCACCTGCAGCTCGGCACGGGCGCCGTTGTCTGCCCAAAGGCGATCGCCGGTGGTCAGCGGCCGGTTCAGTAACGCCGTTTCAGCCGCCGACGAACCCGCAGGTTCCAGGGTGACATCGCCCTGGCGATAGCTCAGGCGGGCGACGCGACCCGGCGGATCCTCGTCTTCTGCCACTTCCTGGGAATGAGCGATGTGCAGCACGGGAAGGCCCAGCAGCAGCGCCAGCGCGCCGACCCGCAGCCGGTTGCTCCAGGGACCGTTCATCACCCGACCTTTCGTCACCATCCTGCTCCACCTCATGAGCCCATTGTGGCTCATGGGGGACGATGATCGGCCTGTCCCGGTGAACCGGGGCTGAATCCCGGGAAGGTTTTGGGCTTTGGACCCTAGGGCATGGGGTAATGCGGGAAAAAATGCAATCCTCGCCCAAAGCCCGAAGCCCTAGCCGAGGATGGCTTCCCGTCGGTACAGGCGAATGGCCAGCCAGACCAGCAGGCCGCCGAGCGCCAGGCTGCCTGCCACGGAGAACCCGACCTGCAGTGGCTTGAGCGGATCGCCACGCAGCAGCTGGGTAATGAGCAGATGCTGGCTCAGGGAAGGGATGGCCATGAGCCCGGTCGACGGCCGCAACGAGTAGAGACTGGCGACCAGGATGGGCAGGGTTGGAATCAGCAGCACGAGGGCCACCCAGGTCTGCGCTTCCTTGTAGCTGCGCGTGAAGGAGGCGATCACCGTCATGAGGGCTGCCCCGAAGGGAATGAACGGCAGGGTCACGCCGACTACCTTGAGCGCCACGCCAACCCCGAAGTTCGCCGACATCCCGAGCGTTTCCAGCGGCACCCACTGCAGGCTGACCGTGAACGCGGTGACGGTGAGCGCCAGCGAGATCGTCATGAAGGCGCAGGTACCGAGGATCTTGCCGCCGATCAGCACGCCGCGGTCAACGGGCACTGTCAGCAAGGCCTCGAGCGAACCGCGTTCCCGCTCGCCGGCCGTCGCATCGATCGCCAGATACAGTCCGCCCATCAGCGTCGCGAACAGGATGAGGTAGGTCATCATCCCGAGCACGAGCACCGAGCGACCCGCTGGCGTGGAAACATCGACATTGCGCACGTCGACCGGCATGACGGCAAGCGGGCTCACTCCGCGCGCCTGGAGTCTGAGTGCGGCAAGATGGCGACCATAAGCCTGCAGCAGGTTCTGCGCGCGGACAGCAAACCGGCCTACCTGGTTGTTGGAGCTGTCCCACACCAGATCGAGCGGCGCGGGCAGGCCCTGCGTCAACCGCTCGGCATATGCAGGCGGAATGATGAGCACCAGATCGAGTTCTCCGGCTTGCACCGCCGTGCGGGCGGCCGCGAGCGTGTCGGGCGCGGGACGGATCTGCGTGCCGTTCTCCTCCAGGAAGCGGATCAGGTTCGGTGCCCGCTCCTGGCCCGCGACGGCCAGTTCGAGTGGCGTATCGAGATTGCTGACCGCACGGTCGAGCGTGAGCGTCATCATCAGTGCGAACAGCAGGGGCCCGAAGAGCGGTCCAAAAACGAGCGCGGAGAACAGCGCACGACGGTCACGGAAATTCTCGCGAATCTCCTTCGCAGCTACGATGAGCAGCGGTCCGTTCACCGGGCCTTGCCCTGTTGAGTGAGCTGTACGAAGGCTTCCTCGAGATCCGGTGCACCCGTGGCGGCGAGCAGCTCGTCCGGCGTGCCGGACAGCAACACGCGGCCGTGGTCGATGATGACGAGGTCATCGCAGCTTGCTGCCACTTCCTGCATCACGTGGCTTGAGAGGAGCACACAGCAACCCGTGTCGCGCAGGCGGCGGATGAGTTCCCGCAAGGACCGGATGGCCATGACGTCGAGCCCGTTGGTCGGCTCGTCGAGGATCACGTTGCGGGGCTCGTGGACCAGCGCCCGCGCCAGGGCCACCTTGATGCGCTGGCCCTGCGAGAAGCCCTGCGCACGACGCCCGGCGATTTCCTCAAGATCCAGCATCTCGATGAGCTGGTCGAGACGGCTTTCGAGCTGTGCGCCAGTGAGTCCATGGAGCGCGCCGTAGTAACGGATGTTCTCGCGTGCCGTCAGGTGCGGATACAACCCGGTGGCGTGGGGGAGGACGCCGAGATGGCGGCGCACGGCGAGGGAGTCGCTGGCGCAGTCATGACCATTGATCGACGCGGAGCCGGTGTCGGCGCGAATGGCGGTGTACAGGATCCTGAGGGTGGTCGACTTGCCCGCGCCGTTCGGGCCGAGCAGGCCGGTCACCCGGCCATCGCGGGCGGTGAACGTCACATCGCGAACAGCCTCGACGCTGCCGAAGCGTTTTGCGAGCTGGCGGACTTCGATCACGGTGCCGATCTCAAGGCGGCGGCCCGCTGAAGTCGAGCAGGAACGGCGCCGCGCGTACGCTATTGACGCAGCTTGCGTTAATCCCCGCCGAGCCCTCCGTAAGGAAGCGCGCGAGCAGGCCCGGAATGCACGGCGAAGCGAGCTGCCCGTGGCCATAGCCTTCGACCACGACGTGCTGCCCGCGCGGAAACTGCTTGAGCACCTGCTCGCCGTAGCGCGCGGGAGTGATCGGATCGTTGCCGCCGGAGAGCACCAACACAGGCGCGTCGCTGGTCAGTGGTGCATGCAGGTCCGCATCCAGCACGCCGGCCGGCCACGCGCTGCAGATGGCGTCGAGGCCGTCGAGCGGGATCGCACCGAGATACGTGGCGTCGAGCGCCGCCCTGTCGATCTTCGCCGGATCGAGCAGCGGGACATCCTCTGTGCAGACCACTGCGTTGTGCATGCCATAGGCAAATTGCGATTCGATGGTCTGCTCGAGCAGCAGGTACTGGGCGGCGAGCGGCGCCAGGTTGTTTGCAGTCCCCGCGTCGATCAGCAGTGGCAGCAGGGCAGCGGAGGAATCCGAATAGGACAGGAGCCGCACCACTCCCGCGAGATGCGGCACGCCAAACTCCACCGTCGCAGGCTGACCCGTTGACGGATGCGGGAAGGTCAGCGTGACAGGTTCGCCCAGTCGCTCAATCAGTGCGGTGAACGCGGCGGGCAACCCGGGGAAGCGCGCGTCGCAGGCCGGGTCTTCTGTGCAGCGCTGGAAGATGGCATCGAGGGCGCGCTGCGCGTCGAGCGCCATGTCGGGGCCCAGGATGACTTCAGGAGGGACGGCCCCGTCCAGGATCAGCGTCCGTACCGACGTCGGGAAACGCCGCAGATAGTGTTGCGCCACCCGTGTCCCGTACGAAACACCGTACAGATTGATCCGCGCGGCACCGAGCGCGACGCGTACGGCCTCGAGATCGCGCACCGCCACGCTGGTGGTATAGAAGCGGGGATCGCCGGTGAGCTCAAGGAGACAGGCGCGCGTCGTCGCCTTGAGCTGTTCCGCATCGACCCCCGACACCTCCGGGTCCTCGGGATACTCGCAATTGAGGGGCGCCGAACGGCCCGTCCCGCGCTGGTCCACCAGCACGATGTCCCGGTCGCGGCCGATCGATGCAAAGGCGCTCGAGTAGGCCGCATAGAAATCGGTCGCCGCCTGTCCGGGTCCCCCGGCCAGGACAAACAGCGGATCCGGCTGGGCGCGGCGATTCAGCGCGGGGACGACCGCAACCTGCAACTCGATTTTCCGGCCGTCCGGCGCGTCCGGATCCTCGGGGACGGTGAACCTCCCGCAACGCGCCGCGACCGCCCCGACCCCCGCGGGGTTCTCGAGGCGGCAGTCTGCGAAGGCGAGGCTGGGCGCAGCGGCTGGAGCGTGACCGCCCCAGCCCAAGGCGATCAGGCACAGCGACCATTGGCCAGTGACGAGCGCTGAGGAGGAGGTGGGGCTTGGCACGGGGCGGGATCATAAAGCCTGGACGGCAAACCAGCTGTGAGGCCAGCCGACTTTGTCGGCAAGGGGGCCTCTGGCAGGTAAGCCGCTGCGCGGCAAGCAAGCCTGCCGGCAGGCCAGATTGAAGAGGGTTGCCTTTTCTCTGGCCTGCCGTGAGGCTATTTGCCGACAGAGTCGGCCTGCTTGCCAGAGGCCCCCTTGCCGACAAAGTCGGCTGGCCCCACTCCGGATCTGGCCGGTCTGGCTTAGAATCCCGCCATGCGTTTCCCCACTTCCTTCGATGTCATCGTGATCGGCGGCGGCCATGCCGGCACCGAGGCGGCGTTGGCGTCGGCCCGCCGGGGGTCCCGCACGCTGCTGCTGACCCAGAGCATCGAGACGCTGGGGCAGATGAGCTGCAACCCGGCCATCGGCGGCATCGGCAAGGGCCACCTGGTCAAGGAAATCGATGCGCTGGGTGGGGCGATGGCGCGCGCGGCGGACCGGGCCGGCATCCAGTTCCGGACCCTGAATGGCAGCAAGGGTCCGGCGGTGCGAGCTACCCGGGTCCAGGCAGACCGCGTGCTCTACAAGCAGGCCATCCGGTCGCTGCTCGAGAGCCAGCCGAACCTCACGCTGTTCCAGCAGGAGGCGGCGGACCTGGTGGTCGAAGCGGGCCAGGTGCGCGGTATCACCACGGTCATGGGCGTCGAGTTCGCGGCGCCCTGCGTGGTGCTGACCGTCGGCACATTCCTGGCGGGCAAGATTCACATTGGCTTAACGAATACCCAAGGCGGGCGCGCGGGTGACCCGCCTTCCAACAGGTTGGCTGAACGGTTGCGGGCGTTGCCATTCAGGGTCGGACGGCTCAAGACGGGCACCCCACCCCGCATTGACGGTCGCACCATCGATTACTCCGGACTCAAGGAGCAGCCGGGGGACGACCCCATGCCGGTGTTCTCGTATCTCGGCCGGCGCAGCGAGCATCCGCGCCAGCTGCCTTGCCACATCACGGCGACCAACGAGCGCACCCACGAGATCATCCGCGCCGCGACGGATCGCTCGCCGTTGTTCACCGGCGTCATCGAAGGCGTGGGTCCGCGCTACTGCCCGTCGGTCGAGGACAAGGTGGTGCGCTTCGCGGACAAGGCCTCGCACCAGATCTTCATCGAGCCGGAGGGACTCACCACCCCGGAGATCTACCCGAACGGCATCTCGACCAGCCTGCCGTTCGATGTGCAGTACGACCTCGTGCGCTCGATCCGCGGTTTCGAGAATGCCCACATCACGCGGCCCGGCTACGCGATCGAGTACGACTACTTCGATCCGCGCGACCTCAAACCAAGCCTGGAAACGAAGTTCATCGGCGGGTTGTTCCTGGCGGGCCAGATCAACGGCACCACCGGCTATGAAGAAGCCGCGGCGCAGGGGTTGCTGGCGGGACTCAACGCCTCCCTCAAGGCAAGCGGGCGGGATGCCTGGTGGCCGAAGCGCGGCGAAGCCTATCTCGGCGTGCTCGTCGATGACCTGATTACCCGCGGCGTCAGCGAGCCGTACCGGATGTTCACCAGCCGTGCCGAGTACCGGTTGTCCCTGCGGGAAGACAATGCCGATCTGCGCCTGACCCCACAGGGACGCGAGCTGGGCCTCGTGGACGACGAGCGGTGGAGTTTCTTCGAGAGGAAGCGGAACGCCGTCGAGCGGGAAGTGGCACGACTCACGACCACCATCGTGCAGCCCCATCACGTCGAGGCCCAGGCCGCCGCCGACATTTTCGGCGCGCCGCTGACCCGGGAGGCGTGGGCGTTCGACCTGCTGCGTCGCCCGGAAGTCGAGTACCACCGGCTCGTGTCAGTCGCGAGCGTGGGACCGGCTCCCGACGCCGTGGTCGCCGCCGACGAACGGCTGCGGGAACAGATTGCCGCGCAAGTCGACGTGCAGGCGAAGTACCTGGGCTACCTCGACCGCCAGCAGCGCGAGATCGAGCGGCAGAGCCGCAACGAGGAAACCCGGCTGCCGGACCGCCTCGACTACGCCGACGTGCGGGGCCTCTCGCATGAAGTCCGCCAGCGCCTGATCGAAGCCCGGCCCCAGACCCTGGGCCAGGCAGGCCGGGTGCCCGGCGTCACGCCCGCCGCCCTCTCCCTCCTGCTCGTGCACCTGAAGCAGCGCTCCTGGCTGCTGCCGGAGCCACCAGCCACCGGCACTGCGGATTGAACGCGAGGAATTAAGGCTTTTCCGGATTTTCCCGATACCCGCGGCACTTTGTGATCGCGTCGGCACATCGACCCCGACGGGTTTGCTAACTTGCCGACCATCCGCAATCGTTACGCAAGTCCATGCACATGACCTGGTTCCTCCTCTTTGCCTCCACCGTGTTCGCGCTCTATTTCTGGCGCCAGTACCGCGCGCGCCAGATCGAACTCGCGAGCCCGACTGCCGATCACCGGCTCGGCCTCAAGCACATTGGCCAGGCAGTCGTTCTCCAGCAGCCCATGCAGAACGGCTTGGGGAGCGTCCGGCTCGGCAACCGGGACTGGGTGGTGCGGGGTCCGAATCTGCCGGCAGGCGCCAAGGTCAGGGTGACTGGCGTCGATGGAACGGTGCTCCTGGTTGACAGGATGGCTGCCTGACCGGCGATTTCCCGCGAGCGCCAGCGCGCGGAATGGCCAACTTCGTTGGCAAAAGGCCTCTACGAGGCTAGAGCCTAGCGGCACAGGGCCGGCTCGGCCGGCAAATGGCTGACTCCCGTCAGCAAATCAGATCCCGCCTGACTGCTCGTCCGAGCCATTTGTCGACAGAGTCGACCCATTGACGGCAGTCCATTTGGGGACGAAGTCCGCCTTTCTCGCCTTCAGTTACAGAGCTGCTCCCTCTTCGCCCTCTCGCTGAAATCGTTCCAGTACTTGTCGGCAAGCTGCTGCCCTGCCAACAGCATGTCGGGCTTCAGCCCTTTCTCGAGCTGCGCCAGCGTCTGCGCGAACTGGACTGCTCCGCCCACGTACCCATCGCCCATGCAGCCGGCCTCGTTGAGGCGATCACCGAAGTACTGCCAGGCGACGATCTCTTCCGGCTTCAACCGCCCTCGCCAGGGCATGCGCATCATCGCGGGATAGGCGGCCGCTTCGCCGTCGCGGGCTGCATCGACGCCAAAGATGGCTGCCGTGGGCGCATCCGCGGGATGGCCATCGCACCCCACCGCCACGCAGTTCGCGAAGTCGAGCTTCGCTCCCGGCAGGATCTGTCCCGCCTGCTTGAGCAGGATGCGGATGGACGCGACGTTCTCCGTCGACAACCCCCGCTGCACCCCAACCACGCGGGTCTGCGCGAGCTGGAGCTGCGCAGGCGCGTAGTTCTTTGCTGCTGCCGCAACCAGCAGCGCTTCGCGGCGGGCGGGATCGTTGGTGAAGCGCGCGAGTTCGGTCGTGCTGACCAGGTCGCCCTGGTCGGAGGCGGTCCGCAGGCGGCCTTCGATCCCGCGCAGGTCAAAGCGTGCTGCGCGACAGCTTGCCTGGCCCTTCTGGTTGTACTCCGTCTGGGCATCGACCACGGCCATGACGCGACCCGCGCGCGCTTCCGGCAATCCGGCGCGAAGTTTCTCGAGGTTCGCTGCATCCGGCCGGACTGCCTGTGCGAGCACGGCACAACGCCGCTGCAGGCGGATCAGCGCGACATTGGCAGCCGTGCTGCCCGCCGCCGCCAGGGTGCCGAGCGCTTCGATGGCTGGCGCCAGCTCGCCCTGCGCCAGCGACTCGATCGTGTCCGCAGGAACATCCAGCCCGCGCAGCAACTGTCGGTAGGTCACGCGCTCCATCTGCGTGACGAACGCGGCCGCCTCGTCCACCACCTGTGCTGGCGCGGGTGCCGTGGTGAACGCTGCAACCAGCGCCGTGACGATACATGCCTCAAGGCGCAAGGAGATCGAACTCCACCTGCACAGCGGCGTTGAAGGTCATGTCGCCGCTCTGGTACGACGGGCCGGCTGCTTCCTGCGCGGCCGCCACCGCCATCCGGTAGAGCGGTTGGGGCGCGGACACGGACTGCGCCGAGATGGTCCGGGCAGGCCCCAGTTTCATGCCCGCGGCAGCTGCCACGACCGTCGCGTTCTGGCGGGCATCGTCCACCGCCTTTGCCAGCGCCTCGCGTTCCAGCTCACGCTTGCGGCTTGAATCGAGCTGCGGATCGCTCACCTGGTTGACGCCGAGATCGACCGCCCGCTCGAGCAGGACTCCCAGCTGGTCGAGGTTACGCAGCTCGACCTGTACCTGGCGGGCCACGAAGTAACCGAGCAGCACCCGTTCGCGGGACTGTTCGTTCCAGTTGTATTCGGGCTGGATGCTGATGCGGGTCGCGTGGACGTACTGGGGATCGATCTTGAGTTCCCGGGTCAGCTTGAGCACGGCGTCGATCGTCCGGCTGACCTCGGTCCGGGCCTCGTCGATTCTCGGTCGGCGCGCTTCTACCCCCAGGGTCACCAGCGCCCGATCGGGCTCGCTGCGGACGTCCCCCTGGCCTGAAACGCTGACCGACCGTGGCGGAACAGCCGGCACGGCCGGCACTTGGGCGAGCAGGGGCGTAGCGGCCAGGAACAACGCGAGACTGGTTGCTCCCAGAGTGTGCTTGCTCAATCGGCGCATGGCGGGCTCCTCAATGAAGGTCGATCGCGTGAACAAACGCCGCAACCGGCCGGATCGGGTTTGAGGATGCCATGGTATTCCGTCATTTTCTAAAAACAGAGCTTTCCGCTACCATTGCGCGCCCCTCCGGTCCTCCGGCCTTGAAGGGGCTCAAGACGCGGATGTGATGGAGAGTGGCATGAAGTTTCGTTCGATCCTGCTGGCGTTCGGCTTGGGTGTTGCCGGACTGGTTTCGGCTGCCCAGCCGCAGGGCGATCCGGCACGCGGCAAGCAGCTCGCCTATACCTGCCATGGCTGCCATGGCATCCCGAACTACAAGAATGCCTACCCCACTTTCAGCGTCCCGAAGCTGGGCGGCCAGCAGGCGGCGTATATCGTTGCTGCGCTCAAGGGCTATGCCACCCAGCAGCGGTCCCATCCCACGATGTACTCGCACGCGGCAACGATGACCGACCAGGACATGCTGGATATTGCGGCGTTCCTCTCCGCGGTTCCGGTGCTCCCCGGTGCTGCGGTCAGGGGCACGCCTCCGGCCGCCACAGCCACCTGCGTTGCCTGCCATGGCAACGACGGCGTCGGCATTACTCCGGATTACCCGACGCTCGCGGGCCAGCATGCGGACTACATCGAGCACTCGCTCAAGGACTACAAGAGCGGCGCCCGCAAGAACCCGATCATGGCCGGCTTCGTCACGGCCTTGACGGACGCTGACATCGAAGCCATTGCCGCGTTCTTTTCGGCACAGAAGGGCCTTTGCGGCAGCGAGCAGATCGCCAAGCGCGGGCAATGTCCGTGAAGTCAGGCTGAAGGCTGCAACGAACGAGGCCGGGCAATGCCCGGCCTTGTTCTTTGCAAAGCATCTGGCCTTCCTGCCTCTTTGTCTGTTGCATCGATCCCCGGTCCGACCTCCAGTCCAAGGCCTTCCACCCTCGACCTTCAGCCTATGCCCCGGATCCCTCCGTTCCGCGCTTTCCGCATCCACAAGGAGCAGGAGGCGATTGCCGGCCGCTTCGAGACGCTCGGGGTAGAGGCGTTGAGCAGTGGGGACGTCGTCGTGCGGGTGAGCTGGTCGGGCATCAACTACAAGGATGCGCTCGCCGCCACGGGCGCTGGCAGCATCCTGCGGCGCTTTCCGCTCGTGGGCGGCGTTGATCTCGCGGGAGAAGTGGTTGCCTCGACTGACCCGCATTACGTTCCTGGCCAGAAGATCGTGGCCACGGGTTGCGGCCTGAGCGAGACGCTCGACGGGGGCTACAGCGAATACGCGCGCCTGCCGGCCGCAGCGGTGGTGCCGATTCCCGAAGGACTCGACGAATATCGCTGCATGGTGCTCGGGACCGCAGGCTTCACCGCCGCGCTCGCCATTCACCGCATGGAACACAATGGCCAGGCACCGGCAGGTGGGCCGGTCGTGGTCACCGGGGCGACCGGCGGCGTCGGCAGCTTTGCCATCGACATGCTGGCCGGCCGCGGCTACGCAGCGGTCGCGGTGACCGCCAAGCGCGAGGCAGGCGCGTATCTGACCTCGCTGGGCGCGCAGCGCATTCTCGACCGCAGCACGCTTGAACTCGGGACGAAGCCCATGGAGAAAGCCCTGTGGGGCGGCGCCATCGACAACGTGGGTGGGGACCTGCTCGCGTGGCTGACCCGGACGGTGGATAGCAATGGCAACATCGCCAGTGTCGGCCTGACGGGCGGCGCGACGCTCGCGACGACAGTCATGCCCTTCATCCTGCGCGGGGTGAACCTGCTCGGGATCAATTCCTCGGCAACCCGCCGCGACCTGCGGCTGCGGATCTGGGAACGCCTCGCGGGCGATCTCAAACCGCGTCACTTCGATCTCATTGGCACGCGGATCATCGGCTTCGCTGACTTGCCCGAGGCTTTCGATGACTATCTGCGCGGCAGCATCACCGGTCGTACCGTTGTGAAGATCGCGCCATGACCCCGGACGACACGATTGCGCGGCTTGAGGCCAGTGCCTCGTCGCTGGGCGTGATGCTTGCTGCGGCACAGGCGGCACGATTGCTGCAGCTGCTTGATGAACTGGACGTCTGGAACCAGCGCATGAACCTCACGGCGATCCGCGAGCGCAGCCAGCAGGTGGCCAAACACCTCCTCGACAGCCTGTCAGTGCAGCCGTACCTCCGCGGCACGCGGATTGCCGACATCGGCACGGGGGCAGGCTTTCCTGGCCTGCCGCTCGCGCTCGTGAACCCGGAACGGCAGTTCACGCTCGTCGACTCGACCGCGAAGAAACTGCGCTTCGTGGACCATGCGGCAGCCAGCCTAGGTCTCCTCAACGTGACGACGGTGCATACCCGCGCAGAAGATTACAGGCCGCGGGAGCGATTCGACTGCATCCTCGCGCGCGCGGTGGGTCCGATAGAGAACTTCGTCAGATGGTGCGGGCACTTGTGTGTGGGCGGCGGTCGCCTGCTCGCGATGAAAGGGCGCTTTCCGCATGCCGAGATTGAGGTGCTGCCGACTGGCTGGAAGGTCGCCGCGATCCACCGTCTGCACGTTCCGACGCTGGACGAGGAACGGCATCTTGTGGAAATCTGCCGCTCCCATGACCGGGTGTGAGCCGGTCATGCAAAGGCTACAGGCTACAGGCTTCAGCCAGGGCTTCACGAGATGGTCCCCATGCTTGCCACCCTGATGAATGTCTGCTTCGTCGCTTTCCCTGGATTCCTGTATCCACCTGTAGCCTGCAGCCTGTAGCCTTCTTCCTCCCATGCACCGCGTCATCGCAATCACCAACCAGAAGGGCGGCGTCGGCAAGACCACGACCACCGTCAATCTCGCCGCTTCGCTGGCTGCCACGAAGCGCCGCGTGCTGCTGGTTGATCTCGATCCGCAGGGCAACGCGACGATGGGTTGCGGCATCGACAAGCGCACCGTGCGGCGCTCCTCGATGGAGGTGCTGCTGGGCGATTGCGATGCCGCCTCCGCGCTCGAACCGGTCGAACAGGGTGGCTTCACGCTGCTGCCGGCGAACCAGGACCTGGTCGCGGCCGAAGTCCACCTGGCGGGCAAGCCGGGGAGCGAGCGCCGCCTGCGCGAGGCGCTGCAGCCGATCCGCGAGGTGTACGACGTCATCCTCATCGACTGCCCGCCGTCGCTCAACATGCTCACCCTCAACGCGCTCGTCGCGGCTGACAGCGTGCTGATCCCGATGCAATGCGAGTATTACGCGCTCGAAGGGCTGTCAGCCCTGATGGCTACGGTCGACCAGATCCGTGCCGCGGCGAACCCGACGCTCGCGGTGGAAGGATTGCTGCGGACGATGTTCGACCCCCGCAACAATCTCGCCAACGAGGTGTCAGCGCAGCTCATCCTGCATTTCGGCGACAAGGTGTTCCGCACCGTCATTCCGCGTAACGTTCGCCTCGCCGAGGCGCCGAGCTTCGGCAAGCCGGCGCTGTATCACGACAAGGAATCCCGCGGTGCGCTCGCCTACCTCGCGCTGGCCGGCGAGATGATCCGCCGCGGTGAGGAACCCGCCCTCGAGCACGCATGACAAGCAAGAAACCAAGCCTGGGCCGGGGACTCGGCGCACTCCTTGGCCAGCCGGTAACCGCTCCCGCAGGCGAAACCGGTCCGGCGCACCGTCCCGACGAAGACATGCTCAAGATCCCCGTCGATCTCCTGCAACGGGGCAAGTACCAGCCACGCCTCGATATGCGTCCGGAAAGCCTGCAGGAACTCGCGGATTCCATCCGCGCGCAGGGCGTCATCCAGCCGGTCGTGGTGCGGCCCGTCGCGGGCAGCGCACCGGGCCAGCCGCAGCACTACGAGATCATCGCGGGCGAACGCCGCTGGCGCGCGGCGCAGATCGCCGGGCTGCACGAAATCCCTGCCGTCGTCCGCCGTGTCGGCGACGAAGCGGCCGTGGCGATGGCGCTGATCGAGAACATCCAGCGCGAGAACCTGAATCCGCTCGAAGAAGCGCGTGCGCTGGAACGCCTCATCAGCGAGTTCGAGATGACGCACCAGGCGGCCGCCGAAGCCGTTGGGCGATCACGGGCCGCCGTGTCGAACCTGCTGCGCCTGCTTGAGCTGGCGGACGAGGTGAAAACGCTGGTCGAGGAACGGCAGATCGAGATGGGCCATGCCCGCGCCCTGCTCGCGCTGGACAATCGCCGCCGACAGGTGGAAGTGGCCCTGCTGGTGGCAAAGAAAGGCCTGTCGGTGCGCGAAACCGAGGCACTCGTCAGGCGGATGGTGGCCCACGGTCCGGAAGCCACTCGAATCGAGCCGCCGAAAGCCGATGCCAACATCACCCGGCTTGAGAGCGACCTCACGGATAAGCTCGGCGCCCGGGTCCATTTGCAACACAGCGCGAGTGGCAAGGGTAAGCTCGTCATCCAGTACAACAGCCTGGACGAACTGGACGGCATTCTCGAGCGATTCCAGTAACGCGGGCTGTCCAGATTTTCCCACTTGTCCCAAGGTTGCGCCGATGCAGGGATCGCAAATCGACTCACTCAGGGATGCAATGAGCTCATGGCGCGCCTGTCTCATTCCTGGCTGATCCTTGCCGGACTGGGGTTCGCCTGCTTCAGGGTGACGCCTGCCGCAGCCGACATCGCGGTCGACGGCCGGTTTGACGAGCCGGAATGGGAAGCAGCCGCCTCCTGCACCGACTGGGTCCGGACGCAGCCCTTCGTCCTGGATGCTCCCCGCTTCCGCAATGAGGCCCGGCTCGTGTCCACGCCAGCCGGCCTCGCGGTGGGGCTGACCCTGCAGCATCCCGCGAGCGAGCCACGCACCAAGCCGCGCACACCGCGGGATGCCTCGGACTTTCACGGCGATTCCGTGAGCTTGATGGTCGA
This sequence comes from Pseudomonadota bacterium, assembly GCA_031398625.1. Classification (GTDB taxonomy): domain Bacteria; phylum Pseudomonadota; class Gammaproteobacteria; order Steroidobacterales; family Steroidobacteraceae; genus CAIUGU01. Next base: position 25,884 of record JANNNQ010000040.1, read on the forward strand.
TTTCGATGCCGACGGGCGCGTGGGTTTCGAGTTTTCGGTCGCGCTGGGCGAGGGCGTCCGCGATGGGCTCATCACGAACCAGAACGAGCTGAATGCAGACTGGGATGGCGTGTGGCAGTACGCCGTGCAGGAAAGCGCGGACGAATGGTTCGTCGAGCTGCTCATTCCCTGGTCCACCGCCAGCATGCGGGATGCCGGAGCCGAACAGCGCACCATCGCGGCATTCTTCGAGCGCACGGTTTTCGGCAGCAACGAGCGCTTCGCCTGTCCCGGTGCAACCCGCGAGCGGCCGGTGTTCCTCTCGGAGTTCCGTCGCTTCACGATCCAGCAGTACCGCGCACGGCAGCTCGACGTTGTCCCTTACGCGACGGGGGTCGCCGACCAGCTCAATGATGATGCGAAGTTCAAGGTGGGTGCGGATGTTTTCTGGAAGCCATCAGCCGATTTCCAGCTGGTCGCGGCGCTGAATCCGGACTTTGGCCAGGTCGAGAGCGACGAACTCGTCATCAATTTCTCCGCGATCGAGACGTTCTTTACCGACAAGCGGCCCTTCTTCACGGAGAACCAGGGTGCATTCGACCTGCGTACGCCCGACGCCGGCCAGCTCATCTATACGCGGCGCGTCGGCGGCGCCTCCGACGATGGCCTGCAGGGAACGTCCGATATCGACGCAGCCATCAAGCTGAATGGCAGTGCAGGCCGGCTTGTCTACGGCGCCTTCGCTGCCCATGAAGATGAGTATGACGACGAGATCGGCCGCCTGTTCGCGGCGACCCGCCTGTCGTTGCCGTTCGAAATGGTGCGGTTCGGCCATCTCGCCACGTTCGCGGACCGCCCGTTCCTCGACCGGCAGGCGGTCGTCAATGCAGTGGACTACGAGATCCGCACCGAAGGCCGCTGGCGCTGGTCCGGACAGGTCATTCGTTCCGATATCGAAGAGGCGGGGTCAAGCACCGACGGGTACCAGGCCTGGTTGCAGACCGATTTCAACCAGACGGCCACGCTCTCCCACTCGCTCGAGTTGCAGCACATCGACGCCGACTTCGACATGAACGACCTGGGTTACCTCAGCCGCAACGCGCTCCGGCGCGCGGTATGGGAAAGCCGCTACAACCGCACGCTGGCTGCAGGCCGCCGGCTGACGGGCGAGGCGTACGAACTCGACCTGAACTACCGGGAGAACACCGACGGCGAGCGACTGCCGCTTTATGCCACCCTGCTACGCGAAACGCAGTACGTGAACGGTTGGCAGGGTTATGAGGAACTGAACTACGAAGCACCAGGCACCGATGACCTCCTGTCACGCGGCAACGGACCTGTGCATCTCAACAGCCGCGGGTTCGTCTACGGGCGCTACACCACTCCCCGCTGGGGCGACTGGCAGCACGCGTTCGCGGGCTATGTCTTCCAGGAAGGCGTCTCCAGACTGGCTTATGAAATCGAAATGACGAACTCCTGGTATCCCCGCGACGGACTGACCTTGAACCTCAGCCTGTATCCCCGGATCTCCAACGACTGGCTGCTCTGGTGGGACGGCAACCTGTTTGGGAGCTTTGAAGCCCGGCGCCTCGATGTCTACGGGCGAATCGACTGGCTGCCGGCGCGCGGCCACGAACTCAGGGTGAAGCTGCAGTGGATCGGCATCGACGCCGAGCCGGTGACCGCCTATCGCACCGATGCCCGCGGCACCCTGCTGACCGTGGCCGATGTCCTGCCGTCGTTCAGCGTGAACAACCTTGGACTCCAGATCCGTTATCGGTACCAGTTCGGTCCCCTTTCAGACCTTTATGTCGTATACAGCCGCGGCGGCTACCAGTTCCGCGAGGATGACCAGCGCGGGCTCGACGATCTTTTCAGCGATCTGGGCCGGGTGCGCGACGCCGACCAGTTCCTCGTCAAGATCCGCTACCGCCTCTGACGGTGCCGACGGCTTTTCGCCGTCATTTTCTTGAAGCACTGCAATACGCTGCGTATAATGCGCGGCCTTTCCCGGGCCGGCCCGTTCTTGAAGTGATCTGGGGTGGCAACGGGGTTCGACGGACGATAACGCCACGAGTCGCTGCCGCACCGGTCGGCGCAGTGGCGTTTTTGTTGTCTACGGAAGCTTTGATCTACCTGCCGGCACCAAGCCAACAGCGATGCAACTGATTGGAAGACCATGATCGGGAATGCGTCGACAGCTTCAGATGGCGGTTTTTCAGAGATTCCTTAGCGGTCGAATGGAGCCAAAGCCCTTGAGTGCCAGCGTCGTTGACGATGCCGCTCGCCAGGCAGTGTGGATGCTGGCGGGTCAACTGGCTGTGGTCCTGGCATTGACCGCGGCAGGGTTCGCGATCCACGGCGGCCAAACCGCGTTGTCGCTGCTCGCGGGCGGCGGCATCGGTCTCGCGGGCAGTACGTATCTGGTCATCCAGATGCTGAGGCACGGCGGCCGGGCGACGGGTCCGGGTTTGGCCGGCGTGTTCATTGCCTGGGGCCTCAAGGTGGCCCTGATGCTGAGCCTGCTGACGCTGGCTTTCCGGTCGGGCATGTTCAGCCCCCCGGCCCTGCTGGCCGGACTCGGCGCAGGACTGTTTTCGAACTGGGTGTGGTTGTCGGTAGACAGGACGAAGCGGACGAATACTCGAGATGGCAACTGAAGGCGGAGAACATGGCGGCGGGTTGTCCGAGTACATCTCGCACCACCTGACGCATCTCGCAAGTGGCAAGCAGACTGCTCTCTTCGATCCGTCGATCGTCCATTTTGACACCCTGTTCTTCTCGCTCCTCAGCGCTGTCCTTCTGATCCTGCTGCTGCGCCTGGCCGCACGGCGCGCAACCGCCGGGGTTCCCGGCAAATTCCAGCTTGCCGTCGAACTGCTGATCGAGTGGGTGAACGACCAGGCGAAGAGCCTCGTGCACGGCAAGCTCGACTACATCGCGCCGCTCGCGTTGACGGTGTTCGGCTGGGTGACTTTCATGAATGCCATTGACCTCCTGCCGGTCGACCTCCTGCCCTGGCTGGGTGAAAGGGTTGCGCACACCGAGTACCTGCGGCCGCTCCCCACCGCGGACATCAACGGCACGATCGGCATGTCGCTCGGCGTCCTGCTGCTCGTTTTCTACTACAACCTCAAGATCAAGGGGGTGGGCGGCTATGTGCACCAGCTGCTGTGCGCACCGTTCGGCATGGCCAAAATCACGTTCAATCCGCTGACGTGGATTGCCGCGGTGCTGCTGGCCTTCGTCAACCTGGCCATGAACATCGTCGAGTACATCTCGAACACGCTGTCGCATGGCATGCGGCTGTACGGCAACATGTATGCCGGCGAGCTGATCTTCTTCCTGATTGCAGGCCTGGGAGGCAGCCTCACGGTCCTTGGCATCGGCCTGCACCTCTTTACCGGCACCATCTGGGCCATCTTCCACATCCTGATCGTGCTGCTGCAGGCCTTCATCTTCATGATGCTGACGCTTGTGTACATCGGCCAGGCCCACGACCAGCACTGAACCCTTGAAGCACCTTTCAATTCCCATCGGAGAAGACTCATGACGGACGTCTCGTTTGTTGCCCTCGCCTGCGGTTTGATCATCGGCCTCGGCGCGCTTGGCGCGTGTATCGGCATCGGCATGATGGCCGGCAAGTACATCGAGGCGTCGGCCCGCCAGCCTGAACTGATGAACGTCCTGCAGACCAAGGTCTTCCTGCTGCTCGGCCTGATCGACGCGGCGTTCATCATCGGCACGGGTATCGCGCTCTGGTTCGCCACCGCCAATCCGTTCGCCCCGTAAGGCGGCCCATGAAATCGCATTGACCGGGAGTGCGTCCATGCCTGGGCGCATTGGGCGGGGCCGGTTGCGAACCGGCCGGTTGACAGGACGCTTTCCATGAACCTGAACGCAACACTGATCGTGCAGATGATCGTCTTCCTGGTGCTCGGCTGGGTGACGATGAAGTTCATCTGGCCGCCGCTGATCGCGGCGCTGAATGAGCGGCAGAAGAAGATCGCCGATGGCCTGGCTGCCGCCGACAAGGGCGAGAAGAGCCTGGTCGAGGCGCGCTCTGCTGCCGAGGCAATCGTCAAGGAAGCCCGCGAGAAGGCGGTGAAGATCGTCGACCAGGCGAACCGCCGTTCGAACGAAGTCATCGATGAAGCCAAGGGCACGGCGATCGCCGAGGGCCAGCGTCTCGTCACCGAAGCGCGCAGCGAAGTGCAGCTCGAGCAGAACCGGGCGCGTGAACAGTTGCGCAAGGAAGTGGCGTCGCTGGCAGTGGCCGGCGCGTCCCGCCTGCTCGGGCGGGAGATCGATGCTCGTACGCATGCGGACCTGCTGGAAAAGCTGGCCACCGACATCGAGCGTAGTACCTGACAGGCTGGCACTGAGCTTCCCCATGAATAAGTACGCGTTCCAGAAACCTGTATCGCATGGATCCGAGTCCGGCATGGTCTTGCGATCCGTGGCATCGCTGATGAATTGGCGGTAACAGGTACAACTGAGCTTCACATGACTGAGAAAGCAACCATTGCAAGGCCCTACGCGAGAGCGGCGTTCGCGCATGCCCGCGCGCAGGGCAGCCTGCCGCGGTGGTCCGAGGCCCTGGGTGTGGCAAGCACGGTAGTAACCGATCCGCGCGTTGCCGAGTTGCTCGACAACCCCCGGGTGGCACCGGAGGAACTGGTGCGCTTCATCGTCGACATCGCGGGTCCCGCGCGTGCCGATGCAGAGGTGCAGAATTTCCTGTTGACCCTGGCGAGCAGCCGCCGCCTCGCCTTGCTGCCCCAGGTCGCCGCGATGTATGAAGTGCTGCGCGCCGATATCGAGAACATCGCCGACGTGGAGATCGTCTCTGCGGTCGAGCTGGACGACGCGCAGCGCCAGCGACTGGCCGGTGCCCTGAAGAAGCGGATGGGCCGGGAAGTGCGCCTGCACTGCTCCGTCGACCCGCGGCTGATCGGCGGTGCGATCGTGCGCTCCCAG
>JANNNQ010000041.1:0-5188 GCA_031398625.1 Pseudomonadota bacterium
CGGCGCTGACACGTTGATCGCCGCTGATCCGCGCTCCCCCCTTCCGTACTCATGCCTGTTTCCATGAATAACTGCTTCATCCTTGCCGTTTTCCAACGTTTTGCATCACCCTGCTAACGATGAAAATCGTGAGCGAAACAGGGGATTTTCGATGGTTGGATGGAGGCGTGAATCTCAGTTTGGATGATGCGGATATGAAGAAAATCAACAAGGAGGTGGAGCGAGCGCTGATTTTTAGGTACCCAATTTTTGCAGATTACAAATTGGTGTACCTGGTTGCACTACTCGCCCCTGTCGCGGCCATTTTTGATTGGATAGAGCGTCTCTGTAGCTGGTCGTAAAGCTCCCATTCCGTTGGTATGGGATGGAGAAAAACGGGGCCAGATCTATTTTCTTTCCAAAAACCCTCGTGATGCGTTCCTATTTTTTGAAGATCCGAGCTTTCTGACTATGACCAAGAACTCCCCCCCACCTGACCCTCCACCGCCGCGATCCCGGCAGGCTGGTTCGTCTGTACCTGCAGCCCAATCGGCCGGTTGAGCGGTCGCGGCCGAGAGAGGGCTGGGTGCCGGACTTGCCATTCGGACTATTCCTGCGAGAAGAGTCGCCGTTACGCGATCTCGTGCATCTAACTTGAAGATCGGTATGGACAGTTTGGCAAGCCCAACACCGAGTACCTTGTGCCACACGGCTTAGTACCGGTAAGAGGCCCTAGGAGATAGCGTCGTGCTAAGTCAGGAAGAGTTCTTTCGCTCGCTCGGTGCGCCGCTCCACAATGTCCGGTGGTCTTGGGGCGCCGTTCGTGCCGCCGACAATGTTGTGCTGCTGCGTGTGTGGCAAGATGAAACCCGGAAGTTTGACGGCAAGCTCTACGTGATGGTCACCGCGCGCAAGTGGTTTGCAGACGATCCAGACAATCTCGGTAACTCTGAGCGCCTAAAGCACGTGGAGGCGATTCGAAAGGGAGCCGCGAGCATTGCAATCATGTGTGTTGCGGTCGATCCAAAGGCGTCCCCCAGGAAAATGGCGAGTTTCAATAAGAACGAGCTTTTTGTTGGCGGTGCAATCCTCGAAGCGGAAGGTGAAGACTGGCTCGAGCTCGTGAAGCGTGTTCCCGTCGGCAGCCTGCGTCCTAACAAATCGCTGGAACAAGCGAGTGACGAATAAAGGCAGCTCGAAAGCTGATCAATTGTTCGCCTCTCTATGCCGACGTATCCCGAAGTCACCTCCGAACTCCGCCGCAGTTACGATCGACATGCAGTTGAGCGGAGCGCTTATGAACAACCCAAGTGGAAGCTGGTTGAACGTGCCTTGTTCCTGGAGCTCTTAAGATCCTCCGGCAAGTCGAGCCTTCTGGAAATCGGGGCAGGAACGGGGCAGGACAGCCTGTTCTTTCAGGAAGCCGGGCTGAAAGTTGTTGCCACTGACCTTTCCGCGGAAATGGTGCGGTTCTGCCGGGAGAGGGGCCTGGAAGCCCACGTGATGGATTGCCTCGACCTAAGCGTGCCCCCGGCGTCGTTTGACGCGGTCTATGCCTTCAACTCTCTATTGCATGTGCCAAACGCTGAACTGCCAGCAGCTCTGGAAGGCATTCAGAAGGTGCTGGCATCCGGTGGGCTGTTCTTCATGAGCGCTTATGCCGGGAACGATATCGAGGGACCGCTGGTGGAAGACACGCACGACCCGCCTCGGTTCTTTTCATTCAGGAGTGATGCCACTCTGCTGCGAATGGTGGAGCCGTACTTCGAAGTTGTAGACTTTCGCACCGTGCCGGTGGCGGAATGGCAACTGCAGGCGCTTACCCTGCGCAAACCCCAAGGACTGACTGGATACTGATCATGGGCAGCAACTCCCCCCGCCTGACCCTCCATCGCCGCGACCCCGGCAGGCTCGTTCGTCTATACCTGCAGCCCAATCGGCCGGTTGAGCGGGCGCGGCCGAGGGTGGATGCGGAAGGGGCGAACACTGATCTCGGGACGGAAGGGTACAAGGTGCTGCGGGGAGTGATTCCCGCTGCGCTGTGCGACGCGGTGGTGAGCGACTATTCGGCATACGAGAAGCGTTTGCTCGATGCTGGCGTGACGCTTCGGGATCCGACGGGGCGGAACTATCGGCTCGCGAATTTCCACCTGATCTCGGCGCGGGCGCGGGACATGGCGGCGACGCCGGTGATCCACGAGATCCTCGATCAGTACTTCGGTCGGCGGTCGATGGTCTACACGAGCCTGTACTTCAAGCACGGCTCGCAGCAGAAGACGCATATCGACACGCCGTTCTTCGTCTCCAATCCGGTGGGCTGGTTTGCGGGGGTGTGGATCGCGCTGGAGGACGTGCACCCCGATGCGGGTCCGGTGAAGTATTTTCCCGGCGCGCATCGCCTGTTCGATACCCGGGAGAAGCTCCTAGCGCTCTATCGCCCGCCGGAAAGCCTGGATGATTTCTTCGATACGGTAGAAGAACGGGCAGCCACCGTTTCAGCGCCGGTGCCGGCGATGATCAGGAAGGGAGATGTATTCCTGTGGCATCACGCGTTGCCGCATGGCGGGCAGCTGGCGAACAATCCGGTGCTGACCCGGCATTCCATGGTTTTCCACATGGGTGCCGAAGGCGTGAATCTCAGTCCGGATGGCTTGTTTGCAGCCATCAAGCCGGAGAAGCCCAAGTACGGCCTCTTCAGTCATGGCGGCCGGCAGTTCGCCCGTATCGGGCTGCCGAACGTGATGATCTGAGCCGGCTGCTCCTCACCCCCGCCAGCCCGGCTTGGTGAGCAGCATGTGCACATTGCCCAGCTGGCGTTCGGCGAATCCGCCTTCGCAGTAGCAAAAATAGAAATCCCACATGCGGATGAAGGTGTCGGGCAATCCGAGGGCGCGGATTTCGGGCAGGCGGGCGAAGAACGCCTCCCGCCAGCGGCGCAAGGTGGTCGCGTAGTGCGGGCCGATGTCGCGCAGGTGGCTGACCTTCATGTCCGTGGCGCGGGTGACAGAGCCCGTGATTGCTGTGACGGAGGGAATGAAGCTGCCGGGGAAGATGAACCGCTGGATGAAGTCGACGTTCTTGAGTGCTTCGTCGTAGAACTGATCCTGGATCGTGATGGCCTGCAGCAGCATCGCGCCCTCGGGCTTGAGGAGCCGCGAGCAGGTGGCGAAATACGTGTCGAGATACTGCGCGCCGACGGCTTCGATCATTTCCACCGACACGAGTTTGTCGAACCCCGAGGTGCCCGGTGGAATCTTGAGGTCGCGATAGTCCTCCATGCGGACATCGATGCGATCGGCCAGGCCCGCCTCGCAAACGCGTTGCACCGAATGGGTGTACTGCTCGCGGGAAATCGTGGTCGTCGTGACCCGGCAGCCGTAACTCTCCGCGGCGTAGATCGCGAGCCCGCCCCAGCCGGTGCCGATCTCGACGAGATGGTCGGTGGGTTTCAAGTCGAGCTTCGTGCAGATTTCCCGGAACTTCGCGAGGGATGCTTCATGCAGCGTTGACTCCGATAGATCGAAGATGCCGCAGGAATAGGCGAGCGTGGGATCGAGGAACAGCGCGAAGAAATCGTTGCCGAGATCGTAGTGGGCCGCGATATTGCGCTGGCTGCCTTCTTTGGAATTGCGGTTCAGCCAGTGGAGGGCGCGACGCGTCGGGGCCGTCACCAGCGCCCAGCCGCGCTCCATGCCGTTCATGAGATCGCGATTCAACACCATGATGCGGACCAGGGCGGTCAGGTCGTTGCAACGCCAGGTGCCGTGGATGAAGGACTCGCCCGCACCCACGGTGCCGCCGAACGCCGCATCGGCCCAGAACTGCGGATGAAGCACCTCGATCGTTGCCGCAGGGACTGTGTTCTCGCTGCCGAAGCGATGCGTCTCGCCGGCGTCGATCAGCACCAGCGACCCGATCTCGAGAGACTTCAGCTGGCCAAGCAGTGCGCTCCGGCCAAGCTTCTGCAGCCACGTCCCCGTGCCGGGACTGCGTATGCCGAGGTTGGCGATCGAGACCGTCTTGGTCGAGGTCATGGTCTGGCGGGAACCTTGTCCGGATGGGAATGAAAAGGGGTCTTCTTGAGCCAGAGGCGCAGGGCCTGCCAGTAGATGGCGAAGCTGACCTGCAGGGTAATCAAGGGAAAAGCGCACAGTGCTCGCGCGAGGCTGCCACTCGAGATCTCTTTGCGTTCCAGTACCAGCGTGGCATCGAACTCCTGCCGCCCGGCGCGGAAATTCTCCATGTGCACGAAGAGTCGTTTCGCCGGGGATGAGAAGTGCCAGTCGTACTGCATGTCCATGGGCAGGAACGGCGAGACGTGGAAATCCTTCTCGAAGCGGAAGTGCAGGGCTGGATCGGTGGCGGGCAGTACATACGCGTGGCGTTCGCCCCAGGGCGTGTTGGTGATTTCCGCGACGATGGTCTCGACGCGTGAGTCCGCCGCATCGAAGCAGTAGTAAAAGCTAACCGGATTGAAGCAGTGGCCGAAGTACCGCAGATGCGTGAGCAGGCGAATGGGCCCTGCCGGGCGGGTTCCAGTCTGCTGCGCCACCAGGTCGCGGATGGCCGCATCGAGCGGCTGCGCGGGATCACCGTAATAGTCCTCGCGCCGGAAGCGGGCGAGGGCCGGGCGTGATGACGACCAGAGCCAGAAGCGCGAAAACAGCCGCGGCAGTTCCGCAAGATCGAGGTACGTCATGAAGATCCGGTACCGGAATTCATGCGCGGGGTCGCCGCGGCGATGCCTAACCCAGCCGTTGTAGAGGCAGCTGCGCATCGTGCTTCAGGTCTGTGCGGAAATGCTCAAGGGCATTGAGTGCGCTCACCACCCCGTCCTCGTGAAACCCCGAGCGCCAGTATGCGCCGCAGTAGTAGGTGCGGCGCACGCCGTTGACTTCGCGCTGCAGCTGCTGGGCCGCCACGCCAGCGGGCAGGTAGATCGGATGCGAGTACGCGAATCGCTGCAGGATCTTCTTCTCGTCGATCGCCCGCGTGTGGTTGAGCGTCACCAGGAAGCGCACCGGTGCCTCGATGTCCTGCAGGACATTCATGTCATACGTCACCGGCACGGGTTCCTGCTGTTCACGCAGCAGGTGATAGTTCCACGCGGCGCGGGCTAGTGGCCGCTTCGGCAGGAGCGACTCCCGTGGACCACCTCGCTGTCGATGGAGATGCAGGTGCTCGCCGGGAAGGCCTTCGGGCCTTTGCC
>JANNNQ010000048.1:0-3449 GCA_031398625.1 Pseudomonadota bacterium
CGGAAAACATCGTGCGCAGGACGTGTTGGAGCGCCTGTCCGGGGCCGGCAAACAGGCCCTGGGCATCGGCAGGCTGAGCACCATGCTGCTGCTCGAAAGCGTGCGCCTGACCAAGAACGCGATCGCCCTGCCCTACCTGAGCACGCGCCACACGCCGCTCACCGGGCAGGTCACTTCCGGCCGGCAGTTCGCCACCACCACGCTCGCGATGGCGCGGGTGCAGCGCGTGCGCAGCATCACCCGCTCGACCCTGAACCACGTGGCGCTGACCTGCCTCGACGGCGCGCTGCACCGCTATCTGCAGGAGCAGGGCGTGGAGCTCGATCAGCCGATCATGATCCAGATGCCGGTCAACCTGCGCGCGGCGGGCGACCAGACCAGCGGCAACAAGATCGGGATCATCATGGTCGAGCTGTCGCCGCCCTGCGACGACCCGTACGTGCGGCTGCGCAACATCGGCTTCTCACTGCGCAACGTGCGCACGATGGTCGATGGCGTGGCGCCCTCGGCGATCGAGACCTACACCATCGTGACCGGCCTGATCGCGCAGATCGCCGAGACCCTGAAGCTCAGCACGCGGCTGCCGCCGATGGGCAACACGCTCGTCTCCAACGTGCCGGGGCCATCGGCGCACCTGTACCTGAAGGGCGCGCGGATGGAAGAGATGCACCCGATCAGCACGCTGCCGCCGTCGAACCTGCTCAACATCACGCTCTTCAGCTATGCCGGGCAACTGACCTTCGGCGCCTCGAAGCTCCACCCTCAATGGCGTCCCAGTGTCGCGACTGGTTCGAGGCCCGGTTTACTGTAGGGGTATCGTGGGGTTCGGGCCGGGAAGGGGTTTTCGAAACCGTGTGAGGCAGGACGCCGAACCCGGAGTCCCCATGGATGGGTTTACGGCGTTTTCGAAAAGCCCTTCCCGGCCCGGACACCAGTTCGCGGTCTCGCCGGGCATTGGCAGTCAGGTGTTGCGGTAGCATGGACACCGCCGATCAAAGCCAAGAAGGAGTGATAACGATGCAGGGGGACTCGAATCTCAAAGGCCTGGCATACCGGGTAGAGGGCGCGCAGGACGCGCCGGTGGTGGTGCTGGCGCACGCGATCTCGACGGGCCTCGCGTTCTGGGACCTGCAGGCACCGGTGTGGGCGCGGCACTTCCGCGTTGTCCGGTTCGATGTCAGGGGACATGGGAACAGCACCAGTGCTGCTGGCCCGTACGGATTCGAGGAAATGGCGGATGAGGTGCTCGGGCTGCTCGATCATCTCAAGGTCGAGAAAGCCGCGTTTGTCGGGCTGTCGCTCGGTGGCATGATCGGCCAGGCGCTCGGCATCCGCGCTGCGCATCGCCTCTCGGCGCTGGTGCTCGCGGAAACGAATGCCCGCACGCCGGCGGCGATGCAGGATATGTGGCGGCAGCGTGTGACCACCGTTGCAGCGGGAGGCATGGAAACCCAGGTGCAAGGCAGCCTCGGCCGGTGGTTCACGCCGGAGTTCCGCGCGCAATCGCCACTCACGGTCGATTGGATCACGAACATGATCCGCGGCACCCAGCCCGCAGGCTTCATCGCGTGCTGCAAGGCGATCGAGCATCTCGATTACTTCGATCGGCTGGACCAGATCCGCGTGCCGACGCTGGCGCTCGCCGGCACCGAAGACATGGCCGCACCGCCCGCGAACCTGCAGGCCATTGCTGCCCGCATTCCCGGTGCGGAGTTCCTGGCGCTCGAGAAAGCGGCGCATCTCGGCAACATCGAACAGCCGCATGCGTTCACGGAACGCGTCGGCGCCTTCCTGAAGAAGCAGCTCGCCTGAAAAGGAAAAGCTCCCGGCCATCGTTGTCCATGTGATGCAAAAGGCTATCCGTGCCTGTCGCATCTGGAGCCAGCGAAAAGCGTGGTTTTCGCTGGCTCCCGAAATCAATGAGTTGTACCTCTTCGATTTCGCCGAGCCGTCCATGGCTCGGGTCAACAGGGCGCTGCAAAGGGTTTTGCATCACCCTGTTGGATGACCGGGGGCTTGAGGCGTAGCCCTTACTCGCGGACTTCACCTGCGCCGTCGACGATGGCATTGCCGGGATTGTCGACGACCGACATCACCACGCGCCGGTTCATGGCGCGGCCTTCAGCGGTCGTGTTGTTGGCAACAGGCTGGCCTTCGCCATAGCCGCGCGCCGTCACCTGGGTGGCGGGGACACCTTCAGCCAGCAGGAACTCACGGACCGAGTTGGCCCGCCGCTCTGACAGCGACAGGTTGTAGGCGTCCGAACCCGAGCTGTCGGTGTGGCCCTGCATCTCGACGCGCAGCCGCGGCAAGCGCTTGAGGTCCACGGCGATGCCGGCGAGGATCGGCCGGGAGTCGGCCGTGAGCTGGGCCGAATCGAGTTCGAAGGTCACGCCGTTGAGCGTGATTGAACCGCGCTGCGGGCAGCCATCACTGTCGACGAGGGTGCCGGCGGGCGTGCCCGGGCAACGATCCCGGTCGTCCGTGACGCCATCGTTGTCGCTGTCCGCAGGCGGTGCGGGCGGGGGAGGCGGCGGCGGGGGCGGCGGGGGCGGCGTCGGAGCGGGCGGCGGCTGCGGGGTGGGCGCGGCAGCCACCACCGGTGCGCGACCGAACGAGAACTGCAGTCCCAGCGTGCCGAGGTAGTCGCGCTGATAGCCTTGGGCACCCGAGTCATCCCAGCGCGCCTTGAGTTCCGGACGCAGGCTGAAGCTGCCGGTGTCGCTCTCATACAGCTTGACCAAGGCACCCAGGCCGGCTTGCGCCATGAAGTCTTCGTTCTTCGAACCGCCGCCACCGACGGGCTCGTTCTGCAGGGCGCCCGCGCCGAATGTCAGATAGGGCGCGAAGCGGCTGTCCCGATTGAAGAACCGCAGCACATCCACCGACAGCGAACGCATGTCGAGGCCGCCGGGTCCGCTCGCGTTGCTCAGGAACTGGGTTTTGGTGAAGTTGAACTCGGCGCTCCACTGCGGGCTGAAGTGGCGGCCCAGGCTGAAGCCATAGAGCCAGTCCTTGTCTTCCAGCAGCCGGTCGTTGTCAGTGGAGATGCCACCCACCTGCGGCGTGAAATAAAACTGACCTGACTGGTCGGCGGCCAGCGCGGGCGTGGCCGCCAGCGCGGCGGCGCTCAACAGGACGAATCTATGCATGACGTCTCCTTGCGAATGTGGTCGTTGCAGCGATGCAACGACGGATTTCATGTTGCAAGAAGCACGCCGCTGCGGATGTACAGCGTTTTGGCGGAAACAGCGACAAGACGGTTAGTAGAAATGCAACAAGTGCAACAAAGGGGCTTGCAGATTCTGCACAGGGCGCAGCTTTTACATTTCGGACCAGCGGCCCTCAAGTCGTAGAGTGCTGCCTGATGCGTTCGAGGTACGCGCGTTCGTCAGGAGGCTGCCCGGTTGACTGCGCCTGCCATAACGCCTCGGCCAGGCACTCGAGCA
>JANNNQ010000053.1:0-6038 GCA_031398625.1 Pseudomonadota bacterium
CAATCTCGCGTTCGAGCCGTTCCTTGAGGTTGCCTACGCGAAGCTCGATGCAGCCTCCTTTACAGAAGAGGGTGGAGCTGCAGCCTTGCACAGCGTTGTGGACAGCATGGACACCACGACCTCCACCCTCGGCCTGCGCATGGCGGGCACCCTGACCCTTGGAAGCGTGGAGGCTCTGACCCGCATCATCGCGGGCTGGCAGCACGGTTACAGTAACCAGACTCCTGAGGCCATCCTGGCCTTCAGTGGTGGGAGCGGCTTTGCCGTAACGGGTGTGGCGGCAGCGGCGGATGCCGCGGTGATCGAGGCGGGAGCAGACTTCCGCTTGAGCCGGCGCGGTACGTTCAGTCTGGCGTATTCCGGCCAGCTTGCCAGCGACGCCGAGGAGCACGGCGTCAAGGCCAGCCTGAACTTCGCGTTCTGAGAACGCAGGCAAGGAGAGACTCTGGTGGCGGACTCCCACTTGAGACAAGAGGGAACCTCATGTTGGCCTGCGGATACTCGTGGCAGCCGTTAGCAGGGTGATGAAAAACCCCTTGCAGCACCCGGATAACCAGCGTCATGGACGACTTGGGCTATCCATGAGTTCCAGCTCATTGATTTCGAGAGCCAGCTGAACCTGAGCTTTTCGCTGGCTCCAGAGGCAAAGGGCACGGATAGCCTTTTGTGAGGGCCTTCGGCGCCTGGCACCCTTGGCGTGCAATGGCTGGCAGCGGGACGGAGTCAGGTTTGCAGTTCTGCAAATTGACGGCGGTAACGCATAACCAACGCAACGACGATCAAAAACCAGCAGACGCCAAGCACCGGCCAGTTCCCAACGCGTGCATACGGCGTGAGACCAGTACGTGGCTGCACACTGCCGGTGAGGACACCGGGTTCGAATTGAGGAATCGTGCTCATGATTTTGCCGTCCGCCGCGATCAGCGCGGTGATGCCGTCGTTGGCTCCGCGCAGTAACGGCCTGCCGGCTTCGAGCGCGCGCATGCGGCTGATCTCGAGATGCTGGTGTGGCGCGGTGGAATCGCCGAACCAGGCATCATTGGTCACGTTGACGAGCAAGGTGGCTTCGCGCAACACGGCGAGCTGCTCGGACCCATAAGCATCTTCATAGCAGATCGTCGCGCCGAGCAACTGGCCCGCCGCGCGCAATGCAGGCTGCCCCTGTGCACCGGCGGAGATGTCACTGTTCGGCAGGCTCATGAGCCGCAGCCACTGCCGCACGAAGGACGGCACGGGGAAGAACTCGCCGAAGGGGACGAGACGTCGCTTGTCGTACCACTGCGCACTGTCGCTCATCGCCAGCAAGCCGTTGTACACCTGCCTCGATTCCGGATCCTGGCGCAGCTGGCCCAGTACGATGTCCGAACCCGCAGCGCGCGCATCGGCCCAGAGAGACTGGAGAAAATCCACGAGCGCATGCGCGATGTCGGGCAAGGCAGCTTCCGGCCAGAGGATGAGCTGCGTGCCGAAATGGGGTTCGGTAAGCGAACGATAGAGATCGAGCGTGCTGTCGCGCTGCTCGGCCGACCATTTCATTTCCTGCGGGACCGCCCCCTGCACGATCGCGACGGTGACGGGTGCACCCACCGGCTGCGTCCATTCATGACGTGCGAGGACGGCCCCCGCTAACCAGGGTAGCAAGGCAACACCGACTGCAACGATGCGCGCCTTGCCACGGGCCAGCACCACCGCGGCAACAGCGCCGGCAGTCACCATGACAAGGAGGCTGACGCCGTAGACGCCCATTACCGGGACGAACCCAGCGAGGGGCGTATCGAGCTGCGTGTAGCCGACCCCGAGCCACGGGAAGCCGCTCAGGAACCAGCCGCGGAACCACTCCACGAGCACCCAGCTCGCGGGCAGGATCGCGAGCCAGCTAAACAATCCATCACGCGGTAGCCAGCGAGCCTGCGCGTAACCGAAGAACGCGGTGTATGCACCCATGATAGAGATCATGCCGGCCATCAGGAACAGCGCGATCCACACGGGTGCGTTCCCGATGATGTGGACGCTGTGATAGATCCAGTAGGTGCCTGCCAGAAAAGTACCGCAGGTGAACCAGAAGCCGGTCCTGGCGGCCTGGCGCGGTGTTGCGCCCTGCCACATCAGCAACAGGAGTGCGGGGCAGAGAATCGCGAGCGGCCAGAAGTTGAACGGCGCGAATGCCAGGGCGAGCGCGGCGCCCGCGGGAAACGCCAGCCACCTCGCATGCCGCGACAGCAGGCTGGCCAGTACGGCGTCAGCGTTCATCCGGCGGCTTGATGTCCCGCGGCGAGACGACGCGCAGCATGTCGAGGCGACGACGATCCGCGCGCAGCACCTTGAATTCGAGATCGCCGAATGCGAATGCTTCGCCGCGGCGTGGCAGGCGGCCGAGGTGATGCATCAGGAGACCACCGATGGTGTCGAACTCCGCGTCACTGAAGCCCGTGTGGAAGTAACGGTTGAAGTCCTCGATCGGCGTCTGGGCGCGCACGGTGTACTGCCGCTCACCTTCCTTGCGGATCTCAAGGTCGTCTTCGACGTCATACTCATCGCCGATGTCGCCGACGATCTGCTCGAGCACATCCTCGATGGTCACGAGACCCGCTACGCCGCCGTACTCATCGACGACGATTGCAATGTGGTTGTGACTGACCCTGAACTCCTTGAGCAGCACGTTGAGCCGCTTGGCTTCAGGGATGAAGACCGCCGGACGCAAGCACTCCTTGATGTCGAAGTCCTTGCCGCCATCCTCGGTGAAGTAGCGCAGCAGGTCCTTCGCCAGCAGGATGCCTGCGACCTGGTCGCGGTCGTCACCAATCACCGGAAAGCGCGAGTGGCCGGATTCGATGACGACAGGCAGGATCTCCTCCGGCGAGTCGCTGCGGTTGACCACCACCATCTGCGAGCGCGGCACCATGATGTCCCGGACCTGGAGCTCCGCGACTTCCAGCACACCCTGCAGCATCTCGAGCGCTTCGGCGTCGATCAGGCCCCGCTCGTGGGCGTCGGTCAGGACCTCGAGCAGTTCATCGAGATCCTTCGGTTCGCCGCTCAACGAATCGGTGAGGCGGCGCAGCCAGCGTCCTGTAGCCCCGGTATCCTGCTCGTTCATCGCTGTGCTGCATCCGTAGGTTGATAGGGATCCGGAAATCCCAGGCTCGCGAGCAGCCAGGTCTCCATGCGTTCCATCACTCGTGCATCGCGCTCGACCTCGTGGTCATAACCCGCGAGATGCAACACACCGTGCACGACCATGTGCGCCCAGTGGGCCTCTGCCACCTTGCCCTGCTCCCGCGCCTCGCGGCGGATCACGGGGGCGCAGATCACGATATCGCCCAGCGGCGCGGACCCATCTGGGCCCGCCGGCATTTCGCCTGCGGGGAAGGACAGCACGTTCGTGGGCTTGTTCTTGCCACGCCAGCTCCGGTTCAGCCTGCGACCTTCGGCGGCACCGACGATGCGTACTGCCACGCTGCGCCGGGACGTCGGTGGCAACGATGCCCGCGTGCGGGCAATGGCATAGGCCGACTCGGCCCAGGAATGCAGCCGCCGGGGATGCGGGATGCCCCGCCTCGAAGTTGCGAATTGCACCTCGACGATCACCTGCCGTCCGCCGACCCGTGGTGTTCCGATCGCTCGTACGCCTCGACGATCCGCTGCACGAGCGGATGCCGAACCACATCCTTCGAATTGAAGAACGTGAACTCGACGCCCTTCACACCCTGCAGGATCTCTATGACATGCTTGAGACCGGATACCTGGCTGCGCGGGAGGTCGGTCTGGGTAATGTCGCCAGTGACCACGGCCCGCGAGCCGAAGCCCATGCGCGTCAGGAACATCTTCATCTGTTCGATCGACGTGTTCTGCGCCTCATCGAGGATGACGAACGAATCATTGAGCGACCGGCCACGCATGAACGCGAGCGGAGCGACTTCGATGACGTTGCGTTCGATGGCACGCGTCACCCGGTCGAATCCCATCATGTCGTACAGCGCGTCGTACATCGGCCGCAGGTAGGGATCGACCTTCTGCGTCAGGTCACCCGGCAGGAAGCCCAGCCGCTCGCCGGCTTCGACCGCCGGCCGCACGAGCACGATGCGGCGCACTCGATCCGCCTGGAGGGCGGCGACCGCCGAAGCGACCGCCAGATAGGTCTTGCCGGTACCCGCAGGACCGATGCCAAAGGTCAGGTCGTTGCGGCGAATGGCATCGAGATACTGGCGCTGGTTCGGACCCCGGCCGCGGATACCGCCGCGCTGGGTGTGGATGATCGCATCGTCCGTGGGCGCGGGCATCGGGGACGCGGCTTCGCCCAGCCCGGATTCCTGCAGCGAGAGATGCACGCGATCGGACGAGACAGGACCTGATGCCGAGAGGTCGAAGAGTTCGCGCAGGACCCGTTCCGCAGCGATGGCAGAGCGCTCGTCGCCGCTGATCTGGACCCGTCCGCCGCGACGGCGAATGTCCACGCCGAGCCGGCCTGCAACCTGCTGCAGGTTCTCGTCCATCGGGCCGACGAGGTTTGCGAGCCGCACATTGTCGGTCGCTTCGAACACCACTTCCTGCGTCACCGCCGCACTCAAGAAGCCACCCCCGCGGGTACGACGGAATCCCGCGGGCCCACCAGGCGGCCCCGCAGGGAATTGGGTCGCGCCTCGGTGACGAGGACGTCCGCAAACCGGTTGAGGAGCCCGGGTGGCCCGTCGAAGTTCACCCAGCGCATGTTCTCGGTGCGGCCCGCGAGCTCGCGCGGATTCTTCTTCGCCGGGCGTTCCACCAGCACGCGCTGCACGCTGCCTACCATCTGCTCGCTGATGGCGAACGACTGGGCATTGAGGCGCGCCTGCAGCTGCTCCAGCCGCCGGTGCTTTTCGATTTCCATCACTTCATCCGGGAACGATGCAGCCGGTGTGCCCGGGCGCCGGCTGTAGATGAAGCTGAAGGACTGGTCGAAGCCGACATCGGCGATGAGTTTCAGCGTAGCGGCGAAATCCTGCTCCGTTTCACCGGGAAAACCCACGATGAAGTCTGACGAGATGCTGATGCCGGGACGCACGGCCTGCAGGCGCCGGATCTTCTGCTTGTACTCGAGTGCGGTATAGCCGCGCTTCATGAGCGCGAGGATGCGGTCCGAACCGCTCTGCACGGGCAGGTGCAGGTAGTTCGCGAGTTTGGGCAGGTCGCGATAGGCCTCGATCAGGGAATCGGTGAATTCGACCGGGTGCGAGGTCGTGAACCGGATGCGCTCGATGCCGTCGATCGCAGCGACTGCGTAGATGAGCGTCGCGATGTCGGCTTCAGTGCCGTCGTCAAGCAGGCCGGCATAGGCATTGACGTTCTGTCCGAGCAGGTTGATCTCGCGCACGCCCTGGTCCGCCAGCCCGCGCACTTCGGCGACCACCGAGTCGAACGGCCGGCTGACTTCGGGGCCGCGTGTGTAGGGAACGACACAGAACGTGCAGTACTTGCTGCAGCCTTCCATGATCGACACGAAGGCGGTGGCGCCTGCGGCACGCGGCGGCGGCAGCGAATCGAACTTCTCGATCTCCGGGAAGCTGACGTCCACCACCGGTCGGCCCTGCGCGATCCGCTGCCGCAGCATCTCGGGAAGGCGATGCAGCGTCTGGGGCCCGAAGACCAGGTCGACATAGGGCGCGCGGGCCGTGATCCCCTCGCCTTCCTGGCTGGCGACGCAGCCGCCAACACCGATCACGACTTCCGGGCGCTCCTGCTTGAATGCCCGCCAGCGCCCCAGGTGCGAAAAGACCTTCTCCTGCGCCTTCTCGCGCACCGAACAGGTATTGAGCAACAGCACGTCCGCCTCCGCGGGATCGTCCGTCAGTTCGAATCCCGCCGACGCCCTGAGGACATCCGCCATCCTGGCGGAGTCGTATTCGTTCATCTGGCAACCGAAGGTCTGGATGAAAAGGCGAGGCATAACAGATAGTTAGAAAGGGATATCGTCGTCAAACTCACCCGTATCGGCAGGCGGGGGTGCCCGCTCCTCGGTCCGGGAAGCCGGTGCACGGCCCTCACCGCCGGGCTGGGCACCC
>JANNNQ010000083.1:0-4579 GCA_031398625.1 Pseudomonadota bacterium
ATAGCCCGTGCCGAAATCATCCAGTGCAATACCGATTCCGAATGCCCGCAACTGGCGCAGGGCGTCGATGGTCTCAGAGCCCGTCTGCAATACGTTCTCGGTCAGTTCGATCTCGATGCAGGCCGCCGGCAAGCGGCTTGCTGCGAGAAGCTCTTTCACGCGGCCGACAAATCCGGCATCTAATAGTTGACGCGGAGAGACGTTGATCGCGACCCGCACATCGGGCCAGCCGCCATGATGCCACTCTGCGGCGGCTTCGATCGCTGAACGAAGCACCCAGTCGCTGATCTCCAGGATGAGCCCGGATTCTTCGGCGACCGCAAGAAAATCGACAGGTGAAGCGAGCCTCCCGTCGGGCAGGCGCCAGCGAAGCAGCGCTTCCGCGAGCGTGACTTGAAACGTCTGCAGGTTGACCTCGGGCTGGAATGCCAGCTCGAACTCGCCGCCTTCGATGGCATGCCTCAGTCCCTGCTCTGTGCTGAATCGTGAAGCTGCGGCGTCCAGAAGTTCCGGGCTGAAGACGCTCATTTGATTTCGCCCGAGCGCCTTCGCGCGGAACAGGGCGGCGTCCGCCGCTCGCAATAATGAATCGGCGCTCGTTGCGTGATCGGGATAGAAACTCGCCCCGATGCTGAGGCTGATCAGAAGGTTCCGGCCACCGACTGGCAACGGCTGCTGGAAAGCCTGCAGGACGAGCATTCCGGCATCGGTAATCGCCTCAGCGGAGCTCGCTCCGGTGAAGATGACCGTGAATTCGTCCCCACCCAGGCGTGCCGAGAAACCGAATTGTGCTGCGAGCGCCTCGAGGCGCTGCGCCACGCCCTGCAGGACCTGGTCGCCATAGGCGTGCCCCATGCTGTCGTTGATGTTCTTGAAGTTGTCGAGATCGAGAATCATCACACCGACGAGTCTTTCCCGGGCGCCTGCGTCCCGCAGGGCCGTTTCGAGTTGCGAGAACAATTGCCGGCGGTTCGGAAGTTCGGTCAGGGGATCGTGCTCCGCCAGGTGCTGTAACTGGCGCGTGCGCTCGTCCACTTTCTGTTCGAGTTCAAGTTGATGGTCAATCGTGACTGCCTGGGCCGCTTCCAGGCGGTCGGCCATTGCGTTGAAGGACACGGCAAGGGAGTCGAGCTCGCGGATGCCTCCACGTTCGACGCGCGTGGCCAGTTCGCCAGCGGCAAACTTCCGGGTCGCGAGCATCAGCTTGCGGACAGGTCCGATGATCCGCAACGCGACAATGACCGAAATCACGCCGAGAACGACAAGGACCGCCATGCTCAGCCCACCGATGAATCTCTGTCGACCTGCGTCGCCCGGCCGCATGGAGATCCTGACCGCAGGCTTCGATTCAGTGGCAGGCCTCCTGTCGACCTGCACAGCCGCCACGGATTTCGGTACGGCAGACGGGATTGCTGAAGTTGAAGCGCTGGGTGCTACGGATGATTTGTCACTCACGGTGGAAGGCATCCGGACCCGAATGGAACGCACGGATTTCACAAGGCTCGATGCGCTCGATCGGAACCTGTCCGAAGCGTCGGCGCGCTCTGCATCGAGCCGCAGCAGGGAAGCGCGGCTCAGGACGAGGGCCGCGTGGTCCTTCCGCATGGCCTCGACCCATTCGGCGCCTTGCGATCGGGCGAGGCTCTCCGCATTTCGCTCCAGACTGTCAGAAAACCGCGACTCGCTCTCAAGATCGCCCGGCAGGGCGCGATTAGCAGTGGCCTGTGATGTGCTGCTGGCGAAACTCGGTCGCAGCAGCGCCAGTTGACGACTCAGGTCGATCAGGGATTCGCGGGCGACAACTCGCCCGAAGATCTTCCAGGCCCGGTCGAGGGATTTCTTCATCCGCTCGTCCATCGACTCGTAGTGCGTCCAGTACTGCGACACCAGGAGAGCACGTGCATCCGACGCGAGAATCAGGTCGGTGGCCTGGGACTGCAGAGAATCGATCCGGGCCGTGAGGTCCTTCAGCTGCCTCGGGTCTACCCGTCCCCTTGCGGCAGCCTGATACTCGCCACGAGCGATTTCGAGGCCGTGTCCAGCCGTGACGTTCTCGGCGCTGGAAGATTCGATACGCGCCAGCGTCTGCTGTTCAAATCGCTCGACAGAGGCCGCAAGGCCTGCGGCATCCGGCGGCTTTGCAACAGAGACCGGCGCGGGGTCAGGAGCCTGCTCCATGGGTGCCTTCGGGGCGTCCGGCACTTCCACGTTGCTCGGCATGACCACGGTGTCGGTTCGCTCGACAAGCAAGGTCCCATGCCGGGCGACCAGGTTCGCCCCGATCGCGAGCGCACCGACAGCGGCAAAGGCCAGCAACAGATGGCCCACGATTCCAGGTTGCCGTA
This sequence comes from Pseudomonadota bacterium, assembly GCA_031398625.1. Classification (GTDB taxonomy): domain Bacteria; phylum Pseudomonadota; class Gammaproteobacteria; order Steroidobacterales; family Steroidobacteraceae; genus CAIUGU01. The sequence goes on from JANNNQ010000083.1 coordinate 2,346, forward strand.
TTTTTCCGAGTAATTCGCCCGGATGGGGCCTTTGCGATTTTCTGATCCCGGCAGACATGCGGACCATCTTGGACGGCGGGGCAATCCCCTTTGCGTAGCCTCTCTCACATGGAAACCCGGGACCGGCGGACCTACAAAAGACTGTGATCCGTATCTCGTTCGACGGGGTTAAGCCGAGGTTTGCTGCCATCGGTTGGCGGAGAGGGTGAGATTCGAACTCACGAGCCCCGTGAAGGGCTGCCGGTTTTCAAGACCGGTGCATTCAACCGCTCTGCCACCTCTCCGTCCGGTTGAAAACGGCCGCCGGGCAATTCTAGCGCGCTGGTGTCCGTGGCAGTCCGGCCCGGTCAATTCCGCTATAATGCGACGGTCAAGTCAATGACTGATCGGAGGTGATGGCCATGGAACGGAATCCCGCATTTCCCGCGTCACGGACCGCCGTCCGCGAGTCGCCGCTTGCGACCAACAAGGTGCTGCGCAACACCTACCTCCTTCTGTCGGCAACCCTGGCATTCAGTGCCGTCATGGCAGGTCTCGCCCTCACCCTCGGACTCCCGCACCCCGGGCTGATGATCACGCTCGTCGCGTACTTCGGCCTGCTGTTTGCCGTCCACAAGACCGCCAACAGTGCCTGGGGACTGCTCTCGGTATTTCTGCTGACTGGTTTCCTGGGTTACACCTTGGGGCCGATCATCGGCTACTACCTGACAGCCATCCCCAATGGCCACGCGGTCGTCATGAATGCATTCGGAATCACCGCCATCGCTTTTGTCGGCCTGTCGGCCTATGCGATCAAAAGCGGCCGCCGGTTCTCTTTCATGGGCGGCTTCCTGACCGTCGGCATCCTGACCGCCTTCCTGCTCGGCCTGGTCTCGATTTTCTTTTCGATGCCGATGCTGTCACTCGCGGTCTCAGGCATGTTCGTACTCCTGATGTCCGGGCTGATCCTCTACCAGACGGGCGAGATCGTGAACGGCGGGGAGACGAACTACATCCTCGCGACACTGACGCTCTACGTCAGCATCTTCAACCTGTTCACGAGCTTGCTGCACCTGCTCGGAGTCGCAAACGACGACTGATCAGGCGGGCCTGAGCCGCTCGGTTCCGCCGAGGTAGGTACGAAGGACCGTTGGCACGGTGACGCTGCCATCAGCCTGTTGATAATTCTCGAGGACCGCGACGAGCGCCCGTCCGACAGCGACGCCGGAACCATTCAAGGTATGAACCGGTTCGGGCTTGCCCGTTTCCGGGTTCCGCCAGCGCGCCTGCATGCGTCGCGCCTGGAAAGCCTCGCAATTGCTGCAGGATGAAATTTCCCGATAGGCACCCTGACCCGGCAGCCACACCTCGAGATCGTAGGTCTTCGCACTGGCGAATCCGATGTCCCCCGCGCAAAGCGCCATGACGCGATACGGAAGCTCCAGGAGTTCGAGCACCCTGGAAGCGTGCCCCGTCAGTTCCTCGAGCGCCGCATCGGAATCCTGCGGCCGCACAATCTGCACGAGCTCCACCTTGTCGAACTGGTGCTGGCGAATGAGTCCGCGCGTGTCCTTGCCGTAGGAGCCCGCTTCGGAGCGGAAGCACGGCGTGTGCGCCACGAATTTCTGGGGCAACTCGCCGGCATCGAAGATCCGGTCGCCTGCGAGGTTCGTGAGCGGAACCTCAGCCGTGGGAATGAGGAAGAGCTCACTCTCGGCCGGCTCGCGGGCCAGCTTGAAGAGATCCTGCTCGAACTTGGGCAGCTGGCCCGTGCCGGTCAGCGCTTTGCGCGTGACGAGATATGGCACCCAGGCTTCGCGATAGCCGTGTTCGCGCTGGTGCAGGTCGATCATGAATTGCGCAAGCGCGCGATGCAGCGCCGCGACGGGACCCGTCAGCACGGCAAAACGCGCGCCCGACAGGCGACTCGCGCCCGTTGGATCCAGGCCGCCAAGTCCCTCGCCGATCGCGACGTGATCGGATGCCTCGAAAGTCAGCTTCGGAGGCTCGCCGTGGCGTCGGAGCTCGACGTTACCTGTCGCATCCCGGCCGGCGGGAACGCTGTCGTGCAACAGGTTCGGAAGGTCCAGCAGCAGCCGGTCGAGATCTCCCTGCAATGCCGCGAGTTCCTGCTCCCCCTTCGTCAGCCGCGCACCGAGTGTCTCCACTTCCGCGAGCATCGGCGCCACGTCCTGGCCCTGTGCCTTTGCGTGGCCGATCGCCTTTGAGCGGGTATTGCGTTCGTTCCGGAGCGC
>JANNNQ010000094.1:0-15798 GCA_031398625.1 Pseudomonadota bacterium
GAAGGTCCTCACCACGATGCTGCCTCAGATTTGAGTGAAAAATGACCAATTTCTACCCACTCGTTTCCACGAAGACCCAAAAAATAGATCCGGCACATTTCTTCATGGCCAAGGCTAAAGACAAGAACAACGGCGGCAAGCCGGCTCACCACCTGGGCTTCGAGGCTGAACTGTTCAAGACTGCGGACAAACTCCGCGGCAACATGGAACCCAGCGACTACAAGCACGTCGCGCTTGGGTTGATCTTCCTCAAATACATTTCGGATGCCTTCGAGGCCCGCCACGCGGAACTGCTGGCAGAAGATGCGAAAGCAGCCGATGGACAGGGACGCTCGAGTGCCGCGGGTGCAGGACGCACAGGAGCGGCTGAGGACAAGGACGAGTACCTGGCTGACAACGTCTTCTGGGTGCCGAAGGATGCACGTTGGTCGCAACTCAAGGCCAATGCCAAGCGCCCCGAGATCGGTACTCTCATCGACGACGCCATGCGGGCCATCGAGAAGGACAACGAATCCCTGAAGGGCGTGTTACCCAAAGACTACGCGCGCCCGGCTTTGAACAAGGTGATGCTGGGTGAGCTGATCGACCTGATCTCAGGCATCGCCCTGAATGAGGAGGGCGACAAATCCAAAGACGTGCTCGGTCGCGTCTATGAGTACTTCCTGAGCCAGTTCGCTGGCGCCGAAGGAAAGCGCGGCGGCGAGTTCTACACCCCGCGCTCAGTGGTGCAGGTTCTGGTGCAGATGCTCGAACCCTACCAGGGTCGCGTCTACGATCCCTGCTGCGGCAGCGGGGGCATGTTCGTGCAGAGCGAAAAGTTCGTGCTGGAACACGGCGGGCGCATCGGCGACATCGCTATGAGGATCGTGTGGCCGCGCTCAAGGGCAAGGCCATGGTGGTGTGCATGAGCCGCCGCATCTGCGTGGCGCTCTATGACGAGATCGTCAAGCTGCGCCCCGACTGGCACAGCCCGGACGACAAGACCGGCAGCCTCAAGATCGTGATGACCGGTGCTGCCAGCGATCCGGTGGAGTGGCAGCAGCACATCGGCAGCAAGACACGCCGCGACCAGCTCGCGGAACGAGCCCGGAAGGCTGACGACCCGTTGCGGCTCGTAATCGTGCGCGACATGTGGCTGACCGGCTTCGACGCGCCCAGCATGCATACGATGTATATCGACAAGCCGATGCGGGGCCATGGACTGATGCAGGCCATCGCGCGCGTCAACCGTGTGTTCCGCGACAAGCCGGCTGGACTGATCGTGGATTACATCGGCATCGCCCAGAACCTGAAGTCGGCTTTGGCGCAATACTCCAGGCCCGATCAGGACAAGACCGGCATCGACGAAGCTGAAGCTGTGGCGGTGCTGCTGGAGAAGTACGAAATCGTGCGGGACATGTTCGCCGCACAGGGACGTGCCAGTGTCGCGGGAGGCAGGAAGCCGCGAGCAACCAGCGGCTTCGACTACCGCACGGGCCTGAACGGCTCGCCCGGAGAGCGGCTGGTCATGATGGCCGGCGCCATCGAATGGATACTCGACAAGCAGCAGCAGTGGGCCGCGGCGGAAAAGACCCTTGAGGCCAAGAAGCAGGCACAGCGGCGCTTTGCCGATGGCGTGCTGGCACTGTCGAAAGCCTTCGCTCTGGCCGCAAGTTCTGATGAGGCCCGGAACCTGCGTGAAGACGTTGGCTTCTTCCAGGCAATTCGCGCGGCGCTGATCAAGACGGCCGCAGGAGCCGGCACCCCCCGGCGCGACCGCGACCTGGCCATCCAGCAGATCGTCAGCCGGGCCGTCGTGTCGACCGAGATCGTCGACATCCTCGCCGCGGCCGGTATCCAGACGCCGGACATTTCCATCCTCTCCGACGAGTTCCTGCTCGAAGTACAGCAGATGGAGAAGAAGAACCTGGGGCTGGAAGCACTCCGCAAGCTGCTGGGTGACTGTATCCGCTCCCGGACACGCACGAACGTTGTCGAAACCCGGGGCTTCACAGAGCGCTTGGAAGACGCCGTCGCGCGCTATCACGCGAATGCCATCACCACTGCCGAAGTCCTCCAGGAACTCATCAGGCTGGCAAAAGACATCCGGGCGGCCCGCAAGCGGGGCGAAGAACAGGGCCTGTCCGATGAAGAGATCGCGTTCTATGACGCACTGGCGGAAAACGAATCCGCTGTACAGGCAATGGGCGACGACAAGCTGCGGGTGATTGCCCACGAGTTGCTGATGTCCCTGCGGGAAAACGTCGCCGTCGATTGGGCCCACCGCGAATCGGCCCGGGCCCGCTTGCGCGTGCTGGTCAAGCGCATCCTGCGCAAATACGGCTACCCGCCCGACCTGCAGGACGCCGCGGTGCAGACGGTGCTGCAGCAGGCTGAAGTGCTGTCATCGTTGTGGCAGTCCGGGCATACCCGCGCCTGAGGGATTTCAGCCCAAGACGCGATCTCCGCGGAAGACAGCTGCGCGATTTAATTGAGTAGAGATATTCAATACGCTGAGCAAACGAGCAGCCTGCACGAACGGACCGTGGCGTCCCATGCTGGGCTTATATGCTCGTATGCCGGCACATCCCGCCTCCAAAAATCCACACCCGGCGTTTCCGCGGAAACGCCTCGTAACTCATTGATTCACTGCTAGCGATCTCGGCTTCCCAGCCGAGCAGCCATTTCTCGATCAATACACCGCAAATCCGCCTCGCCGTCTTGTTGTCGCGCCTGGAAAATCCGCCCGTCCCGGCGCTTCGGGACCTTAATCTTTGTATTGACCATGTAAATACTCGGAGGCACGCTCATGGACGAGCGGCATCAGATAGGCGGCACGGATTTCGTCTGGAATTCAGAGAAGGCAAAGACGACCTGGAAGACGCGGCGCATTCGTTTCAGGGACGCCGCAACAGTCTTCCAAGACCCGCTGTTTGTCCTGTTCGAAGCCGATAGGAACGCGGAGCAGCGGGACGCTGCGATTGGGTTCGACCGCCTCGGCCGGCTGCTCATGGTGGTGCACGTCGAATTCGAAGGCGATGCAATCCGGATTATTTCCGCCCGACTCGCGGAACGACACGAGGAAGCTCTCTATGCTCGATGAAACCCTGAAGAAGCGCCTGAAGAAGGATCGCGCAGTCACTAGCATCACGCTCCGGATTCCGGTGGATGTGGTCGACAGCCTCAAGGCGATTGCTCCCCGCAAAGGTTTCAGCGGCTACCAGACCCTGCTCAAGTCCTATATCAGCGACGGGCTGCGCCGGGATGAATCCGCGTACGCCCCCGCCACTATCGAGCGACTATCTGCCGCACTCAGGAAGCACGGGGTCTCAAAGAAGGTACTCGATGACGCGCTCCGTGATGTATCGTCAAGTCATTCCGCGAAATCGAGCGCTAAACAGACAACTGCGAGAAGCGGCCTCCAACCTCAAAGGGTGATCATGGCTGCCAAATCGGAAGCTGCACCCGGCCCGAGATTACCCAAGGATCCATTGCTGCGGTTGGCGGACACGGCTCTCCGCCGGGCCGCTAAGAAGGCTCAGGAGCGCGCATTGGCAACAGGCAGTGCAAAAGCGCGGTCGCCGCGGAAGACTGCCGGGCGATGACATGCGGGTTCCGGAGCGTCGTATACCGGGGCCGAACCTGCTTGCCATGTAGTTGGTTGACGCCTTGATGACCTCTGGACAGAAGGGCCAAAGGATCGCAACCGGTGCATGATGCTCAAGGACAGTTGCCGGAAAATGATCGAAGGAAAACCGAGATGAAACCCCTTGATTCCGATCTTTCTGACAACGAGCTCAATGAGCTGGAAGATTTCCTGGGAAGCCCGGACATCGAGGACAGCTCGATGGACGTATCCGCCCTGGAGGGATTTTTTGCAGCACTGGCCCTCGGACCACGTACGGTCATGCCTTCGGAATGGATGCCGTGGGTGTGGGACATGCATGACAGGGAAGCGAGCCCTGAATTCGCAAGTCAGGATGATGACTCCCGCATTCTCGGGCTCCTCATGCGCCGCTATAACTCCGTCGTCAGCCAGATTCTTGAAGACCCGTCCGCCTTTCAGCCGATCTACGAGCGTGGAGCGCAATGGGGCGCTGCCGAGTGGTGCGAGGGCTTTCTGTTGGGCATACAGCTCGATCAAAAATCATGGACTCCACTGATGGTTGGTGAGCCAACCTGGTTCGCGCCGTTCATGCGACTCGGTACCGACGAAGGCATGCAACTGATCAGGAAGGAGCACGACGCGCTGCGCTGGGTGGACGAGGTAGTGCCATCGTTGCTCAAGATTCACTCCGCGTGGCAAGGACATCCCGCACAACGGCACCGCACCGTGACGGGAAGCGGCTTTCCGGTCAGCTCCCGAAACGCGCCTGTGGTTCGTGCCACACCCAAGCTGGGTCGTAACGACCCTTGCCACTGCGACAGTGGCAAGAAGTACAAGAAGTGCTGCGGATCAGGGCAGTCGGAACTTCACTGACCGGGTGCCACGAAGGACTTTGCATCACCCTGCCAGCGCATAGCTCGTACTCCTCCCCCCCGCCTCCGCTTTCTTCAGCACTCCGGTCTCGACCAGCTGGTTGATGTCCCGCAAGGCCGTGTCGGGTGAACAGTCGGCAATCGCGGCCCACTTGGCCGTGGTCAACTTGCCTTCGAAGCCATCAAGAAGTCGGTTGAGCAGCTTTACCTGGCGTTCATTCAGCGGCGTGCCGGCCCACCTTTGCCAGAAACGGGACTTGGCGAGGACCGAGTCGATGGCGCGATGGGCCTCTTCCAGCGCTTGCTGGAGCGTCGTGAGGAACCACGCCAGCCACTCGGTGACGTCCAGCGTTCCTTTCTGGGTGCGCTCGAGGATTTCGTAGTACGCCTTGCGCTCGCGCTGGATCTGCGCGGACAGGCTATAGAAGCGCTGCGGGCTGCCATCTGCTCGGACCAGCAGCAGATCGCCAATGGCCCGAGCGATACGACCATTGCCGTCGTCGAACGGATGCAGCGTGACGAACCACAGATGTGCGAGCCCCGCCTTGAGCAGCAGCGGGTCGCGATCATCGCCGTTCATCCACCTGATGAATCGCTCCATCTCCGCCTGCAGCCGATCGGCCGGGGGCGCCTCGAAATGGACCTTCTGCCGTCCCACCGGGCCTGAGACCACCTGCATCGGGCCGCTGGCGTCGTTGCGTAACGCCCCGACGCGGAGGGGAACGATCCGATCTGGTCCACCCGGGAAGAGCGCGGCATGCCATCTGAACAGCCGCTCAAGGGTCAGGTCGGCCGTGCTGTGGGAGGCTGCATCCAGCACCATCTCCACGACGCCCTCGACATCGCGATCGACCGGAGCCAGCGCCCCGATATCAACGCCAAGACGGCGGGCGATGGACGAACGAACCGAATCCGGATCGAGCTGCTCGCCTTCGATCTCGCTGGTCTTGATGACGTCTTCCGTCATCGCGCCAAGATTCGCCTGGTCCCGTAATCCGAGTCCCGCGTCCGCCAGCCGGCCAAGCAACAGCCCCTGCGCGAGGCTCACCTCCGCGAGGAGGCCGGTCAGCGAGGCCAGGTCGTAGCGCCAGGCAGGCCAGTTGCCCGCCTGCCATATGTATGAGTAATCACCGCTTTTCATGCGGAGATTATGGGCTCCAATCTCCGCAACGGACAAGCCATTCCCCGCAGTTTGTGCGGCGAATTTAAGAGGTGCACCGATCTGAAGACGAATTCAATGTTAAGTAAGTCTCTTAACTTTATGTATTAATTAACTTTACATATCTCCATTGAACTGCCCCTCACGGCGGTCAAACACGGGTAACCCCCCTCTGAATCACCAGCTGGACTGCGTTTAGGGCGTTCACGTCGATCGCTGCCTTCCCTCTCACGAGCACCAGGCCAGCCCGCTTGCCTGGCTCAATTGACCCAATCTCATCCGCCAGCCCAAGGAAGCGGGCTGCGTTGATCGTCGGCGTGTCGATGATTTCGAGGGGAGTGAGCGCCCTCCCCAGCGTCTTGATCTCATGTTCCATCGGCGTCTGCTGCGTGCTTTCGCCGCGCACAACGACCGCTCCCCGTTCGATCACCACCCCATGGGACACAATGCGTACGTACCTGATCAGGAGATCTGCTTCATGCCGCGCTGAAATGGTAGACGTGACGGCGCCCGCCACTGGCGGGCTCGGGTGCTGAACAGGCCTGTAGCCCATGCAACCGGCGACCGTGCCGCCTACCGCGATGCAGAGAGCCATTCCTCTCTATCCATGGACGCTCGTCATCGACTTGCCTCCTCCAGCAGCCTGCCTGCAGGCGAGAACGCCGTCCCCACTCTCGAGTTGCGGAAATCTCCGCAACGGCCACTCAATGGATCAGCCCCGGCTCCAGCTGCTCCAGGGGAAGGGCCTTGCATCCGCGGCACCTGAAAGGAACCTTGCGGTGACGGCCAGCCAGTTCGCGATCCCCTCGCCAAACTCGGCCAGGGCTGCATTCCGCTCCCTTGCGAAAACCATCCAGAGGAACTGGACCACTCCGCAGAAGCACAGCAGCCAGTGCGCGACGTTGACGAGGATGGCGAGGATCACCATCACGATCCCGTGGGCAATGAGGTTGCGGGGGATGGGCAATCGCGCGGGGATGAAAGTACCTGAAGATGTTTCCATGGAGGCTCCTTGCAGGACATGTTTCGGCAGGGTCAGCCGCTGGCATTGTCCAGTTGTGCCATCTGCCCCGAACTCAAGCCCAGGTTGGCTGCTTTCACCAGGCTGTCCATCTGCTCGAGCGTCGTGGCGCTGGCGATGGGGGCGGGTACTCCCACGCGTGCGATCACCCAGGCCAGCGCCACTTCTGCCGGCTTTGCATCCAGGGTCGCTGCAACCTCGTCCAGCGCCGCCAGGATGCGCATGCCCCGTTCGTTGAGATAGCCAGCCACTCCACCACCGCGCGCACTCTTGCCAAGATCCGCCGCCGAGCGGTACTTCCCGGAGAGGAAGCCTTTCGCGAGGCTGTAGTACGTGATGACGCCGATGTCCTCGCGCACCATGAGGTCACGCAACGGCCCCTCGAAGCTGTTGCGCGTGTACAGGTTGTATTCCGGCTGCAGTACGTCATAGCGCGGCAGGTCGTGCGCCTTAGCCACCCGCAGCGATTCGGCGAACTGCCCCGTATCCAGATTGCACGCCCCAATCGCCCGCACCTTGCCGGCCTTGAGCAGCTTGTCGTACGCGCCCAGCGTTTCCTCGTAGGGCGTGTCCGGATCCGGCCAGTGGGACAGGTACAGGTCGATGCGATCGGTCTGCAGGCGGCGCAGGGAATGCTCGACTGCCTCGGCAATCCAACTTGCGGAGAGGTCGCGCTTCGCAGTGCCGGGCTTTGCCCCCGCCTTGGTGATCAGCACCACGCGATCACGGTTCGAGGGCTTCTGCCGGAACCACTTGCCGAGGAGGGTTTCCGATTCCCCACCCTGGTTACCCGGCGCCCAGGCCGAGTAGACATCGGCCGTATCAATGGCGTTCAGCCCGCCGGCGACAAAGGCATCAAGGAGCTCGAAGGAGGTTTTCTCATCCGCCGTCCAGCCGAATACATTCCCGCCCAGGACCAGGGGGGCAATGGTCAGGCCGGTCCGGCCAAGGGCGCGCTGTTGCATCGATACCTCCAGTTGGAAGGCGTCGATGGTTGCCGACCGGCAGCCGCCATGCAAGCGGTTGAAAACATTCCTAACAGGGTGATGCAAAACCCATTGCATCGCCCTGATAGACCGAGTCAGGGACGACTTAGGCTATCGATGAGTACCAATTCAATGATTTCGGGAGCCAGTGAAAACCACGCTTTTTGCTGGCTCCAGATGCAAAAGGCATGGATAGCCTTTTGCATCACCCTGCTATGTCCCGGCGGGTGTTTCCGGAGACGTCGCTTCGTGGTCGGGTGCAGGGATTTCCACGGCCTTCAAGGCGGCGAGGTCGGCATTGGCCAGCACGCGCTCCAGCACCATCCAGGTGTCCTCGCAGGTCGCAGCCGCCGTTGCCGTAACGTACTCCTGCACGCGCTGGCGGGCCGCGGTGTAGCCGACGACATAGGCGCCATGGTCGTCGACAAACTTGAGCAGGGCAGCCGGGCTCGGCACGAGCGCCTCGCGCTCGAGACGGAACGTCGCGCTATTGAACGACAGGGCACCGTCGCGATACTCCTGCAGGATTGGGAGCACCGCCGGCCCCAGATCGGTGATCAGCCGATGAATCTTCGCAGCCTTTTCCGCCTGCGCAGGCGGGAGCCCTGCGAGCGGAAAGAGGACGTCACGTTCGAAGGCAAGGCGTTCCTCCGCAGGCCACACGAGATCGACGGCGTAACTCGCCGCGCCTTCGCGCAGGACGGATTCAGGGGAGCGCAGCAGGACCACCTGGTCCTCGACCGGCAACCCGGCCCCTGCTTTCTGTTCCAGCAGCAGGAACTGCGTGTGATGACCGGGATAGCCTTCGTGGCAGGCAACATCCAGTGCGGCGCCCGGCAAGGCCACCGCCAGCGGATTGATCTGCAGCTTGCTGCGACCCCCGCCCTCGTAACGATGCCATGCCGAATCGACCTCACGGGTCCACTCGACGCTGATCTGTTCGTTCGCCGGCAACCTCCAGCGCTCCTGCGTCCGTGAACGACACTCTGCCAGTGCGCGCTCGAAGACCGCCTGGCGCTTGTCCGCGGGAATCAGCATCTGGTTCTGGAAGGACGCGAGCCGGAACGCCAGGTTGCCCGGCCCGGTCACGAGGTCACCCAGCTCCTTCAGGATGCGCTGTGCAGCCGCGGCGTCGGCCGGTGGCAGCTCAATGCCATAGAGCTTCCGGGCTTCTTCGATAAAGGTCGGGCGCTGCGCAGCCGTCTGGACCTCCAGCAAACCCACGAGCTGCTGAGCCCGGGACTGCAGGCGCACACCGCGAGGCGACGCCGTGATCGAGGGGTCGGCATGGATTCGGGCAACGAGTGATTGCGCGCGCGTGAGCAGATCCGCGGCGGTGGCCTTGCCGTCCGCCCGCTCATCGAGTTCCGGCGGACCGAAATAGGCATCCACCTCGGCAGGCCCGACTGCGCTCAACGCCGAAGCGAGTTGGACGTATGCCTCTGCACTTTCCTGCAGCGGATCAGCGGGTGTCGAGGGTCCACAACCCCCGAGGCCCAGGAAGAAGGCGGCGGTGGCCGTCAGTACCAGGCCGGCGGCGAACCGCGAAACGGGAAACGGGCACCCGGCCATCGCCTTACTCGGTCCGCAGGGCCTGGATCGGATCAAGCAACGAGGCTCTGCGCGCGGGGTAACTGCCGAAGATGAGCCCGACGCAGGCTGCAATGCCGATCGCCAGCGCCATGGCCCCCGGGGAAACGGAAGCAGGCCACCCCAGCGACCAGCCAACGATCCGTGCGGACAGCAATCCGATGACCAGACCGACGAAGCCCCCGATCACGCTCAAGGTGATCGCTTCGATCAGGAACTGCAGGCCGACATCCCCGGAACGCGCACCGGACGCCATCCGCAGGCCGATCTCCCGCGTCCGCTCCGTGATCGACACGAGCATGATGTTCATGATGCCGATGCCGCCGACGATGAGGGAGACGCCGGCAATGCTGGCAAGCAGCGCGGTCATCGTGTCGCTCGCGCGATCGAGCGTATCGGCCATCTCCTCGAGCGTGACTTCATCGAGCTTCGGCAGGTTGGCGAGAGCAAACGCGGCAGCAGGGGTATACAGGCCCTTGGTCAGCGCCTTGCCAGCCTGGGTCTCCACCGTGAAATCGTCGGGGATGCCACCCGCACTGCGCTGGTTGGCGAGATAGCCGCCCTGCGCAGTTCCTCCTTTTATCCCGTGGCGGGCGCGGAGCAGCGTGGTGACTTCGCTCGCAATACGAGAGGTTTCGCCTGCCTTCTCGGCCGCAATGGTGACGGTATCGAAATAGTCGGCGCCCAGCGCCGTGTGCAAGGCCTGCCACGAGAGGAACAGGACTTCCGCGTGATCCTCCGCCTGCCCGTCCGTCACGCCGACGATCGTGTACGTTGCTCCGCGCAGGTCGATGGTCTTGCCGACAGGGTCTGCGCCGGCACCGAACAGCTGGTCCGCAAGGGCCCGGCCCAGCACCGCTTCATCGGGCGCACCTTCACGCAGCATCTCTCCCGGCTTGATCGTCCACGAATACATCTGCGCGAAGTCACCCGATATGCCCTGCACCCGTGCAAACGACCGCGCGTCGCCGCTCGCAATGAACGTCCGCAGCGAATTGCCCGGGCTGAGGCCCTGGATACCGCTGATCTCCTTCGCGATCGCCTCGGCATCTCCCGGCACCAGGGTTGTTGCGGCTCCGCGTCCCGCAACGATCCCGACGCTGTCACCACCCCGGGTGTAGTTGCCGGCGCGCACGAAGATGAGGTTCGTACCCGCGGACCCCACCTCGCCTTCGACTGAAGCGCGCGCCCCGGTCCCCAGGGCCACCATCGTCAGCACCGCGGCGACACCGATGATGATGCCGAGCATCGTCAGCACGGTGCGCAACCGGTTCCGGTTCAGTGACCGGATTGCCAGACGGATGTTCACGGGCAGCAGGGGGAACATGGCGATCTCCAGCAGGTGCAGGGATTACGGAAATGCGAAGACTTCATTCAGACTTCAGCGCGACGACCGGGTCCAGGCCGGCAGCGCGACGGGCCGGGCCATAGCCAAAGATCACACCCGTGATCGCAGCCATGCCTACTGCGAGCGCTAGCATCGTGGGGGACACCGCCGTCGCCCAGTGCAAGCCATGTTGCGCAATGAGCAGCCCAACGGCACCGAGGACGAGGCCGATCAGCCCGCCCACTGCTGCCAGCGTGACCGCCTCCACCAGGAACTGCGCCATCACATCGCCCATCCGGGCCCCGAGGGCCATGCGCAATCCGATCTCGCGGGTCCGGGCAGCCACCGAGACGAGCATGATGTTCATCACGCCGATACCGCCGACGAGGAGTGACACCGCAGCTGCCGCGGCCAGCAGGAGCGTGAACGTCCGGCCGGCCTGCCGCAGGCTCTTCGCCATCTCTTCCCAGGATTCCTGCTCGAACTCGACGACGTTCGAGTGCACCGCACGCGCCAGGCGCGGATCCATGCCCATGCTGGGCATTGCGTTCACGCTCTGCGTATCCACGCGGAAATCATCCAGCGTATCGGCTGGCAGCTCACGCAGCTCCCGCAAGGCCGCCTTCATGTCCTTGGCGACCTGCGTAGTCGTACCGACTGATTTCGTGCGAACGTTGATTTCGTCGTAGCTGGTCCGGCCGAGAAGCTTCTGGGCGAGCAACAGCGGCATGTTCAGCGTGGGCACCACCAGCGAGTCGTTTTCCCCGCTGTCGGTGATCACGCCCACCACCCTGAAGGGCTCGCCGCCGATCGCGATCGCCTTGCCCACCGCAAACTCCCCCGGCCACAGTCGCGCGGCAACGCCCTCACTGACCACGAGCACGGGATCGGCACTCGCGTGTTCGTCTGCGGTCGGAAACCGACCCTGCTGCAGCTTCCAGCCGGCCATGTCGGGCCAGGCCGCCTCGAAACCCCGGGCCCGCGCGATGCGCGCCAGCACGCCCGAATCGGCACCAAGGGTGATGTTGCCGGCGACGCTACCCGCAATCGCGCGCACATTCTCGATGCGCTCCGACAGCAGCTGCATCTCCGCCGCGCCCAGCGGGCGGGTCGGGGTGCGGTACTTCGTCATCTTCGGCGCCCGTGCCCGGCGCCGGGCTTCCTCCACCGCCGAGTTCACCACCGTCTCATCGGAATCGCCGAGTTCCGAGGCGCCCACTGCGCCCTCGGCCATTTCGCCGCCGCTCGTATCCTGTTCGCCGCTGGTGACGATGGCTGCGGGCCGGAGGTTGCCGGCGCGGATCGTGATCTGCGTGGGTCCGGCACTCTCGATCTGCGATTCGATCCTGAGCTGCGCACCGCGGCCCAGGCCGGAGACGATCACGACCATGGCCACGCCCACACTCATGCCACAGAGCGTGAGCAGCGCCTGCACCCGGTTCTGGGTCAGCGCCTTCAGGGCCATGCGCAGGTTGTTAACCATGATGCTCCGCATGACCTGGTGTCGTCGCCGTCTTTGGGGCGCCTTTCGCGGGAGTCGGGCTGGCTTTCGGCAGGTTGGCGCTGGAGACGTTGAAGAGAGCGGCCTTGCCGTTCAGCATGAAGGCAATCCGAATGATTGCCGGTACTGTCGAGGGCTGCGTTTTGCCCACCCAGAAATCGCCCCCGGCACTGATCGCCATCGGCACCGTTTCCGTCTTCAAACCCTTGCGCTCGATCTCGACGGCCACGTCAGACACCACGGCCGCGGGCAGCTCCGTGCGGGCTGCATCGGTGTAATGGATCTGCACGCCCCCTGCCGCGGGCATGACGACTTCGAAATGCAGCTCCTGGTACATGACCACGAAGCCGCCGTGGTGGGGTTCGTGATCTCCATGCGCGGCATTGCCATGCCCGTTGGGGCCGTGGGCATTCACGATCTGCGGCAGGGTCGCGGCCACTGCCAGCAGCACGCAGGTAACGAAACCGGACTTCCTGTTCATGGGGCCTCTCTTCTATTCGTAGTGAAGGGCTTGAATCGGATCGAGCAGCGCGGCACGGCGTGCCGGATAGACACCGGAGGCCACACCCAGGATCACGGCAACGGCGATCGCCAGCACGGCCGCAAGCGGGGACACGACGGCTGACCACTGGAAGATTCCCTCGAGACTGGCGGAGCCGACCACGCCGGCGACGGCTCCCAGCAAGCCGCCAAACACGCAGAGCAGGACCGCCTCCAGCACGAACTGCATCGCGACGTCGCTGCGGCGCGCGCCGAGCGCCATGCGCAGGCCGACTTCGCGCGTCCGCTGCGTCACCGACAGCAGCATCAGATTCATCACGCCGATGCCGCCCACGAGGAGCGAGACAGTGGCTACGCCCGCAAGCAGCGCGAGCATCGTCCAGTTCGCACGCTGCAAGGACACAGAAAGTTCCTCGATGGTGAGGCCATCCACGCTCTGCAGATTGCCCTGGACGATGCGTGCGAGTTCTGGCGGCAGTCCCTTGCCCAGCAGTTCCTGGGCCTGCGTCTTCACGGTGAAGTCATCCGCCATCTGGTCGGAAATACCGTGCCGCTCGCGCAAAAGTGTGGTGATCTGGCCTGCGATACGGGTCGTGTCGCCTGCCGAGGCGGTGGTGACCGAGATCGTATTCAGCTTGCTGAGGTTGAGTAGGCGATGCACGGTCTGCACGGGCACGTACACCGCGTCGAACTGGTCGTCACCCGCCACCGGCTGGGCAGCCCAGCTCTTGCTGCCGACAACACCCACGATCTGGAAGACCTGGTTCCAGAGCAACACCTGGCGACCGACCGGATTCACGTCCGGTCCGAAGAGCTGGTCCGCCACGACCCGACCCAGCACCATCACCTGTTCGGCATTCTCCGCATGCCGCGGGGTCAGGAAGGATCCGTACGGATATACCCAGCCGCGACGGATCTCCGGCAGCTCTGGTTCGGTGCCATGCAGGCGCGTGAACCACTGCTTGCCCTCTCCCTCATTGCCCACGACCGCAAGTCGCGCATTCTCGTGCACACCGGTCGCGACGAACTGCACCCCCGGAACCTGTGCACGAATGGCTGCCGCGTCATCGAGCGTCAGCGTTGCCGCTGCGCCGAGTCCGGCCATCGCGTCGCCGAGCCGTTCCTTCGCGGTTGGATGATCATGGACCGCCATCGGATCGTCTTCGAAATGGACGCGGCGAAACGCCAACGAACCGTCCCCGTAGGCCTCTAGCTGCTCGGCGAGCGAGCCGCTGCCCGGATACCAGACAGCACGATGAACGGGAGGCGCGTCGGCTGAAAGCGCCGCTACCTGCCATTGCGCGGCACGGAAAGGAGTTTCCGGCGGCGTCTGCAGGTTTGCATGGTCGGCCGGTGCCTCGGCCCCCTGCGGCCTCTGCACGGCGTAGTTGCCTGCCGTCACCACGATCATATTGGCGCCGGCGGCCAGCAACTGGTCGTGGAGGGCCTCCTGCGCGCCTCGCCCCAGCGCCAGGCTCGTTACCAGCGCACCCACCCCCACAGTCACACCGACCATCGCAAGCAGGGCCTGCATCCGGTTCTGGCCGAGCGCCTGGAAGGCGAGCGACAGGTAATGGCGACCTGGAAGCATCGCCCTGCCCTAGCGGCCGCCCGCTGCAACCAGCTGCAGTGGCTCCATCCCGACGCTCGCCTGCCGGGGAGTATTCGGCTTGTCGCTCGTGATCAGGCCATCCCGCACCGAGATGATCCGGGTCCCGTACGCTGCAATATCGGGCTCATGGGTAATCAGCACGATCGTGATCCCGCGACGCTCGCGCAGTTCCTGCAGCAACGTCATGACCTCGATGCTGGTCTTCGTGTCGAGGTTGCCGGTCGGCTCGTCAGCGAGGATCAGCGTGGGTTCGTTCACCAGCGCACGGGCAATCGCGACCCGCTGCTGCTGCCCGCCCGACAGCTGGCTTGGGTGATGGTCGGACCGATCAGACAGGCCCATCGACTTCAAGGCGGCAAGCGCCCGTTCGCGGCGCCCCACTGCAGTCATGACCGGCCGCGAGTAGAGCAGCGGTACTTCGACGTTTTCCGTGGCGGTCGTCCGTGGCAGCAGGTTGAAACCCTGGAAGACGAACCCGATCTGCCGGTTGCGGATGTCGGCCAGCTCGTCCCGCGACAGGTTGGAGACATCCTTGCCGTTGAGGAGATAGCTGCCCTCCGAAGGGCGATCGAGGCAGCCGAGGATATGCATCATCGTCGACTTGCCCGAGCCCGAAGGACCGGTGATCGCCACGAACTCGCCAGCTTCGATGTCGAGCGATACACCGCGCAGCGCATGCACGGTGTTGTCGCCCAGCTTGTAGACCTTCGTCAGGTTCTGCAGGGAAATCACAGGCATCTTCAGCTCCCGGTAGGAAGGGCAGTGGCTTCGGTGGCGGCCCCTGCCGGACGTCCAGCGCTGGCAGACGTCGCCGCGGCGCCTCCCTGTACTCCATTCAATCCCGCGTAGTTGAAGATCGCCGTTGCGATCGATTTTTCCGCACCCGCCATGCCGAATGTCCGGCCCGCTCCCTCGATCACGTAGAACTCATTGGCGGCGTGGGCGTTGCCACCCGAGCCGACGCGCCCGCTTGCAATCGGGATGTCAAGCACGTCGCCCGCGAACAGGTATGCAGGCCAGTACCCACCGAGAATGGACTCATGCGGGATGGGCGCCTGGGGATTCGACCCGAATGCCACCTGCATCGCTTCCACCGCGTACGCGAGCTCGTTGTCGTAGCTCATCTTCGCCCACGGCACATCGCCCACCACGTTGATCTCGACGTCCTGGAAGCCGTGCTTGTCGAGGTGCTTGCGCAGCTTCGCGACGATATCCGGGCCCGTCATGTTGGGTACGTAGCGGAAGTTGTGCTTCGAGGTAATCTTGTTCGGCAGGATGGCACCGGACCCGCCGGCGAACATGTTGCCGCCCCAGATGCCATCGAGATTGATCGACGTGCCGTAACGCGCCATCTTGAGGTAGGTGAACGGATCGTCGGCAATGAAGCGCTCAACGCCCAGGTTCTTCGCCGCGGTTTCCAGATTGATCCGCTTGGCCGACTCACGCAGGTCCGCTTCTTCTTCCCTGGTCAGCGGCTCGATATCATCGTAGAAGCCGTCGATCATTACCTTGTTGCCGGTCTCGTCCACCAGCGTCGACAGCATCTTGATGTGCCGCCACGCGGCGCGCCCGGCAGCCTGGAGCGCGGCACGACCGTCTGCGACTTCGACCCGATGGAACGCCGCGCCCAGCACTCGCTGAAT
>JANNNQ010000144.1:0-7632 GCA_031398625.1 Pseudomonadota bacterium
AGATATCTTCGGCGCTCATTGGCGAACTTACAGGATGACCTTGGCCAGCGCTACCTGGTCTTCCAGTTTGATCTTAAACTCGCTCTCGTTTCCGTCTTCCACGGCCGACTCATCCACCAGAATCATAACCACCCTCGCATGCTGGGCCCGGGCAAGGGTCGACATCTGCGAGATCGTCATACCGCGACTACCGATGCCGGATTCAATCCGACTGATCTCGGCCTGATTGACGCCCGACAACCCCTGCACCTCGCGTTGCGTCAATCCCCTGGCTTCACGCAAGGTGCGCATCAGCCGGCCCACTTGTACAAGTTCATCGTCAGACGGAACCACCGCGTCGATTTCCGGATCCCGCTCCAGTCGCTCTTCAATTTCCCGCAATTTCGATTTCATGGATTCATCCTTCTCAAATATCGTCGATCCTGCGCACCGCTGCCGCGAGCGCTGCAAAGTAAGCTTTTTCCGAGGCGTCGACATCCCACCGACCTTCATAGCCGGCGACGCTCAACAGGTAAAAGATGTCGTCCTTGATATATAAAAACGCCACCAGTCCACCTGCCCTTCCGCCTTGCTCGAAGTGATACATCACGCGCCCGTCCGGCAGTGGATGGGGAATCGCTTCGGCATCCATCTTGCCGCTGCCGATGACACGTCGGCGTCGCCGCAACAGCGTCCTCACCAGCCCACGGATTTCAGCCGAAGGAGAATCCGCCAGCTTCCCGACCTCGTCGAGCGCATTGCGGTGGTAGTCGTTTTCCACATCGCGCATTGCTCAATTATGTGCTTTTCCACATCAAAATCAAGTGATCGGAGGTCGACGACAAGGCTGGTCAACGGGAAATAGATCTCTGATTTGGTTCCCCTTTTAGGAACCGCATTACAGTGTCCGGGGCTTGGGAGCATTCTTAGGCGCACTATTTTTTATCCTTTGTGCGTGAACTACCTCGCCTGAAGGCGAGGGGTTTACGGATCCCCTACCGGGGACTCTAAATCACTACAGGACACATCACGAACATGCTTGGCGCCATCATCGGAGACATCGTCGGCTCGGTTTACGAGTTCGACAACTACAAGGCGAAGGACTTCCAGCCCTTCATCCATCCAAAGGCCTTCATTACCGACGATACCGTCTGCACGATCGCGGTCGCGGACATCCTGCTCCACGACCGGGATCCGGCTGCCACGCTCAAGGATTGGTGCCGGCGCTTCTGGCATATCGGCGGCTGGGGCGGCCGCTTCGCGCGCTGGGTACAGGAAGAAAGCCTGGATCCCTACGGCAGCTTCGGCAATGGCGCCGCGATGCGAGTCTCGCCGGCCGGATTTCTCGCGAAGACCGCCGACGAAGCCATCACCCTCTCGAACGGCGTTACCGGGATCACGCACAACCACCCGGAAGGCCTGAAGGGTGCCGCCGCGACGGCGGTCGCCATTTTCCTGGCCCGCTCCGGCCTGGAGCCCGGCGAGATTCGCGCCCACATCACTCGCCGTTTCGGCTACGACCTTTCGGCCTCCGTGGACCAGATTCGCCCGAACTACCGGTTCAACGAAACCTGCCAGGAGACGGTACCCCAGGCGCTGATCTGCGCCTTCGAGGCGGCGGACTTCGAAGACGCCATTCGCAACGCGATCTCGATTGGCGGAGACTCCGACACGCTCGCAGCCATTGCGGGAGGCGTGGCGGAAGCCCGCTTTGGCGTCCCGGCCGCGATTGCCAAGAAGGCCAGGAGCTTCCTGCCGAAGGAATTTCAATCCGTCCTGGACAAGCTTTACGAGCCTGACCGATAGTCCTGTTCAGGCGCAGTTCGAATTATCGGCTTCTCACCCGGGCGGGGTTCCCTTATCGTTGGCGAATGCGTACAAGGAACCTTTTCGAATCCGGGGCCGCAAAGCCATTCACCCTGAGCCGCAGCCGGGTCGAGAACTTTCTCAACTGCCCTCGATGCTTTTTCATCGACCGGAAGCTGGGCGTCGAACCCCCGTCCGGACCGCCCTTCAACATCAACACGGCAGTCGATCACCTCCTCAAGAAGGAATTTGACGCCTATCGGCAACGAGGCGAACCGCATCCCTACATGGTCGAGGCTGGAATTGACGCAATCCCGTATGCGCACCCCAAGCTCGACGAATGGCGCGAGAACTTCAAGGGCATCCGCCACGTCCATCCGGCTTCCGGCTTCGAAGTTACCGGTGCAATCGATGATCTCTGGCAGGATCGCGGCACCGGCAAACTGATCGTGGCCGACTACAAGGCCACCGCCAAGGACAGTGAGGTCAGCATCGATGCCGACTGGCAGATCAGTTACAAGCGGCAGATGGAGTTCTATCAGTGGCTGCTGCGACAGAGCGGATTCGAAGTCTCGGACACCGGTTACTTCGTGTACTGCAACGGAGATCGTTCGCAGGACAGATTCGACGGGGTCGTGCGATTCAAGATCTCGATGATCCCGTACACGGGCAATACCTCTTGGGTCGAACCCGCGCTGATGGCCGCCCGATCCTGCCTCGAGGCCGGCTCCCCGCCGCCGCCGGCAGCGGATTGCAAGCAGTGCGCCTATCTTGGGGACATCGGCAAACTCGGGATCTGACGCACCAGTTGGCCCCTCCTACTTTCGGTGAGACAATCCCCGGTCCCGCAGTACCCTACCCCAGCACTTCCATCAGTCGCCTTGCCGCCTTCTCCGACACGATCAACGTAAGGTGCATTTTCGCGCGCGTCGCACCGACGAAAAGTTTACGCTTCGCGATCTCGTCGAATTCTTCGAAATCGACCTCCGTCAGGATCACGCATGGCGCGGACTGACCCTTGAAGCGGTACACCGTCTCCAGCAGCAGGTCGCCTTCGCTGTAGATGGGAGCGCCGAACAGGTCGTAGTTGCCGGTGAAGGTCTTGAGCGTGTGCGGCCCGATCTGCGTATAGGCCATCAGTTGCGAGCGTTCGCGTCCGCGGAAGCTGACCAGCGCAATGTCACCTCGTGAATACCCCATCCCGATGTACCGCGTGATCGCGCTCTTGGTGCGTTCGATCATTTGCGCGGTATCCGCGTACGTCAGGATCTCCACGTCCGATCCCGAAAACGGGCTGCCCGCCTCGATCCCCGCTTCCGGCCCGAGCAACCGCCTGACGTAATCGAGCACGTCGTGCGGGCTGCGATAATTCACGTTCGCCTTGAGCGTCACCCAGCTCGACAACGGCACCGGCTCACGGCCATAGAGGTTCTGCAGCGGATCTTCCAGCCACCACGCCCGCCCGTCTTCGCGCAGCAACCGCAGCAGCGTATCGCGCCACACCTCGGAAAAATCCTGCCCTTCGTCCACGATCAGCACGTCAAAGCGCCATGCCTCGTCCACCTGCGCGGCAGCGAACGCTTCCTCCATGCGGACAAAGCGCTGCGGATCCGAGAAATCCGGAACCCCTCCGCCGCTTCGGAGCACCCGGTCGCAAAGCTGATGGTAGGCCGCCACCACTCCACCCTCCGGCACCAGCGCCGCGACGTGATCTGCGAGCGGACGATTGAAGCAGACGTACAACGGCCGCTTCCCCGCTTCCACCGTGTCGCGATAGACCGCCAGGGCGAGCTGGGTCTTGCCAGAGCCCGCTGTGCCGACTACCCGCAGCCGGAACGGTTCGAACTCCAGCCGCCTCGCCCAGGTCGCCAGTCCTTCCGAAAGCCGAGTCACCATCGTCCCGGCCCGCCCGACCAACGCACTGACATCTGAAACCAGATGCAGTTGATCGGTGAGGAAGCGATGAACTGCCGCCGCCTTCGGCGACGCTGGCGCGTCAGCCGGCAGGATGGCCTGGATCACCTCCGCCAGCTTGTCGCGGCGCTTCGCATCCACGATGCGGGCCGGGTCCAGCCCGGCAATCGCCGGCTGCTTGACCTCGTAGTCCGGGCAGTAGAACAGCACCTCGATCTGGAGCGCCATCTCGCGGTCCACCGCAGAGAACTTGCTTCGCACCGCATCGGCAGTCCGCGCCATCTGCACTGAGACCGACTTCTGCTTCGGGCCATACGTCTTGACCAGTCCGTCCGCGGTTTCCTGCAGGAACCCGGACTTCTGTTCGATCAGCAGCATCGCCCCTGCAGGATTCACCACGACGAAGTCGATCTCCCCGAACATCGAGAACCCACCGCCCACCCGCGTCCAGTGAACGCCGTGGTAAACGGTATAGGCCTCCGGCAGCGCCTGCTCCAGCAGTGCCAAGGTCTCGATCTCGCGCTGGGCCGCGCCGATCGCTTCGACGCTACGCCAGTCGGATGGGACGATTTTTGCCATGGTCATCTGCCTCGGTCTCGGGCGGAGGCTTCTATTGGGCGCGTAGCCGCACTTTTGGCACCTGGAATTGAGGGAGAGGGTGAGCCTCAGGCCCTAACCGTTTACTCAATACGTTGAGTATTCTTACTCAATGGCGTGGAGAGGTTGGCTCCAGATCGACTCCTCGCGCCGCGCAAAGGAAGCCTCAGCGACAGCCTGGCGCGCCTATAGAAGAGTTTGTGGAAGCACGATCATCGGTCATCAATATTTTGTTTCTCAGTATTCTTTCAAGAGGGTCTGCCCCTCTTGGCATAGTTCTGGACTTCCCGTGCTCCTAAGCCCTCCACTCATTCCCAGGCATGATCCGCTTCATGAACTCGTCGAACAGCGGAACGGTAAAGGCCGTATCTCCATGACTCGGACTCCAGACCATGCCTTTCACAATCAACCCGCTTCGCGTTGGTCCCAGGGAAGTAACGTCGCGGCCCAGTTGGTCAGCAATGTCGCCGGATCGATGTGGCCCTGGACCCAGTTCGGCCATGGCGCGCAAGTATTTCTTCTCGGACGGTGTCAGTCGATCGAATCGAACACGAAAAAAACTCTCGTCAAGTGCGGCAATTGCAGTACCGGTGGCTCGTTCGACATCCTGCGCGGTAATTGGAGAGGTTGATGCCGCATCCCAAGTGTGTTTCCCCCACTCCTGCAGAAAGTAGGGATAACCTCGCGTTTCGCGAACAATCCGGTCAAGTGCGTCCGTAGTCACCGCAACGCCTTCGTCCGCTGCAGGTTTCGAGATCGCGAGCCGTGCCGCCGCCTCCGGCAGCGGCCCTATCGGCGGAAAATCGAACAGGCGTTCCGCGTAGGACTTGGCGCGACCCATTTTGCCCGGCAACTGCGGCAAGCCAGCCCCCACCAGGACGACGGGCAAACTGCGTTGGGCAGTCCGATGAAGCGCAGTCACCATCGCGGCCAACTCCTCTTCCTCCACATATTGAAGCTCGTCCACGAACATGGCCAAAGCGGTGCCTGCCTTCTTGGCAGCGATACCGGCGACTTCAAGCAAGGCCTGTAAGTCGTGTTCAAGATCGCCGTTGTCCGCCAATCCTGGTTCAGGTTCGAAATCGAATCCCACCTCAATGTCCTGAAACTTCACTTTCAGTGCCTTGGCGAAACCGGCAAGCCCGCGCAGCGCACGCTGTGCAAGTTCCTTCGCTTGTTCATTGCGTGAAAGACGGAGCAGGGCCTGCCGCAACTGGGGAGCCAGGATCGCGGGAAGAGACCGGTTCTCAGGTGCCTCCACACGAATGGTCTGGATGCCTACTGCCTCGGCATCTTCCCGCATGCGGTCCAACAGAACGGTTTTCCCGACGCCCCTCAGACCGACAAGCAATAAGCTCTTGGTGGGTCGGCCAGCCCGAACGCGTTCCAACGCAATGCGTACTGTCTCGCGCAAGTCATCGCGTCCGGCAAGTTCCGGGGGGGGCGTGCCAGCGCCTGGAGCGTAAGGATTCTTGATGGGGTCCATAGCGTCACTTTATAGCAAAGTTATCCCAATTTATGAACAATTCATAAACTCAATAAGTTTGATCAAACTCCTCGCTCCCTCACCCTCGCCGATGGAATGCGGAAACCCGCGACCTCAGACGGCATGAGAGACGGCAGCCCCTATACTATTGATTCACCGTCTCTTTCAATGGGGTCTGTCCCTCACGGCACAGTGGCGAGCCCGTTCGGCGATGTTCCGTTTATTCGTCGATTATTTGCCTTCGACGAATATATGGAACATACTCCGCCAATCATGCGCCACGACACTCACACCCACCGCATCCTTGAACTCATCAGGAAGAAGGGAACGCTGCGCCCCAGCGATCTCGATGAAATCGGGGCCCCTCGCGTGATCCTCACGCGCATGACAGCCGACGGGCAACTCGAGAAAGCGGGGCGCGGCATCTACCGGCTGCCCGATAGCCAGGGTTCAGAGCATGAGAGCCTGACCACCATCGCAACCAAAGTCCCGCAGGCGGTCTTCTGCCTGCTCACGGCCCTGCAGTTCCATGAACTCACCACCCAACTGCCGCGACAGGTGTGGATCGCCATGCCCCGTGGCAGTCATACCCCCAGGATTGACTATCCGCCCCTCAAGATGATCCAGTTTGCGGGTGAAGCCTACTCTGAGGGCATAGGCGTTTTTAAGCGCGATCAGGTCGAACTGCGCGTCTACAGTGTGGCCAAAACCATTGCCGACTGTTTCAAACACCGCAACAAGATCGGGCTCGACGTCGCACTTGAGGCACTGAAGGAAGCACGAGCCAGGAAAAAGGCTTCCGCCGATGACCTGTGGCACTTCGCCAAAATATGCCGCGTCGCGAACGTCATGCGCCCCTACCTCGAGTCGGTGGCGTGAACAAGGATCTCGCCGCATCCGTGCGGGCACGCCTGCTGAACGTCGCCAAGGCCCAGGGGGCGGATTTCAACCAGGTCCTTGTGCGATTCGCCCTGGAGCGGATCCTCTACCGACTGAGCAAGTCGGCCCACGCCGATCAATTCCTGCTCAAGGGGGCATTGCTGTTCACGATCTGGTATGACATGCCGCATCGGCCCACGCGCGATGCCGATCTTCTCGGCTTTGGGCCTGGCGACCTGGAATCAATCGCCCGTACATTCCGCGACATCGCCAGTGTCGAGGTTGAAGACGGCATCGTTTTCGATCCGGCAACGGTTAGCGTCGAAGAGATCCGCAAGGATGCCGGGTACGCCGGCGCCCGGGTTCTGATTTCCGGTGAAATCGCCAGGGCCCGCTGCAGGACCCAGATCGACATCGGCTTCGGAGATGCCGTAACCCCGGGCCCGGTTCAGGCCGTCTACCCGGTGCTGCTTGAAGACTTGCCCGCTCCCCGGCTACGAACCTACCCGGTCTACACGGTGATCTCCGAAAAGCTCCACGCCATCGCCGTGCTTGGCATGACCAATAGCCGCTTGAAGGATTACCTGGACCTGTCGGTGCTGCTCGATCGCGAAGCACTCAATGCCAGCACGTTGGCCAAGGCTATCGCGGCGACCTTCATCCGGCGAGGCACGCCGGTTCTGGTGGCGTTGCCGATTGGGCTGACGGATGAGTTTGCGACCGATTCATCGCGCCAGGCCATTTGGCTTGCGTTCCTCAAGAAGAACCAACTCGATGTTACACCGCTGCCCGAAGTGGTCACAACGCTTCGATCGAAGCTGGGGCCGGCGATCATTCAGGCTGTGAAATTGGCGGCCACGAAAACCGCAGATGAGCCCGGCAAGCAGGACTATTCGTAAGACCGATACTTTCCGCACCTGGAATTCTGGAATTGAGGGAGAGGGTGAGCCACCATCCCTGACCGTTTACTC
>JANNNQ010000174.1:0-4122 GCA_031398625.1 Pseudomonadota bacterium
CCGGTATGGGCTTTGCATAGGGTTTGCAGTCGGAATTGTTGAGGAGAGACCGGTCGTGGCAGATTCAATAGGCGCAGTCGGTGGTTCGCAGATCGACGTCAACAGCCTGGCGTCGCAGCTCGTCGAAGCCGAGCGGGCTCCTCTTGATGCACAGATCCAGCGTGCGACCAGCAAGGTCACGACCCAGGTTTCCGCGCTCGGGACCTTGATGGGCGCCCTCTCGACGTTCCGGTCCGCCTTGAGTTCGTTGAAGACGGAGAGTGTGTTCGGCACACGCAGCGCCACCAGCTCCAACGAGGAGGTCTTCACGGCTTCGGCCGGCACTGATGCCGTGGCCGGCAGCTACGATATCGAAGTCGTGCAACTGGCCAGGGCACAGCAGCTGGCCTCAGATCCGTTCCCGGGGGGCGGCACGACCGTTGTGGGTACGGGTACGCTGACGCTGTCTTTGGGCAGCGAAAGCTTTACGGTGGAGATCGGCAGCGGCAGTTCGACCCTGGCTGACATCCGCGATGCCATCAATTCGGCCACCGGGAATCCCGGCATCACCGCCACACTGATCAACGGGACGGACGGAAGCCGCCTCGTTCTGACATCTGCGCAGACCGGTGCCGACTACGACATCGAGGTTGCCCAGAGCGGTGGCGACGGGGGGCTCGCACAACTGACTTATTCGGCAGCAGCGGCTGGCAACTACACGCAGAACACGCCCGCGCAGGATGCCGTCGTCAGGATTGCCACCTTCGAGAGCACCAGCGCCACGAACGTCCTCGAGGACGCAATCGACGGCGTTACCCTCAATCTCGCAGCTGCATCGGAAGGTACGACGGTCGCGCTGACTGTGGGTTACGACACTTCTGCGGTAACTACGCGGATCAACACGTTCGTCAATGCGTACAACACGCTGAAAACGCAGATCACCAAGCTGGGCGGGTACGACGCGGCGAACGAAACGGCGGGCAGCATGCTCGGCGATTCGCTCCTGACCGGCATTGACAGTCAGTTGCGCAGGACGCTGTCGGGTGTGGTGGAAGGGACGGGCAGCAGCTATCAGACGCTGGCCAGCATCGGCATCACCACGCAGGCCGACGGCACGCTGGCGGTGAACAGCACCAAGCTCCAGACGGCGCTGAACGGCGATTTTGACGGTGTCAGCGCGCTGTTCGGCTCCGAGAACGGGATCGCGGCCACGCTGTTTTCGCAGGTGGACGGGCAGCTGGAGACCGGCGGCGCGATGGATGTGCGCAGCAGCAACCTGATCGAGCAGCAGAAGGATCTGAAAGAGCAGCAGGAGAGGGTCGACGCGCGCATGGAGATCGTGCTGCAGCGGTACATCAAGCAATTTACGACGCTCGACACGCTCCTCTCGACGCTGGAAACCACTTCTGCCTATCTGACGCAGGAGCTCGAGCAGCTCTCCGAGCTGTCCAAGTCGAGCTTAAACTGACCGTATCGCGATACGGCGGCGTCTGGCCCACGTGTGGCCGATCTTCCTCAAGTCGACCCGGATTCCGCCGTTACCTTCCGCAAGCGTAGCTTGCGGAGCAATGTGTTATGTCGGCTTACCCGCGCGGAAGGAATCTCTCCGCCTACCAGTCGGTGGCAGCGCACGGTGGCGTTGCGGCTTCCGATCCGCATGGCCTCATCCTCATGCTGCTGGACGGCGCCCTGGAACGGATTTCCGGCGCCCGCGGCTGCATGGCCAACAAGGCGCTCGGCGACAAGAGCCAGTTGCTCAGCCGGGCCCTCGCCATCGTGGAGGAACTGCGCGTCAGCCTCGACCTGTCGCAGGGCGGGCCGCTGGCCGCCAACCTGAGCGACCTGTACGACTACATCGGCCGCCAGCTGACCCGGGCGAATGCGGAGAACCGGGTGGAAATCCTCGACGAAGTGGCCGCGCTCCTGCAGGAGATCCGGGTCGCCTGGATCGCCATCCCGCTGGAGTTCCGCAGTGCCCGGGCTTCCTTCAAGTGAACGTTCCGCGGTTGCGCCCCGCCAATCGCCTGCTGGCGCAGGGCATCGTGATGGCTACCCGCACGCTCGTGGTCTCGGCACTCCATGGCGACTGGGCGGATTTTCCGGGATTGTCCCTGCATCGTCGCAGCCTGCTCGAACGCCTGGAGGCAGCGGGCACTGCCGACGAGCAGGCCTGCATCGTCGCGCTGCGGCAGGCCGTCGAGGAGTCGGAAACATTGTTCGCCGCGCTGCATCCCCGTCGCCTGCACTGAAGGAGGATGTCGCCGATGCGCGGGCTGAGGCATGATGCAACAGGTCGTTCGCGGCGGCTTAGGGAGGCATCCATGTACGAGGGCACAGACACCGTCATCCTGTACGAAGAACTCGCGTACGAGGATGTATTGCCGCTGTTCTGGCGACCGCATCAAGGGCCCCTCGATCCCGTCGTCGTCACCAGTTTCAGCGAGCGGAACCTGCACGTGCTGCAGGCCTGTGCCGCCATCGAGGAACATGGGCAGCAGGAAAAGCATGACGATACGTCGCCCGTTGCCCAGGAAATCCTGCGCCTCGACCTCAAGGTGAACCTGCTGCTCGACCTGCTGGGCCAGCTGGTCATCGCCAACCATCCCCGGCCTGCCGCAGTCCCCGTGCGCTTTAATGCGCTCGGCGCGACGTGGAAGGTGTCGGGACCGGCGCCGCAACCCGGCAGCGAGGGAGTGCTCGAGATCTACCTGCGTGACAGCCTGCCGCAGCCGCTGCGGTTGCTGGGACGGATCACCGCGTCGGAGCCGGACGGCAAGGTAAAGGCCCGCTTCATTCCGCCCAGCGAGACCATTGCCGACCTCATCGAGAAACTCGCCTTTCGCCGGCATCGCCGCCAGGTCGCGGGCGCCCGTCAGTCACGCCGTACTTGACTTGAACGGACGATTTTCGCGACGGACGTCACGGCGGCAACAAGCTTCAGGGGTGACCTGATGGAGAGGGCGCAAGCCCCTCCTTATCGTGCACACCTGCCCTTGAAGGATGGATATGCGCCTTGCCTGTTCCGATTCCGCCTTCCCACATCGCTTTCCCTGCCCGCGGAAATGGTGTCTGATGCGGCGCCTGTGAAGCGATCCACAGTCCTTCAGGGGGCGGCTTTGCATAATGCCACCATGAAGTATGGCTCGTAGGCTCCTGAGCTCACGGGCAAAAACGATAGACCGGCTACCCAGCTTGAACTCCGCGGAAACGCTGCACCAACAATGAACCTGCTCCTGTCCTGCAACCACACCCGATGCGCGACTGCTGGCCATGCCGGGTCCAGCCCAAGCGAGCTTGCATGCCGCCGTTAGAGCGCCCCGTCGTTGTCTATGACTGTGACGCCGAGCGTGCAGCGGCCGTTGCGTCCGTGTTGCGCCTGATGGATCTCGAAGCACTGGTCATCGACCATGCCGCCCTCATGCGCAGCGTCATCCAGTCCCCCTCGTCACGGCAGGCCTTGCTGATCGGTGATGTCGCGGATTCCCCCGACTGGCAGGAGTTGGGCCATGCGCTGCGAGGAGCGTTGAGCGACCTGCGCGTTGTCGCCTATGGCCCCAGCGAGATCGCAGACCAGGTGGTTGCTTCCGCAGGCAGCACCCGCGTGACCCGGCTGCCGTATCCCTTCAAGCAGTCGGCGCTGGCGGCCGTTCTGCGGGCGCCTGCCACTGCGCTGGCCGCCGTTTCCGACGTCAGACTGCCCACGGGCAACTCAGTCGCCATCCGCGACGTCGCCCGGCTGATTCGCCAGGTGGCGGCGCATGACTCGAGCGTCCTGGTACTCGGTGAATCTGGCACTGGCAAGGAAGTCGTGGCCCGCGCGATCCACGATTCCAGCCCACGGCGGCAGCGTCCCTTTGTGGCAATCAACTGCGGGGCGATTCCTGCCGAGCTGCTCGAAAGCGAACTGTTCGGCCATGAGAAGGGTTCGTTCACGGGCGCGGTGGCGGCCCGCAAGGGACGCTTCGAGATCGCCGAAGGCGGCACGCTGTTTCTCGACGACAAAGGCATTATATTCTAATGCGCCTTTTGCCGACAAAGCAATAAAGGATCCAGGCAAACCCTTATTGGTCATTAAATAAAAACATTCAATTGTTTCAAAGGGCTTCGCGCTATGCAACAAAAAATTTCTTTAAAATTACTTCC
>JANNNQ010000196.1:0-2312 GCA_031398625.1 Pseudomonadota bacterium
GCGCGCGGCACGGCGCGGTGCTCCGGCGTTCCGTAGTCGTCGAACGGCACCGAAAAATAGCCGACCCGGTCATCGGCAAGACGACCTTTCATCGGCTCGTCCGGCAAGAGCAGCATGCTGGTCTGGAAAACGAATCCCAGGCTGGGCGGAGGAGCATTGGAATCTCGCGGATTCAGGAGTTCTTTCGAATCCGCTGTCCAGGTCTGGTAGAAACGCATCTCGATATTGCGCGGAAACGTTTTCACGCTCTGAATATAGGAGCGCTTGGGATCCTGCGCCGACATGCGGAAATATCGCTTGAATTCGGCCGCAAAACCTTCCGGCGTTTCCGTCACGAATAGCGGCGTCACATCGATGATCGGGGCGCCGCCCAATCCCTCCGCGACGGCATCGAACACCTTGATGATGGTGCTCAGGGAAGCCGCCTCCACTCCCCGCTGCAGGTTGGGCGCCCAGTCGGCGCGCATTTCGTACTTGACGATCTCGAGGTAGACCTTGTTACCGCGCCGCATCCAGCGCACCACCCGGCTGTCGACGACCGACCCCGGAGCCAGAACGTCTGTGCCGGCCGAAAGGGCCGCAAATTCGGTGTTCATCAGCATGTCCCGGCCGAGCAACCCCACCGGGATCTCGTACAGCACGTGGTCGCAGGCGATATGCACGGTGAACAGGCCGGTGAAGGTCCGCTGTCCCTTCGGCATGTTCGGACTGCAGGGCACAACCTCGTAGGGTTGCATCGCAGAAACCGCCACGGACGGGCAAGCAAGGCCTAGCAGTAAAGCGACAATCCATTTGCTCATGACAAACTCCAATCTCCTGTTCCGGCAATGGCCGGACTCACAATTCCCACCAGTCACTTCTACGCCGCCGGGGCCCAAGCAGATGCCCACGGCGCGGGGCATCCGGTGTGGCGTGTAAACTACCACGTTAACGTCCGATGTCTTGCCTTGGCAACAAGTCGGGCTCCCCGGCCTCTGACTCGAAATTCTCCGCCAGCAATGTCCCGCCCTTGAAAGTCGTTCTATTCAACAAGCCCTACGGCGTACTTTGCCAGTTCAGCCCGGAAGGTGGCAAACCAACCCTCAAAGACTACATCCCGATCCCGGATGTTTATCCGGCGGGCCGGCTCGATGCGGACAGCGAAGGGCTTCTTGTCCTGACTGACGACGGCGCCCTCCAGCATGCGGTCAGCCACCCTGAACAAAAACTGCCCAAGACATACTGGGCCCAGGTAGAGGGGGAGCCGGATGCCGCGGCCTTACAACGCCTGAGCACGGGTGTGCAGCTTGGTGACATTACCACCCTGCCTTGTCCGGTCCGGCTGATCGAGGAACCTGAGGGCCTGTGGCTGCGGAATCCACCCATCCGTTTCCGGAAGAACATCCCGACAAGCTGGATCGAAATCGAGTTGCGGGAGGGCAAGAACCGGCAGGTTCGGCGCATGACGGCTGCTGTAGGCTTTCCCACTCTGCGCCTCATTCGTTATCGCGTCGGGGACTGGTCGCTATCCGGTCTGGCTCCCGGGGACTATCGGGTCCAGCCACATCATCCGGTCTCCCAGCGCATCAAACATCGCTTGTAACAATATGTGTCACCCGACGAACAATGGCGGCGTTATCGGCCGTGACACCCAGTCCGTGTCATCAAAAGCACCACAAGAGGGAAGCCGCCAAGAAGCCGGAAGCAGCGGCGCCCGTCAAGCAGTAACGCGACGGCCAGGGCAGTCCCCGGGGGCGGAGGCAGAGTTCTCCGCCCTCGCGTGTTCCCAGGAGATCGCGTTCCGCCGCGGCAGGAATTGAGGCGCCGGCGTGGCCGCGCTCGCGCGCGTCCCGTTTGACGCCCCGCCTGAGAATCCTTTATTCTTGCGCCGACTTGGCCGGTGCATATGCATCGTATCTGTCAGCGCCCCCCGGCAGGCGATCTCAAAGAGGATCTACCATGAACAAACTTGTTGCCATGGCACTTTGCGCCGCATTCGCCAGCCTTTCCGTACCGGCCGTTGCCGGCGTGGCCCCGAATCAAGGCACCTCGCAGTACGAGCGGTCCGGCGCGAAAATCGCCAAGCCCGCGCCCGCCGTCGAGGAAGAGAAGAAGGCAAACCAGGAAGAATCCAAGGAACCGGCCAAGTAAGCAACGCCCTTACGATTTTCCGTGCAAAGGCAGGGCATCAGCCCTGCCTTTTTGTTTTTGACTTCGTATCCATGCGCCCTGGCGGGCATCGATGAACGAAATTTCCGACCTGTTTAAACTGACCATTGCATTGCTGGCCATCGTCGATCCGATCGCCGGCATACCGATGTTCCTGAGCGCCA
>JANNNQ010000275.1:0-2201 GCA_031398625.1 Pseudomonadota bacterium
GTGTGCGAGGCGTTAAGTTCATGGATTCCAGCGAAGCGATGAAGATTTCAACCTGCAGCCTGCAGCCTGTAGCCTGTCTGCAATGCGCGGCTCCTGCCGCAATCGATTCACGCCGCTTCCGCCGCCATGTCTGACCAGCGCCCAATCGGCAGTGGGCCCATTTCCCGTTCGCTGGCGGAATGGCAGCAGCTGGACCATCCGCACCTGCATCCCTTCACGGATCACGGTGCCTTGCAGCGCAAGGGCACGCGGGTCATCGCGCGGGCCGAAGGCGTGTATCTCTACGACACCGAAGGCAAGCAGCTGCTCGACGGCATGGCGGGGCTCTGGTGCGTCAACCTCGGCTATGGCCGGGTCGAACTGGCAGATGCGGCGTACCGACAGATGCGCGAGCTGCCTTACTACAACAGCTTCTTCCAGTGCACCCATCCGCCGGCCATTGAACTCGCGCAGGCGCTGGTTGAGGTAACGCCGTCGCAGTTCAATCACGTCTTCTTCACGGGCTCGGGGTCCGAAGCGAATGACACGGTGCTGCGCGGCGTGCGCCACTACTGGAGCTCGCTCGGCTTTCCCGAGCGGTCGATCATTATCGGGCGCAACAACGGTTATCACGGCAGCACGGTCGCCGGTGCGAGCTTAGGGGGCATGGCACCGATGCACGCGCAAGGCGGCCTGCCGATTCCCGGCATCGCGCACATCCGCCAGCCGCACTGGTACGGCGAGGGGGGCGATCTCTCGCCCGACGAGTTCGGCCTCGTGGCCGCCCGGGCGCTGGAAGAAAAGATTCTTGAGCTCGGGCCTGAGCGGGTGGCCGCCTTCATCGCCGAGCCCATCCAGGGAGCAGGCGGGGTGGTGATTCCCCCGGCAACGTACTGGCCCGAAATCCAGAAGATCGTGGACCGCTACGGCATCCTGCTCGTGGCGGACGAAGTGATCTGCGGGTTCGGGCGCACGGGCGAATGGTTCGGCAGTGAGTACTACGGTGTTCGTCCCGACCTGATGCCCATGGCCAAGGGGCTGTCTTCGGGGTACCAACCCATCGGCGGTGTCATGGTGGCGGATCGCGTGGCCGATGTCCTGCTCGGGCCAGGTGGCGAGTTCCACCACGGGTTCACGTATTCGGGCCATCCCGTGGCGTGCGCCGTTGCCAGCGCTGCGCTCAGGATCTATCGCGAAGAGAAACTCATCGACCGCGTGAGGGCGGATATCGGTCCCTACTTGCGGCAACGCTGGGCGGAACTCGCAGATCACCCCCTGGTGGGCGAGGCGCGCAGTGCAGGGCTGCTGGGTGCACTCGAACTCGTTCGCGACAAGAAGCAGCGCACCTTCTTCGATCCGCGGGGCGAAGTGGGGACCTGGTGTCGGGATCTCTGCGTGGAGAACGGTCTCGTGATGCGGGCAGTGCGCGACTCGATGATCATTTCGCCGCCGCTGGTCATCACGCGCGCGCAGATCGACGAGCTGGTGGAAAAGGCCCGACGCTGCCTGGACCTCACGCTCGCCAGGGTGCAGGCAGACAGCCGGTTCAGAATCGCCTAGAAGAGGTCTGTTGTCGTCAATCCGGCCCGCCGTACCTGCTAGCAGGGTGATGCAAAACCCTTTGCAGCACCCTGATAACCCGAGTCAGGGACGACTTGGGCTATCCATGAGTTCCAACTCATTGATTTCGGGAGCCAGTTAAACCTGCGCTTTTCGCTGGCTCCAGATGCAAAAGGCACGGACAGACTTTTGCATCAACCTGTTAGGCTCCCGGCAGCGCACCACTGGCGGGCGTGGTCTCAACCCTCTGCACCATCCTGATGGGACAGGCGTTTTTCGCCGAAAGGTCCGCTGCCAGCACCCTTTGGCGTGATGGATGCCGACGGAAACCCGGCGGTGGAGTGACTCTTGCATCCCGCTGATCCGGTGCCTGTCTCCTGGAGAGCTGCTTGTCCATTCATGTCGCCCTGAATCACGTCACCCACTACCGGTACGACCGGCCGGTCGCCCTCGGTCCGCAGGTGGTGCGCTTGCGTCCGGCTCCTCACAGCCGCACGCGTATCCTCTCGTATTCCCTCAATATTCTGCCGGCAAAGCACTTCATCAACTGGCAGCAGGACCCGCAGTCCAACTACCTCGCGCGCCTGGTTTTCCCGGAGAAGACCCGAGAGTTCCGGATCGAGGTGGACCTGGTCGCCGAGATGTCGGTGCTGAACCCCTTC
>JANNNQ010000277.1:0-3912 GCA_031398625.1 Pseudomonadota bacterium
GCTTCACGACCTTGAGCCTCGTCGGCATGCTCTCGGAGCTCCGGAAGTACCGGGTCGGACTCGTGCTCGCCAACCAGTACTTGGCGCAGCTCGAGGAACCGATCCGCGATGCGCTCTTGGGAAACGTCGGCACGCTGATTGCCTTCCGCGTCGGCTACGCCGATGCGGAGTTGATTGCCAACGAGTTCTATCCCGAGCTCCACCCGATCGACCTCGTGAACCTGCCGAACCACGAGATCTACCTCCGCCTCATGGTCGACGGCGTGCCGACGGAGCCATTCAGCGCGCGGACGCTGCCGCCAGGCACCTGAACCCGCCTCTCGGGGAGTTCTTTGACGAGACCTCCCGGAGGGAACTGGTTCCTGCCCGCACAGTCGCAAGGTGCGACGATGCCGCAGCTCTTTGACGATGCAGATGTCATCCACACCTACAGCCGCGCGCAAGCCCTTGCCGACGGCGTCCTCGTGGACGTCACGGAATGGGCAAGCACACGCGAGATGATGGGCGGGTTCGTGATCCCGGTCGCAGTGACCGCCGGCGTCTGGGCGCTCCTCGAGCCGCCCGAGGGCTCATGCGAAAGTATCCGCGGACGAGCGCATGACGTCCTCTGGATGGCTTCTCTCGCCTGTCGCGCGGAGCGACCCGAGTTCCGCGTAATCATCGGCGGCGAGGAGATCCCGATGTGGATCCACATCGGGCCCGGTGACGATCACCATCTCGTCGCAACCATCATGCTCGAAGGCGAGGACTGACCCGTGTTCGAGCTACGGGTCGTGCGAGAACGGCGTGTCGGCTATGGTCCAGGTCGCCAGCTTTCGACGAGCCTCGCCGTTTACGAGGCTTTCCGAGAGCGCTTCACAAAAGCCGACCGCGAGGAGTTCTTGGCCGTCATGCTCGACGGGAAGAATCGGGCGCTCGGGTTCCATCTCGTCTCGGTCGGGACGCTCACCGCATCACTCGTTCACCCGAGAGAGGTCTTCAAGGCGGCGATCCTCGCGAATGCCGCGGCGGTGATCCTCGTCCACAACCACCCGTCGGGTGATCCGACGCCATCGGCCGAGGATCGCGCGATCACTCAGCGTCTCAAGGAAGCCGGCGACCTGCTCGGAATTCGCCTCCTCGATCACGTCGTGATCGGAGACGGCCGCTACGTCTCATTTTCCGACGACAACATCCTCTAGCAGCACGAGCCAACCCCGCGGGGTTGGCTCTTTTTTCGGACGTCCGAAAGCTTCCGGGGAAGTGCACCATTCTGGAACACCCCTCGTGCCTGTCTCACATCACTATTTCGCTCGACTTCCGGCTTGAGTTTGGGGAAGGATGACTCGCGTCCATAGCGTCGCACAGACTATTTGCTATACTTACAGTATATGAAATATATATATGGTGCGGCGTACGTCGCGGCCTTGGTCTTCACTAGCGTAGTCACGACCTTCTACGTGCGCCGCGTCGAATATCCCATGCTATTCGTCACGTTGTTGCTCACCGTGGCCTTGGTGTGTGGGATACGGCTGAAAAATCGGACCTGATCCCAGCATCGCCACAGCTCACCTGGAGGGACTTCACATGCGCCGTCGTTTGGCACTCGCTTCGATGGTGTCCGGACTCGCACTCCTCATCGCTCATCCGTCGGCTGCGAATGACCTTGCCAAGTGTGACGCCGCCAAACTGAAAGCCGCGGGCAAAGCGGCCTCGCTGGTCGTGAATGCCCATGCGAAGAACCTCACGAAACCTAACAACGCCAAGCTCGCAGCGGGGCTTGCGAAGGCGGAAGCATTCTTACTGCAGCAGTTCAGCAAAGCCGAGGATGAGGTTTGTTCCGTGGACGATAACGCCTCCCGGGTGTTCGCGGGCATCACGGCTCTGGCCGACAGCGTTCAAGCCCCCGTGGATATCGTGCTCACAGGGGAGACGATTTCCACGCCCTTGGGTGACGTAGCGGCAACGGGTGAAATCTCCATATCCCCAAACGGGGACGCGGCAGGCGCCGTTTCGTTGGCGCTTACACCAGGCGTAACGGTTGTCGTTGAGCCGACTTCTGCTGGTGGCCTGCAGGCCACGGTGGGTACGCATCTGGTTGTTATGGATGCGCAGGGATCAAATCTACAGCTCGATGGCACGCCTATCTCGCTGGCGGACGTCACAGTCGCACTCCGTGTAGATAGAGCGTCCGGAAATGGTCCGGAGGCTTGGTCACCGATCAGCCAAGCCTGGTTGGCGTTCCTTGGGCTCACGTCAACGCCCGCGTGGAAAGCCAACGTGCAGGCTGAAATCGCGCTCGAAGAAAGCCGCTCGCCTCGTGCATTGTTCGGTCTGTTCTCGTGCAAGAGGGCCGTCGCCATCGCAGCTCCCGTAATAGTTGAACTCATTCAACAGCTCGGCTGCCTAGGGGCCGTGGCTGTTTGTGGCGGCGCGACAGCGTACCTCACTTTCGGAACTCTAACGATCAGCTGCATCGCCGTCGGCGTCGTTTGTGAAGTTGTCGTAGCCGCTATCGACGGCGGACTGGATGCCACCGATGCAGCCAAGAAGTGGTTGGAATCCTATTGGTGTACAACCAATGTTTGTGAAGCGGATTGGCAGACGCGTGGTTGCTACAACGGAGACCCAGCCACCCGCGGTGTAGGTGCGTGCCGCGATGGCGTCGAAGTTTGTCGCTCCGATGGGTCGGGGTTCGGCGGGTGTGGCGGCGAACAACAGCCCGTCACCGAGGTTTGCGGCAACAATCAGGACGACAACTGCAATGGGCTTCCTGATTCGCTCGATCCCATCTGCGGTGGTGGTGGTGTTGTCGGAATTCAGCAGCTCACCACGGGTGGAGCGGGCGCGACTAATCGCGTTCTGCTGACCGCGGACGCGCGCGTTGTCGTGTTCGATGCTCCGGGTGGAGTGTTCAGTGTCCGCACCGACGGGAGTAATTTCCTGCAGTACCCAGACCGAGGGGGTATCTACCCGCCGGGGTGCAACAACACCGGTTGCAATTATTGCGAGGGTGGAGCTCAAGCACCCCTCGGAGTCGACGGGACAGGTGCCTTGGTGGCCTACCAGGCATTCCTAAACTCTTGTGGCCTTGGGTCCAACAGTATTCTGATGCCACAGGGCGCCAATGACGTGTTCGCTCCGTTCGGGGGCTCCACTCAGAATCCTTCGATAAGTGTCGACGGCAGTCGGGTTGCATATTTGAAGACGTCCTTCGTGTGCTGGGGATGCGGGGTGGCTACCGAGGTCTGGGTGAGTGACCCTTCCGGCCTCATGTACAGTAACCTGATCCTCTCGAGGAGCGCTGGTGCCATCGACCCCGTGATTTCGGGAAACGGACAACGGATCGTCTTCCGCCGGAGTAGTGGTAGCAGTCTCAAGATTGTCGATGTTGATGGAGGGGAGGCGACCGCTCGAGACATTCTGCCGTACGGTCCCACTGCCGGAAGATTTGGCGTGAGCTACGATGGGGCTCGAGTTGTGTTCGAGAGCGCACAGGATATCGTACCTGGAGAAAATCCAGGACTTAATTCCCAAATTTTCTTATGGGAGGACGGGAGTGGGATTCGCCAGCTCACGCATGCCGCGTCCGGTGCCGATGTGCCAGCAATCAGTGGAGATGGCAACCGCGTAGCGTTTCGATTCGCCGGTGACCTGTACGTCCACAACGTTGCTACAGGTCTCTCGACGATTGCCGTTGATCTCCCGTCCGTGAACTACGCGTACCCGCCCGTTCTCGACAGTACCGGCAGAGTCCTGGTGTTTTCTTCAAACGCCGATCTCACGGGCCAGAATGAATCCGGGTTCGTGGAGATCTTCGCTGCACAGATTCCCTAGATTAGGGACGAAAGCTCCCAAGCCAGCCGGGAAGCGCCCGACTTCCGCGAAGTACAGACGTCCGTACTTCGCTTGACCCCTCCCCCGCGGTGCTAC
>JANNNQ010000303.1:0-1596 GCA_031398625.1 Pseudomonadota bacterium
CTTCAAGCCCTTCATCTACTCCGCGGCGCTCGAAAAGGGTTTCACGCCCGCCACGGTGATCAACGACGCGCCCCTCTTCTTCGACGCCAGCGTCACCGGCAGCCAACCGTGGGAGCCCAAGAACTACGACGGCAAGTTCGAAGGACCGATGCCGATGCAGACGGCCCTGGCCAAGAGCAAGAACATGGTCTCGATCCGCCTGCTCAACGCCACAGGCACCGGCTTCACGCAGGGCTGGCTCGAGCACTTCGGCTTCGAACGCGACAAACACCCGGCCTACCTGCCGATGGCCCTGGGCGCCGGCTCGGTGACGCCGATGCAGATGGTCAGCGCCTACTGCGTGTTCGCCAACGGCGGCTACCTGGTGCCGCCGATGCTGATCGACCGCGTCACCGACAACAAGGGCAAGCTGCTGCAGCAGAGCAGGCCACCGGCGCTGGACGACAACCTGCGCACGCTGCCGGCCCGCAACGCCTTCGTCACCGCCACGCTGCTGCAGGAAGTGGCGCGCAGCGGCACCGCAGCGCGTGCGCAGGGCACGCTGAAGCGGCCCGATCTCTACGGCAAGACCGGCACCACCAACGACTCGATGGACGTGTGGTTCGCGGGTTTCCAGCCGACGATCGCCGCCGTGGTGTGGATGGGCTATGACAACCCGCGCAAGTTGGGCGACCGTGAAACCGGTGGCGGCCTGTCGCTGCCGGTGTGGATCGAGTACATGCAACATGCGCTGAAGGGCGTGCCGGTGCAAGAGTTGCCGGCGCCGGGCGGCGTGGTGCGCGAGGGCGCCTACTGGAGCTTCGAGGAGTACGCCCATGGCGCCGGCGTGGCGGCACTGGGCCTGGAAGAGACGGCGCCCAAGCCGCCGAGCGAGGAAGAGCGCAGCTCGATCCTCGACCTCTTCAAACGCTAGAAGACCAGCGTCTTGCCGGTGGCTAGAAGGTCAGCGGCTTGCCCGCTGTCAGAAGGTAAGCGGCTTGCCCGATGTCAGAAGGTAAGCGGCTTGCCCGCTTGTGCGCTGGCGTGCCGCGACAGCGCCTGCAGAAACTCGCTGCCGTCGCGCGTGTCCAGCCAGCGGCCTTCGGCCCAGCGGTAGTGGAAGCCGCCGCCGCGCGCCGCCAGCCACAGCTCGTGCAGCGGCGGTTGCGTGTTGACGATGATCTTGCTGCCGTCGGGAAAGGCCAGTTCCAGCAGGCCGCCGGTGCGGTGCGTGTCGATGTCGATCACGTCGTCCTGCAGCCAGCCATCGACGGTGGCTTCGATGCGTGCCAGCAGCGCGCCGGTCTCGCGGTGGTAGTCGGTGTCGGTCAGGCCCATAGAATCTTGGCGATGAAAGCGCGTCTGCGGGCCAGTGTATCGGCCATGGTGTTGATGGGGTCGGCGCTGCTGGCCGCGTGCGGCCAGAAAGGGCCGCTGACCTTGCCCGCCAGCGCCGCACCCGCCAGCGCGGCTTCGGCCGCGGGCCGTTGATGCCGGCCGTGCTGCCCGGCGCGCCCTTCCTGCGCCGCGAAGGCGCCGAGCTGCTGCTCGAAGGCCATTCGCTCGACGCGCTGGCGCGCCGATTCGGCACGCCGCTGTTCGTGTATTCACGCGCCG
>JANNNQ010000325.1:0-2078 GCA_031398625.1 Pseudomonadota bacterium
ATCTGTTCGGCGTCGTCCTGCGCAGCGTCAGGAGGAACGGATGTACTCAAGCATCACCGGCGCACCCTCGGGCCACGCATCGAAGCAGAAGCCTTCCCCTCGTGCCATCGCCTTGAGCGACTGATTCCAGACATCCTCCGCCCATGGAGGTTCGATCAATGTCGAGTTCTCGATGACCGCGCTCAGCTCGAGGCTTATCCGCATCGGATGGTCGATGTCCTTTCTCCCGCTGCGAATGATCAGGGTTGGACATTTGATCGACTCGAGCATCTCATCCTCGACACCGGGGATTGTCTGACCAGGCCTCGGGACGAAGGCCTGGAACCACCGGAACATAATTTTCTCCATCTCCTCGGCTCCGATCGCTTCGATCCGGTTCTTGTTCCGTGGGTTCGTCGCGATCAAGGTCTTCCAGGGTTCGAGCTGCATCATTCCTTCGAGCCCGGTGGAGCGAAGTGCCCTGATATTCGGGATGACGTTGTGAGTGAGACTGATGGTGCCGAACACTCCACCGACCGGCCACCAGATGATGAGTTTTTTAGCGAGTTCCGGATACAACATCACCGTCAGCATCGAGTCGCGTGCGCCGCCCGAACCACCGGCGATGACGACCGGCCCGACGTCGAGTGCCTCGAGCATGCGGCCCAACGTCTCAGCTCGCATGAACGATTCTGTCTTTCCGTAAAACTGCACGTCGGATTTGCCGCAGTTCGGACGGTCCCAAAGCAGCACTCGCATTCCGCCCTCGGCGAGCGCGTTCGCGAGTGGGCGAACGCCCGGTACGTCCTTGCTGAAGCGTCCACCGGGTGTGATGACGACTACGTCAGCGGCT
This sequence comes from Pseudomonadota bacterium, assembly GCA_031398625.1. Taxonomy (GTDB): domain Bacteria; phylum Pseudomonadota; class Gammaproteobacteria; order Steroidobacterales; family Steroidobacteraceae; genus CAIUGU01. The sequence goes on from JANNNQ010000325.1 coordinate 833, forward strand.
TCGTCCCCAATGAACTCGTACTCCACGTATCCGCCGTTGATCTCGATCGATGGCAAGGGATCTCCTTCTAGCTAGGTCTGGCTCCAGCGCATCATCCGGAAAAAGTCAGGTACAGCAAAACGACGTTGAGTGCGATGACGCAGACGGCCACGGCTGTCGCGGCAGACGTCGTCAGCCAGTGGTTCACGTGTTCCCCCATAACGCTACTGCGCGCTGTCAGGATGACCAGTGGGATGAGGGCGAAAGGTATCCCGACGGAAAGAACAACCTGTGAAACAACAAGCGTTGCACTGGGTTCGGCTCCCCAGGCCAATATCACGAGGGCCGGGATCGCGGTGAGTATGCGCCTTATCAGCAGCGGGATCCTGCGATGGATGAGCCCATTCATGACCTCTGCGCCCGCTGCGCTGCCGACCGACGTCGAGGCTAAGCCTGATCCGAGAAGTGCCACGGCGAAGAGCAGGGCAACGCCCACGCCGAGTTCGGATGAGATGAGCGCGTGGACGCCCTCAAGGGTGTCAGTGCCCGCCAGGCCGTACAGACTCGACCCGGCAACCAAGAGGAGCGACAGATTCAGCGCGCCGGCTAGAAGGAGAGCCATCGTGACGTCTATCCGGGTCGCGGACAGCAGGCGGGGTACATCAATGCCTTCCCCCCGCAGACCCAAACGGGTCGTGGTGAGACTCGAGTGCAGGTAAATCACATGGGGCATGACGGTGGCGCCGATGATGCCGGAAGCCAGAAGGATGCTCTCCGTTCCCGCGAAGGAGGGGTAGAGCCCGGCCCCGACTCCAGCGACCGCCGGAGGGTCCACAATGAGACCTGCTGTAAACCCCACCGCGATCAGCAGCAGAAACCCCATGATCAGGCGCTCGAGAGACCGTTGCCCGCGAACGTCACCCACTCGAAGAATCAACAGCGAGACGCCGGCCGTGCACAGCGCACCCACCACGAGTGGAAGATCGAAGAGGATTGACATGGCTATCGCGCCGCCGACGACTTCAGCCATGTCTGTTGCGGCAGCTATCGCCTCCGCTTGACACCAGTAGCCGATACGCCAACTTCTGGGAAGTCGAGCGCCCAACTGGGTGGCGAGTGATCGCCGCGTGACGATTCCCAACTTGGCCGACAGGTACTGGACGAGTACGGCCATGGCGTTGGCCAGCACGACCACCCACACCAGCAGGTACTGATACTTCGCCCCGGCGGTGACGTTGGTTGCCACGTTGCCCGGGTCGACGTACGC
>JANNNQ010000365.1:0-4618 GCA_031398625.1 Pseudomonadota bacterium
GTGAAGTTCCACTGGAAACCAAAGCTTGGCCTCCAGTCGGTTGTGTGGAACGAGGCGGTAAAAATAAACGGTGCCGATCCGGACTTTCATCGGCGCGACCTCTGGGAAGCGATTAAATCGGGAAACTTCCCCGAGTGGGAACTCCAGGTTCAGCTCTTCGATGACAAGTTCGCCGATAAATTTGAATTTGACGTGCTGGATGCCACCAAGCTCATCCCTGAAGAGCTGGTACCCGTGCAGCCGGTCGGGCGGATGGTCCTGAACCGCAATCCGGACAACTTCTTTGCCGAGACGGAGCAAGTCGCCTTCTGCGTCGCGCATGTCGTGCCCGGCATCGACTTCAGCAACGATCCGCTGCTTGCGGGACGCATTCATTCCTATATCGACACGCAGCTTTCCCGGCTCGGCGGGCCCAACTTCCACGAGATTCCCATCAATGCTCCGCTGGCACCGGTTCACAACAACCAGCGCGATGGGCTGCATCGGCAGACATTGCATCGGGGCCGGGTCGCGTACGAGCCGAACTCGCTGGGTGGCGGCTGTCCGTTCCAGGCCGGCACTGCCGGCTTCGTCTCCTTCCCGCAGGAAGTGGAAGGCGACAAGGTGCGCGGCAAGCCCGAGAAGTTTGCCGACCACTACACGCAGGCAACCCTGTTCTGGGAGAGCCAGACGGAGTGGGAGCAGGCTCACATCGCGGCCGCGTTCCGCTTCGAGCTGTCGAAGCTGACCGTTCCTGCCATCCGATCACGGATGGTGGCATCGCTCGTCAATGTGGCTCAGGAACTGGCCGCTGCCGTCGCAGAAGGCCTCGGCATCGACGTGCCTCCCGCTTTGCCCAAGGCGCTCGCCAAACCGCAGCAGCCTGAAGTGCGACTGTCACCTGCGCTGTCGCTGACGTCATTGCCTGGAGACGGCGGGATCCGCACGCGGATGATTGCGATCCTCGTTGCAGACGGTGTTCATGGTGCATCGCTGCTCGCGTTGCGCAAGCATCTTGCGGACGAAGGCGCGCTACCGGTACTCATCGCGCCCCACCTCGGCAATATCGAATCGGCCGATGGAGCGGCCCTTGAGGCGGACGCCACGCTCGAGAACTCGCCGCCAGTCCTGTTCGATGCACTCGTCCTTCCCGATGGTGCAGCGGGGGTCGCAATGCTCGCGAAGCACGGCCAGACGAAGGAATTCGTCGTCAACCAGTATCGCCATTGCAAGACGATCCTGGCCCTCGGTGCCTCGGGAGCGCTGCTCGATGATCTGAAGGTGCCGGTGAACCTGGAAAATGGCACGCGCGATCCCGGCATTTTCGTGTGTGACGCGCGCGACTGGAAGAAAGTGGCCGGGGACTTCGTCACTGCCATTGGCAAGCACCGTCATCCTTCGCGGGACAGCGATCCGCCACGGATCTGACGAGGGAAGTGACGCGGGACGCCTGCAGCTGCTCAGTGACTCGCGGGCATCACACGCCAGATACGATTACCGACGTCGTCCGCAACGAGGACGGCGCCCGATGGATGGATGGCAACCCCCACCGGCCGGCCTTGCGCCTTGCCCTCGGCGTCGACGAAACCCGTCAGCACGTCTTCGGGCATGCCTGACGGCTTGCCCGCCGTGAACGGAATGAAGATCACCTGGTAGCCGGCGGGGGGATTGCGATTCCAGGACCCGTGCTGGCCCACGAAGGCGCCGCCTGCATAGCGCGACGGCAGCAACGTGCCTGAATAGAATGCCAATCCCAGAGAAGCCGTATGCGTGCCGAGCGCGTAGTCCGGGACCCGTGCTGCAGCCACCAGGTCGGGACGCTGTGGTTCAACCCGGGTATCCACGTGCTGGCCAAAGTAACTGTACGGCCAGCCGTAGAAGCCGCCTTGCACGACTGCCGTGAGGTAGTCCGGCACCAGGTCGCTGCCCAGCTCGTCACGTTCGTTCACCACGGTCCACAGCACGCTGGTATCGGGATGCCAGGCGAGGCCGTTGGGATTGCGCAGGCCCGACGCGAACACTGAAACCGCGCCGGACGCCAGGTCGATCGCGAGGATGGCAGCACGATTTTCCTCCTGCTCCAACCCGTTCTCGCCGACGTTGCTGTTCGATCCGACGGTGGCGTACAGCGTCGTGCCATCGTCATTCGCGATGATGTTCTTCGTCCAGTGGTGATTGAGCGGACCAGCGGGAAGGTCTGCCACCCTCTCGGGTGCAGCCGTAATCTCAAGCTCTCCTTCACGATATGGAAAGCGGACCACCGCATCGGTGTTCGCGACATACAGGGTGTCGCCGATCAGCTCCATGCCGAACGGCGCATTGAGACCCGCAAGCAGCACGGAGCGGACTTCAGCCACCCCGTCGCCGTCTGCGTCACGCAGCAGCGTGATGCGATTGGCGCTGGTCGACGAGCCTGTTGCGCGCTTCATCACCTGCTGCATGATCCAGCCACGCACTCCCTTGCCATCCTCAGGGCGTTCAGGCGCATTGGTCTCCGCGACCAGCACGTCACCGTTGGGCAAGACATGCAGCCACCGGGGATGATCGAGATCGCGCGCGAATTCGTTGACGGCAAAGCCCGGACCCGGCTCGGGCAGCGAGCCCTCCGGCCACGCGCTGGCGGGCGCGATCTTCACCGTGGGCAACAGCGTCTTGTTGGGCTCGGGCAGCGTTGGCGTCGCGCCTACTCCAGCCTCAAAGGGCAGGGATGATTGCTCGACGGCACAGCCCGAGAGGATCGTGCCCAGCGCGAGCAGGAATCCGGGCGCGAACTGACCACCCGCCTGTCTCATGACCTACTCGTATTGCGATGGAGGTGGAGGAGTGATGCGGGGTTCGGGCTGGGGCGTTTCTTCGGGCTCCTGCACCGGCGGCGGCACTTCAGGCCGATCGGCAGGCGGAGGGACTTCCGCAGGTCCCCGCTGCGGCTCTTCAACGGGAGCACGCACTGGAACTTCCGGAACCGGCCGCGGGGCGGGAACCTCGGGCGGCGCGACAGGCGGATCGACGATAGCCATGGCAGCAGCTTCGCGCAGGAGGCAGTGCCGGTCTGTCGGCGCGTTCCTACTCTCGCCGTCAGTCGACGCTGTCGTCAGCGACCCTGGCGAAGTGCTGCATCCCGTTTTGCATCACACTGCCAACCATGACTTTTTCTCCTTCCGATGATGACTTTCCCTAATGAAGAAACCCCTGGCACCGGAACCCGTGCCGCGCCGTGACTTTCCGCATCGACGGCATACGGGTATGGTGCAGTCAAAGCTTGAGATCACTCACAGGGGGCCTAACAAGATGAATGCAGCCCAGATCCCGGCCGAGCGCGGACAAGCCACTGCCGACGACGACAAGACGCCGTTTCGCTTCTACGACAACCGGCAGAAGTACCTCGCCTTCGTCAATACCTGCAACGAGAAGTCAGCCGTCGCCCGGCGCGCCGCGCAGGAACTCGCGCATATCGTGCCCACTCCACCGGCACTGCGGGTGTTCGACGCAGGCATGGGGGATGGCACGGTGCTCGCGCGCCTGATGCGCACGATCCATCACCAGTTTCCCACCGTGCCGATGTCCATCGTCGCGAAGGAAATCAGTCTTGAGGACGTGCGGCTCGGTCTCGAGAAGATGTGCGGCTGCTTCTACGAGCATCCCGCCACGGTGTTCGTCATCTCGAACCTCAATTACGCGGATGCACCCCGCCTGTCTCCCCGCGAACTGCAGCCGGGCACCACGCTCAACTGGCAGGAACTGCGACTGACGGGCCACTCGACGCACGAATACGCGGAACAGATCGATGCACTCGGTTCGGTGTTGACGCATGGCTGGCAGACAAAGCCGAGTCCGAAGACGGGCAATCCCGTCTACGTGCGCCCGACGGTGCTCGTGATCTACCGCGAAGACCACAAGTTCATGCTGGAGAATGTCATCCCGCGTCCGGGCAAGGTACTCGAAGGGTATGACCTGATCCTCGCTTCGCAGCCGTGGCGCGCTCGCATGTCGGCGGAGTTCAAGGCGCGCACGGTACTTGCACCGCTGACCCGCGCCCTCTCGCCGGGTGGCCGGCTGCTGGCCATCCAGTCGTATGGCCACGATCCGGGCCTCGAGCTCATCCAGGAACTCTGGCCGAAAGAGAATCCGTTCCAGGTCGACCGCCGGCAACTGCTGACAGCCCTGCGTGCGGAACTCGGTGCGGAAGCCCAGGATTTCACGCTGGATGCCCTGCCGGACAGCCAGGCGATATTCCGTTACCAGATGCATACACTGCCGTCCGAGATCGGGGATCGCATTGGGACATCGACGCTGTTTGCGGCCTGGAATGCCGCGATCTACGTCAACCAGATCGAGGACGAGCGCCTCGATCCGGTGATGGCAAACGGTGCCTATCTCGACGTGACGCAGGCCGTGCTGAAGAAACACGACGGACTCTGGTTCAACGACGAGTCCTTCGTGGTCGTGCGCGCCGACGCCTAGGAGTCGGCCAGCACCCGGTCCACGATCGGCGCGACGCCGATGCGGATCGGGTCGCAGCAGGGCAGCTGCACGCGGGCCGACACCTCGGCAAGCGCCTCGCGGGCCTCGCGGTCCCCGAGCGATGAGGTGTTGAGGCTGATGCCCGCGAATCGCGTGTCCGGGTTCGTCAACCGCGCCG
>JANNNQ010000426.1:0-5971 GCA_031398625.1 Pseudomonadota bacterium
CGAGAAAGCCGGTGATCACGAACAGACGTAGCTCCAGCGGGATGTTTGCCTGCTGCCCGAAATACTCCACCGCGAGTCCAATCAGGAAGCCGCCAATCAGATTGGCAGCCAGCGTGCCGAGTGGGAGACTGGGCACGATCGTATTCAGGAGCACACTTAACCACCAGCGCAGCCATGCGCCAAGGGCCGCTCCCACTCCAACCGCCAGAAAACCGGTACCCGACATACGAATCTGCCCTGAGAGTGACGAGCACAAGCATAGCAACAGAATTGGCGTCGGTCATCCGCCCTGGCGAGCGTTCTCGGGTCTCAAACGCCCCCGCGAAATCAGGGAACATGCCCAGCACAGCAGAGTTTGGCCCGACAGGATGCCGAGGCGGGGCTCAGGGTTTTTGAAAACCGTATTTCAAGAGGATCGCCTGCGCCGGTTCGGATTTCACGAATTCCACGAATCTTGACGCCAGGTTTTCCTTGCCATTGCCCTTGACCACGGCAATCGGGTAGGTAATCGGCGTCCTGGTCGGTACGTCGAACAACACCTTTATCTTCCCGGGCATGAGGGCCGCATCGGTCGCATATACAAAGCCGGCATCCACCTCACCCCGCGCAACGTAGTCCAGGCTCTGGCGTACGCTCTGGGTATTGATCGCCTTGTCTTTCACTGCATCCCAGAGGCCTGCGGATTCCAGCGCCTCCCTGGAATACTTGCCGACCGGTACGGTTTCCGGATTGCTGATCGCTACGCGCGCGATGCCTGCGTCCCTGAGGCCGCTCAGGTCGGAAATCGCGGCGCCATCTTTGCCCGGGGCCACCAGCACCAGCGTATTGCGGGTGAAATCGGCGCGGCTCGAGCGCACGATCAGGTTCTGCTTGAGTGCCTTGTCCATCGTGTCCTGGTCCGCCGAGGCAAATACGTCCACCGGCGCGCCGCGCGAAATTTGCTGCAGCAGAGCGCCGGAGCCGGCAAAGTTGAACAGGATTCTATGTCCGGAATTGGCCTTCTCGAATTCCTTGCCGATATCGGTAAAGGCATTGGTCAGGCTCGCTGCCGCGGACACGATGATGTCCGTGGCGGCTGCCGTGCCTGCCGCACATGCGAGCACGAATGCCGCAATCCACTGCTTCCAGTACTTCATGACTGTCTCCTTGGGTCCTATCTTCAGAAATCGAGCTGCCCACGCAGCGTAATGGCCTTCTCGTTGTCGGTCGTGACGCCGTTGACGGTTATCGGCGTGTTGAATGACGTATACACATAGTTGATCAGGAAACGCGTATAAGCGTTGGGCAGCCACTTTAGTTGCGCCGTATAGGCGTCCGCCTTCGCAGTGGACGTATTGACCGGCAAGACGCCCGTGCCCGCGGTATTCGTCGACTTGAAATCGGACCCGTCGAAGCTGCTGTAGCGCAGTGCGAGTTCCCAGGCGCCCCACGCGCCCTTGTCCATGGAAAAATTGTTGCGGGGTTTCAGACGCCCAAACACGCCGTTGCGGTACGAATCGGCGTAGGCCTCTCCGGTCAGCATCCAGCCCAGGCTGACGTAATAGGCCTCAACCTTGCGATCGTAGGCCACGGGAGTCGAACCTTCGTATTCGACCTCCCACCATTCGCTCTGCAGCTTGACCGGTCCGAAGACGACGGCCGCTTCCAGAGCGGAAATGGTCCGGTCGATCCTGGAGGCCGTGGACAAGGTTGAAGGATTGAAGAACGTGACCCCGCGGCCTTCGGTTTGAACCGTCGCCGGCGTGAATGCCGTGCCTCCACGGGTCGTGACACTCCCCGTCTTGTACGAACCGCCGAAGTGCAGCACCGTATCGGGAACATCGATGAATTCCGCGAAATCCTGTACCAGACGCCCGGTTACATCCTTGCCGTCAGTTCTGGCTTCTGCGCCGGTCTGGCTTTCTTCGAGATTCAGGCCGGAGCCGTTGCTGACGGTCACGCCGTAGTACATCCCTTTCAGCGGCGAGCCATGCACCATGATGCCGCGATCATAGTTCAGGTTCTGCAGCAGCGACTGGGTCAGGCCTCGTTCCTGGAAATCCGTGAGCACGTCGGGCATGCTATTTTCAAGGCCGAACAGGGGCTTGAATTGGCCCAGGCGGAGTTTCGCTGCCGGTATCCATGCCGCTTCAAGCCAGCCGTTGGTCAAGGCGGCGTTCTGGACCGTCGTGCCGGTTGCACTGCCGTTGATGAACTCGCCTTCCACGTACATCTGATAGTCCTTGTATGCCGACAGAGCCATGCCGATGCGCGCCCGCCGCACGCCAAATGTGCTGGCGCTGATTCCGTTTGGGTCGAAAGTCCGGTAGTCGGCCTGGATGCGGCCATTGAAGCGCAGCGCCCAGTTACCCCGCGGGTCACTGAATCCAACGCCTTCGCCAAGCGAGGCGGTTGGCACCGAGGAATCCACCTTCTGCGCAGTGGCGTCGGTCTTTTCCCTGGTCTGTTCGACCTTGCCCTTCAGTTCTTCCAGTTCCTTCATCATCGAACGCATCTGTGCTTCGAGTTCCTTGATGCGCTCGGTGGCATCCTGCGCAAGGACCGGCGATACGCCCCCTCCCATCAAGACTAATGCCAGCGCGGCGGAGGTAACGCTGGTGCGGCGCAGCTCACACTTCATTTCTTCCTCTCCTTTTCCAGTAAACCGCGCCGCGATGACGGCTGTAGTAGCGCGGGCCAGTTCAAATTCGGTTATATCTTTATATATATAACGTGAGGCAAAAAAATTCAGCCAGCCGATTCCACAATGCCGCCGCCCGAACCTGCGACACCATTACCATAGGTTTCCAGCAACAATGTGCGGATTGCCCCTCTGACAGCCATCCCCTGCTGATCCCTGTACGGGGCTCCCTTCAGGTCCAGAGAACGCTCGACACGTCCGTCGCGGAGTATCACCACGCTCTGCGCAAGCGCCGCCACGTCCTGCGGGTCATGGGTGATCACCAGCATGGGAACCTTGAACAGCGCCTGCGTATTCAGCAGTTCCTGGCGCATCCGGATCCTCAGCAGCGGGTCGAGCGCAGCGAAAGGCTCGTCGAGAAGCAGAACCGCAGGTTTCCTGATCAGCGCTCGTGCCAGCGCCACGCGCTGGCGTTGGCCGCCGGAAATCTGCGACGGGTAGCTTTTCTTCAATTCGCCCAGCTCGAACATCTCGACAATCTCCGACACTTTCCTGCTCGTTTCCGCGGGCCAGCGCCTGTGCCACCACTTGCGCAGGGGAAAACCGATGTTCTCTTCGACCGTCATGTGCGGGAACAACGCGTAATCCTGAAACAGGTAACCGATCGACCGATCTCTCGCCGGCAGGTTGATCCGCGCCGCGCTGTCGAACAGCACCCTGCCGTCCACCACGATGCGTCCTTCGTCGGGATGCTCCAGCCCGGCGATCGCCTTGAGCGTCACGCTCTTGCCCGAGCCGGACGGGCCGAACATCACGCTTACCTCGTCATGGCAGGTGAATGCGACATCAAGTTCAAACTCTCGCGCATGCGAGCGCAGGGTTTTCTTGACCGCAACTTCGATGCGCACCGGCCAGCCCTTCAGTTTGCGTATCGGGGTTTGAGCAGCCTTCCGGAAGCCACCAGGATCGTAATGCAGACGATCGATGTGATGATCACCAGGAAGTTCGCCACATTGTCCCGGCCGGCTTCCACGGCGTCGTAAATGGCGATCGATAGTGTCTGCGTGCGACCCGGGAGATTGCCGGCAACCATCAGAGTGGCACCAAATTCGCCAAGGGCACGGGCAAAGCCCAGCATGGATCCGGCCAGGATGCCGGGCCAGGCCAGCGGCAGCGTGACGCGGAAAAATACGGCCAGTTCCGATTTCCCCAGTATCCGGGCCGCCTGCTCCAGTTGCCGGTCCACACCTTCGAACGCGGTGGCGGCCGCTTTGTAAACGAGCGGAAGAGCCACGACCGATGAGGCAATGACCGCACCCTGCCAGGTGAATATCAGCGAGATGCCGAAATTTTCCTGGAGCCATGCTCCGATCGGACCGCGTCGTCCGACCAGGACCAGAATGTAGTAACCAAGCACCGTAGGTGGCATCACCATCGGCAGCGTCATCACCGCGTCCAGCACTTCCCTGCCTGGAAAGCGCAGGCGCGCGAGCGCAAAGGCGATCAGCACACCGGCAAGCGTTGCGATCAAAGTCGCCCATGTTGCGACCTTGAGGGTCAGCATCAGAGGCACCAGGACTTCTTGGGATGTCAGCATCGCTTCGGGCCCCCTGCGGCTCCCTCTGCAAGGGACGGGTTCGTCGTATATGAAGTTATATAACGCAGCCTACGGCCGGAATCCCGCCGAGTCAAGGCATCGACCTGCAGCCATCCCCGTTCGCACGTTGGCAGACAAAAAAACGGCAACCGGGTGGGGTTGCCGCGTCAAGCTCGAAAGGAGGGTGCTTCCCCCGGCCGGCTCGTTTTTCCGGTCAGGCGAATGATCCACCAGCGCTATATTCAGCTCAATATAGCGATGGTGTCAAGGATTACACCGGGACCCAACTTACGCAATACGGGAATTTCGCGCCCGACCGGCCTGATGCCGGGCAACACGTCAGGCTCGGCGATCCGCCATCAGCCCGGAAAAATCCTCGAGTTCCCGCGAGACGCTCGCCGTGGCCTTGGACTCCATGCGCTGATAGCGGTCGAGCACATCCTTGCCGAACTCCGTGACGCGGGCACCGCCGCCGCGGCTTCCCCCCGTGGCGGTTTCCACCAGCGGCGAATTGAAGCACTGGTTCATGGTGTCGACCAGCAGCCATGCCCGGCGGTAGGACATTTCCATCTGCCGCGCTGCCGCGGAAATCGAACCCGTTTCGGCGATCGCGCGCAGCAGGTCGGCCTTGCCTGGCCCCATGGCAATGGCCTTGCGAAACATGATGCGGATCTGCGGTTTGAGCTTGGCAGCCTGTTTTGCGGACTTGCTCTGGGCCATGGCGAGGTCTCGGGGGCGCTCAGTTCCAGCGGTCGGCCGCCGCATCGTCGGTGGCGCGCGCTTCCACCCAACGTCCGCCCTGCCCGGTCTGTTCTTTTTTCCAGAATGGCGCCTTGGTCTTGAGGTAGTCCATCAGGAATTCACAGGCCTGGAAGGCTTCGCCACGATGCGCGCTGGTCACCACCACCAGCACGATCTGGTCGGTGGTCTTGAGCTTTCCCACCCGGTGGATCACGAGCGCGTCGTAGATGTCCCAGCGGGATTTCGCCTCGGCGACGATTCTCTCCAGCGCGCTTTCGGTCATCCCTGGATAGTGCTCGAGCGTCATCTCGGCGACATGATCGCCTTCGTTCAGGTCGCGCACCACGCCAATGAAACTGGCCACGCCACCCACGCGCGCATCGCCCTTTCGCAGGGCCGCAATCTCGGCGCCGACGTCGAAGTCCGCGGTCTGTACCCGGACCGCCATGTCAGCCCCCGGTCACCGGCGGAAAGAAGGCGACTTCGTCGCCGGTACTGACCGGCGTATCGGCATCGGCCATGTCCTGGTTCACGGCAATGCGCACGGGCCTGCCGGGCGCCAGCTCGCGTTCCCAGACGTCGCCGCGCGCCCTCAGCCATGCGGTCAAAGCCGCGACGCTGGCCACGGTCTCCGGCAAGGCAAGCTGCTCGCGGTCACGGCCGAATGCCTCGCGCAGGCGGGCAAAGTACAGGACCTGGATGGTGGTAATGCGGGAATCGTCAGGCTTCATGGTCTGGATTATCCCTGACTTGCCCTTTACTTGCAGCCCGCCAGGCCCAGATTGTCCAGCATGAAGCGGGCGATGGCCGGGTAGTCCCCGAGGCCGAACTGCGGCAAGGGGGTGTCCAGCCTGACGTCGGTCGCCACGGCAACGATGTGGGAATCCCCGGGATGCAGTAAAGGGGACCCGGTAGCCTGCCGCCCTCGATTGCCTCGCACAGCGCAACGACCGGCACCCCTAATTCCACCGTTGCGGCGCCTGGCTCTCCGCTCTCCCGGAAGAGGTGGCCAT
>JANNNQ010000191.1:0-8071 GCA_031398625.1 Pseudomonadota bacterium
GCTGCGGCGGGCGGGCAGGAGTTGCCATGGACGGCACCCTTCGATGACAGTTCAAATTCCTCCCACCTTTTCGAGGTAATCCGTTGTCCAGACGACGTGTCGTCATTACCGGGCTCGGTGTCATTTCTCCCGTGGGCAGCACGATTGCCAGCGCATGGCAGAACGTACTCGCCGGGCACAGTGGCATCGGTCCCATCACCCGGTTTGATGCGAGCACCTTCCCGGTGCGAATTGGTGGTGCAGTCGCGGGATTCAACGCAGAGGAGTACCTGACGTCGAAGGATCTGCGGAAGATGGACGCGTTCATGCACTACGGGTTTGCGTCCGCAGTGCAGGCATTCCGGGATGCCGGACTGACCGTGATGCCGGAGAACGCGCCCCGGATCGGCGTCGCAATGGGTGCCGGCATCGGCGGCCTCGAAACCATCGAGGAAAATGCCGAGAAGTATTACGACTCCAGAAGTCCCAAGCGTATTTCCCCGTTCATGGTGCCCGGCAGCATCATCAACATGATTTCAGGCCACATCTCGATCCAGCTCGGATTGACGGGGCCAAACATCGCAACCGTCACTGCGTGCACCACTTCCACGCATTCGATCGGGATTGCGGCGCGCCTGATCCAGTATGGCGATGCCGACGTGATGATCGCCGGCGGCGGCGAGATGGCAACCACGCCGCTCGGTCTTGGCAGCTTCAGCCAGGCGCGGGCGCTCTCGACCCGGAACGATGAGCCACAGAGGGCCAGCCGCCCCTGGGACCGTGACCGTGATGGCTTTGTGTTGTCGGATGGCGCTGCCGCACTCGTGCTCGAGGAGTACGAACATGCAACGGCGCGCGGGGCGAAGATCTATGCCGAGTTCGCCGGTTTCGGCATGAGCGGCGACGCCCATCACATCACCGCGCCGCCGGAGAACGGGGAGGGCGCACGGCTCGCGATGGCGAATGCCCTCCGCGATGCCCGGCTGAACGTCGACGAAATCCAGTATGTGAATGCCCATGCGACTTCAACGGAACTCGGCGATCGCGCGGAAACGGTCGCGTTGAAGCGCTGCTTCGGCGACCATGCAGCGAAGCTGGCAGTGAGCTCCACCAAGTCCATGACCGGGCATCTGCTCGGCGCTGCAGGCGCGATCGAAGCAATCTTCTCGGTGCTCGCACTGCGCGACCAGGTAGTGCCTCCCACGATCAATCTCGACAACCCCGATCCCGCGTGCGACCTGGACTACGTCCCCCATGTTGCACGTCCGCTGCGTCTCAAGGCCGTGCTGTCCAATTCTTTCGGTTTCGGTGGCACCAACGGCACCCTGATCTTTCGCACGCTCGAATAGGCAGCCGAAGGTCAACGGGGTCGGCCGTGCTTGCTCCTGCCCACGTTCTGCTGCGAGCGCTGCCGGTCCCCGCAGCGGCACTGCTCGATCTGCATGCGGCCCATCCGGAACGCTACCCCGTACTGCTGGAAAGCGCAGCGACCGGCGGCCCGCTCGGGCGCTACGACATCCTGCTGGCGTGCCCCGGCGAGCAACTGGTCCTGATGGGCGACGGGCAACTCGCCTCCGGCTTCAAGGCTAAGCCCGATGACGGATTTCTCGCTGCGCTCGATCGATGGTGGGCGAGGGAGCGCGTCCCCCCCGAAGCGTCGATGCTGCCGTTCTCAGGAGGGTGGTTCCTGTTTCTCGGTTACGAGCTCGCTGGCCAGATCGAACCAGGACTGACGTTGCCCGGCAACGACTCCCTGCCCGTGGCGAGCGCAACGCGAATTCCGGCGGCCGTCGTGTACTCGCACGCCACCGGCGAGGGCTGGCTGGTTGCGGAACGGGACAGTGCCGCAGCGCTCGATCTCATCGAGTCGGACCTGCGAGCGCTTGGCGTCTCCAATGACACGCTGGTCGCCCTTCCGGAAATGGATGTCCGGGAAGATCCTTCCGGCGAATACCTGCGGGCCGTCGCCACAGCCCTGGAACACATCGCGGCCGGTGACGTCTACCAGGCGAACCTGTCGCGCGCCTGGCGGGCCTGGCTGCCGCCCGATCTCCAGCCTCATGAGCTTTACCGGCGACTGCGCCTGTCGAACCCGGGGCCGTTCGCAGGGCTTGCCGTGATGGGTGGTCGCGCGATCCTGAGTTCATCGCCCGAGCGGCTGCTTGAGGTCCGCGACCACCGTATATCGACCCGACCCATCGCAGGAACCCGGCCACGGGCGAGCAATGCGGTGGCAGATCGGGGCCTCGCCCGCGAGTTGCGCCAGCACCCGAAGGAACGCGCCGAGCACGTGATGCTGATCGACCTCGAACGCAACGACCTGGGAAGGATCTGCGAACCCGGCAGCGTGCAGGTCGATGAATACATGTCGCTCGAAACCTATGCGCACGTGCATCACATTGTCTCGAACGTCAGCGGCCGGTTGCGTGCCGACGTCACCCCTGGCCAGGCCATCGCTGCCGTGTTTCCCGGGGGCACCATTACCGGCTGCCCGAAGTTCAGCTGCATGCAGCTCATCGCCGACCTCGAACGCCTGCCGCGTGGGGTCTACACGGGGTCCATGGGTTACCTGAATCGCGACGGCAGCATGGATCTGAACATCCTCATTCGAACGCTCGAGATGAGCGGCGGCGAGGTGCGGTTTCGCGCCGGGGCCGGCATCGTCGCGGACTCGGAACCGGAGCGCGAACTGGAGGAGACCCGCGCAAAGGCACGCGGCCTGCTTGCCGCCCTGAAGACGGCGGTACCCACCCCATGAGTGTCTCCATGCTGCTCAATGGCCATCCGCCGGCGGACCGGGGCCGTGCCATTGCTGCCGACGATCGCGGCCTGCACTATGGCGACGGGCTTTTCGAAACCGCGCTCCTGACCGGCGGCAGGATCCGCTTCCTCGAGGATCATCTCGAACGACTGGCAGCAGGGTGCGGGCGGCTGGGTTTGCCGTGCCCGGAGCGGGCCCAGCTGCTGAAGGAGATCGCGATGCTGACCGCCGGCCGGGGCGAGGGCATCCTGAAGATCACCTTGACGCGAGGCAGTGGGGGACGCGGTTACCGCCCAACCGCAGGACAGGCTGCAACCCGGCTGCTTGCCTTGCATCCGGCGCCAGAACCCCCTGAGTCCCCCGACGTGGGCATCGCGGTCAGATGGTGCTCGATGCGTCTGGGTCGCAATCCTGCCCTGGCGGGCATCAAGCACCTGAATCGCCTTGAGCAGGTTCTTGCGCAGGGAGAGTGGGCCGCAGCCGATATTGCGGAGGGGCTCATGCTCGACACGGAAGGCGAGCTGGTTTCGGCCACCGCCGGCAACCTCTTCCTGGTTCGGGAAGGTCAGCTGATCACGTCGGACCTGCGCTACTGCGGCATCCGCGGGGTCATGCGCGGTCGCGTGATCGTTGCCGCCATTGAGGCCGGCATCGAGGTGGAAGAGCAGCCTCTATGGACAACCGATCTTGAAGCCGCCGACGAGGTTTTCATCACCAGTGCGATTCGCGGGATCCGGCCCGTTGCCCGCCTTGATGCGCGAAAGTGGCCGACGGGCAACGTGACACGAGAACTGGCCGCGGTACTCAAACTCTGGTGAAGTGTCGACATGACTTTCCGGCGCTTGTTCTTTTTCGGTCTCGTCAGCAGCGCATTGGTCCTGCTGATCGCGGGCTTCCTGGCTTCGCGCTTCACGCTGGCATGGCTGCATGACCCCCTGCCTGCGTTGACCGAGCCAGTTGCCTACGAGATTCCGCGCGGTACGTCATTGACGGCAGTGGCCAGCGATCTCGCCCAGCGGGGCCTCATAGAGCATCCCCGCCTGCTGACTCTGTGGGCGCGATTCACGCAACAGGCGCAAGGCCTCAAGGCAGGGGAGTACGAACTGTTGCCTGGCTCGTCGCCGCAAGCCTTGCTCGACCTCTTCAATTCCGGGCGGGTACTGCTGCATGCCGTCACTTTCATCGAAGGCACGACGTTCGCGGACGTCCGGAAACTGCTGGCCGGCAATCCGGAGATCCGGCAGGAGATCGCGGGCATGACTGAAGCCACGCTGATGGAGCGTCTTGGCGCGCCGGGCATTCATCCCGAAGGCCAGTTCTTTCCTGATACCTATCGCTTCCCCCGGCAGACCACCGATTTCGAGTTGCTGCAGATGGCTTACCAGCGCATGCAGCGGGAGCTGGCGGCTGCATGGGAAACCCGGGCAGCGGACCTGCCGCTCGAAAACGCCTACGAGGCCTTGATTCTCGCGTCCATCATCGAGAAGGAAACGGCGCTGGATCGCGAGCGGGCGCAGATCAGCGGTGTATTCGTCGAGCGACTCCGGCGCAGCATGCGACTGCAGACAGACCCCACGGTGATCTATGGCCTCGATGACAGCTATGACGGCAACCTGCGGCGCGCCGACCTGCAACGGGACACGCCCTACAACACCTATACGCGCGCCGGCCTGCCGCCAACGCCCATCGCTCTGCCCGGTCTGGGTTCTTTGCATGCAGCACTGCACCCCGAGGAAACCGGAGCCCTGTTTTTCGTCGCGACGGGGCAGGGCGATGGCAGTCACTATTTCTCCCGTACGCTCGCCGAACACGATGCGGCCGTCCAACGCTATCTTGCCCGGTTGCGACGGCAGCAACCCTGACTGCGGCCTGCAGCAACCGGATCCATGACCGTGAAGGGCAGATTCATCACCGTTGAAGGCGGCGAAGGGGCCGGCAAGACGACGCAGCTTGAAGTCATTCGCAGCACCCTGGCTGCAGCCGGTATCGAGGTGGTGATGACCCGCGAACCGGGCGGCACGCCGCGGGCGGAGAAGATCCGCGAGGTGTTGCTGGCCACCACGCCAGAGCCGATGCCGCCGCTGTGCGAACTCCTGCTGATGTTCGCAGCACGCTGCACCCACATCGAGAACGTGGTCCGGCCCGCGCTGGAACACGGTGCCTGGGTGGTCTCCGACCGCTTTACGGATGCAACCTATGCTTACCAGGGTGGCGCGAGGGGCATTTCCAGCAAACAGATCGACTGGCTTGCGCAAACTGTCCAGGGATCCCTGCATCCCGATCTGACCTTGCTGCTGGATGCGCCGGTCGAGCTTGCCCTGGCCCGCGCCCGCGCACGCAACCAGGGCGGCCAGACTGACCGGTTCGAGCTCGAACGCAGTACCTTCTTTGAGCGCGTGCGCACGACCTATCTGGCGCGGGCCGCAGCGGAACCCGCGCGTTTTCGTGTAATCGATGCCAGCCAATCGCTGGACTCGGTGGCCGCGACCATGCGAACGGCAATCGGTTCCTTCATTGCGGAGTCGCGTCGTGGTTGAAGCCGGTGCCGTGCTCCCCGGGTTGCCGTTGCTGTTACCGTGGCACGGACCAGCGGTGGAGCAGATGGAGGCTGCCTGGAAAGCAGACCGCATGCCACATGCGTTGCTCATACATGGCCAGCCGGGGCTGGGCAAGCACCGCTTCGCCAGATGGCTGGCGCAGTCGCTGCTCTGCGAGACCCGGGGTCCGGCGCCTGCCATATGCGGGCATTGCAACGGATGCCGGCTGACCGCCGCCGACTCGCATCCTGACCTGACTGTCGTCGGCCCGGAGGAGGGCAAGCAACAGGTCGGAGTGGACGCGATCCGGGCGCTTGCCGGGTGGCTCGCGCTGACGAGTCACCAGCGAGGGTGGAAGATCGCGATCCTGGACCCTGCGCAGCAAATGACCATTGCGGCGGCGAACAGCCTGCTGAAGACACTGGAAGAACCGCCCGCGCATAGTCTCCTCATCCTGATTGCAGCAAGCCTGCAGGGCCTGCCCGCCACGTTGCGCAGCCGTTGCCAGCGGCTCGCCATGCCACGCCCGGCTCCCGCTCAGGCGCTCTCGTGGCTACGGGGCATCACAGGGCAGGAGGTGCTGCCACAGGTGCTCGAATTCACCAGCGGCGCACCCTTGCGGGCACTCGAAACACAGGCTGCCTTCGTCACACTGGACGAGGAGATGCGCGGCTCGTTGGGTGACTTCCTGGGTGGCCGCACCGATGTGACGCGCGTCGCGCAGTTCTGGGCCAAGGAAGCGCTGCCGGACCGGTTGACCTGGCTCGATCTCTGGCTCATGAGCCTCGCTCGCGGGGCAGTTGCGGGAAGTGGTGAGTTCGTCACGTTCCCGGGCGTGCCCGTGCCCTTGCCAAGCCCGGCGGTTCCGTTGAACATAAGCTCACTGTACCGGTTGGCGGATCGTATTCGTGAACTCAAGGCCCAATTGCTGCGCACTGCCCTCCATCGCGAACTCGCGGTGGAGCTGCTGCTGGCCGAGCTCATGACGGTCTTCAGCCGCAGACGTTCCTCCTGATCCAGCCAGCCACGCCGCACGAGAACAACGCATGGCAATGCGCCAGCCCAGCAGCAAACCGGGACTCCTCACCCTGACGATCAAGGACAAGAGCGCTCTGTACCTTGCATACATGCCGTTCGTGAAGAATGGCGGCCTCTTCATTCCCACCAACAGCAACTACCGCCTGGGGGATGAAGTGTTCATGCTGCTGAACCTCATGGGCGAAGAAGAAAAGCTCCCGGTGGCGGGGCGTGTCATCTGGATGACTCCGAAGGGCGCACAGGGCAAGCGGACTGCCGGCATCGGCGTCCAGTTCAGCGAGCAGGACCGGGGCAACACGCAGCGGAAGATCGAAAGCTACCTCGCAGGCGCCCTGGGCGGAGACAAGCCGACGCACACCATGTGACAGCCTCGCCCGGCTCCCGCCAGATCCGCACCGCTTCGCTCGAATCTGGGTCAGCGTCACATCCGGCGCACTGTATAGTGCGCGGCATGGACAGTCCCCCAGCCGACAGGAAGCTACTCCGCGATATGACGAACGAGGAGCTCTACAGGACCATCCGCGAATGCGATGAGCAGAGCGCGCGGGTGGTGGCGGGGGGCCACCACTGGAAGACCGCCAGGAACCTGCGTGAGTCGTGCGGCTCGGAACTTCAGCGCCGTGATCCCAGGCGGCGAACAGCATCCTGATGGCTGCTGCAGCCTACTTCCTGGCGAGATCCGTGGTGGCCAGCCCACCCTTCAGTACCGACGCCTGGAAGCCCCGCTCGTTCAGGATGTAGGCGCCCGCCGAGCTCCGGCGGCCGGAATCGCAGCACACGATGTAGTGTGCCTCCTTGTCGAGGTTCTTCATCTTCAGGCGCATGAAGTACAGCGGGATGTTGAGTGCATCCGGCAGGTGGTAGTTCTCGAACTCGCTCGGCAGCCGCACGTCCAGCCACTTCGCACCGTTCGACACGAGGAGGGCGGCTTCCTCGTAGTCCGTCCATTCCAGCAACGGCTCGTTGAGCAGCGTCCGGAAATCGTCCTTGCCGAGGCGCATCAGCGTGCCTTCCATCGACATCGTGACGCTGGCATTGCGCTTCGCATCGGAGATGAGCGCCTCTTCGCCGAAGGTATCGCCCATGCCAAGCTCCGCAAGCTTGATGCCTTCCTTGTTGAGCGGCGTCTCGCGGGTGACCGTGCACTTGCCCTTCACGATCACGTAGAAATAGTCGCCTTCGTCACCCTGCTTGATGACCACTTCTCCCGCCTTGAAGTCCACACGCTGCATGCGCATGAAGATCGCCTGGATGTTGGCCGCAGGAATCTTGTGGAACGCCTTGGTCTGCAGGAGCGTCGTCATCCAGTCGTCCGAAGACGGCATGTCATCGCTGCCACCCCGCAGCTCGCTGACTTCGTAGGACCCGGTCTGGTCCCAGGTCAGCATGACGTCGAGGAGATCGCTGTCGAGGGTGATGAACTCGATGCGTTCGGAGGCTACCCGGGCGCTGTAGCGGCGGGGGATCGTGGGCGTGAGGGGATTGCGTGCCTCGGGAGTGCCACCGCGAATGGTCGCAACGACGCGATTGTCCTGCATCAGCTCGAGCGTGCCGCTGACCAGGTAGTAGGTGCGCTTGTCCGCATCCCCTTCCTTGAAAAGCACCCGGCCCGCAGACAGGTCACGCAGCACCGCCTTGCGTGCGAGTGCATGCAGGTTATCCAGTTTGAGCCCGTCAAGCGGCGAAAAAGACCGCAGTAGACTGGTCTCCAGGGACTTGCTCTCCATGATTATCCTTGTGGGCAGGACAGGCGATG
>JANNNQ010000025.1:0-9809 GCA_031398625.1 Pseudomonadota bacterium
GGCGAGCACGTGGTTCGGGACCCGCTCCCCGTCCACCTGCATCCATTGGACAATTCCATTGCCCGCCCGGTTGATCACAACGCCAGCCAGCTCGAAAACAGCAGCATCCGTCCTGAACCTGAGAACCATCGGCACTTCGACTTCACGGGGTATGCCCTTGCACCCATAGCGTCGCCGCACCGAATAGCATTGACGCCCGTCAACAGTCGGGTTCCCCGCCAGCCCGGTCGTGAACTTGTCGCGAATCGGACCGTCGATCAGGACGCTTGCAATCGGGATCACCACCCCATCAGGCAACGTGGTTGCCGCCGGACCCGAGAAGACAAGCGGTCCGGCGAGCGCAATCCGGGGCAGCACAATCGCTGGCGGCGGTAACGCGAACCCGGGGAGTGTGTGTTCCCGCAGATGGGCCTGCAGCTCCGTCATCGCAGCACTGAGCGGTGGGCGCGTTGGCTGCGGTTCCGGGACCGGCGCGGGATCCGGTGGCGCCGGTTCGACGGGGGGAACGACCGGAGGCGGGGTACCGGCAACCGGCGCAGCTTCGGCTACCGGGGCATTGGCGGGAGACTTGCAGCCCGCAAGCAGCAATGCACTCGCAGAAACTCCCGTGATCCGCAGGAACTCGCGACGCGTTGTCGATCCAGTCATGTGAAGTCGGCTGGCAGCGGGCGCGTCGGCTGAAGGATTGCTGTCTGTGTCGCGCTCATGGGCAGGTACCGGCGCCAACTGCGATCTGGGTGGCGAATGGCGGCACCGTACTGCGCTTTGGTTACAACTGCGTTAGCCCGCACGCCGCCTCTGCACGTAAACAAAGTACGCGACGTGCAACACCCACTGACTGACAGCGCTCAGCAGGCCGAGCCAGAGGACACCCTGAACGGTATCCACAGGCAGGAGCCAGATGAGGAGCATCTGCATCCCCACGAAGTACGCAATCGCAGCCCGCGGAGGTGCGATCACGCCCCGCGAGGCACCCAGACTGAATGCCGAGCCTGCGATGATGGACACACCGGCGCTGGACGCCATCAAGGCCGCTTCCCGGCCCAGCGACTGGTAGCTGGGCCCCAGTATCGCGAGTACCGGCTCCGGAAACAGAGCCAGGGCGATCACCGGCAGCGAGCAGGCAAGTGCCAGTACGACCTGTGATTGCCAGTACCTGCGCACCACGCGAGCCTCTTCATCGTGTGGAATGCGCGCGAAACTCGGGATCACCATCGAGCCGAACACGCTGCTCAGCACGCTCAGGATCATCGCCAGCCGACCAAGTGCACCCACTGCAGCGATCGAGGAAGTCTGGCCGAAGATCGCAATCAGCCACACAGTCAGTTGTCCGGACACCGCGTAATAGATCGAGCCTGGAAGCGTCCGTTTCACCTGGATCAGCAGGCGGCTCTTCACATCAGGATCGGCTGGGACATCCCAGTCCGCATGACCACGGGCAATGCCCCGGAGCTGCCAGTTCGCCCAGACCTGGGGGACCGCGGCGAGGATGCTCGCCAGGGATGCGAGCGGCCACAGCGGCAGCAGGAAGCCAAGCAAGGCGACTCGTCCCACGTTCGCCAGCACCTGGACGCGCTGCGGGGGCAACAGGTCCTGGTGGAGCCGCGGGACAATCTCCAGCAGCTGTCCGGTCATGGACAGGAAAAACAGAGGCAGAATCGAGAGGCCCACCAACGTCGCAGTAGACCAACCTGCGCCCTGATGCTCAAGCAACAGGATGACCAGCGGGATTGCGAAAGCCGCTGCAAGCCATGAGAAGCGCTGCCGCAGTTCGAGTCCGGTGGCGATCGTGGCGCCCAGCTTCGTGCGGTCTTGCCAGATCTTGCCGCCCTCGGACAGTACGCCTGCGCCAATGCCGCTGTCCGAAAGCACGCTCATGGCTCCGAGTGCCGCGTTCGCAATGGTGTAGTAGGCGTACTGTTCGGGCGTGAGCAGCCGGATGACGAGCAGGCCCGCAATGAATCCGACCAGTTGGACGATGGTCTGTGCGCCGCCGACCAGTGCGGCCCTGCGGGTCCAGCGAATCAACGAATCGATACGGCCAGCGGGATTCACCAAAGGCGTCGACCCGGGCCGGAAGACGCCATGCACCCATGTGACATTTCAGAAGACATTGAATGACGAAACCATGAAATCCTTCCTTGCGGTGCCGTCGCGCGCCAGCCGGTCATCGTGCCGTCACCGACGCCGGATACTATCGTCCCACGGAGTGTACGATGATTACCGACCGCCGAAACTTCCTGGTCATGACTGGCGCGACGGCGGGCAGCCTGCTCCTGGCCGGCTGCAATGGCGCAACCGATTCTCCGGCTGCGCCACCTGCGCAGCCCTCGTCGACCCCACCGGTCGCAACGCCCCCGCCTGTGCCTGTGCCACCCCCCGAGCCAACTCCGGAACCCCCTCCGGAACCGGTACCCGAACCGGATCCGCGCATTGCGCGGCTGAAGGCCTTCCTCAACGCCAAGGCATCTCCTACCGCGGCGCTGCCGGCCTTGGCCACGGAGTTGCCGTTGATTGCATGGGCGGGTCCGTTCGGGAGTGGGCCAGCGCCCACCACCTCGCTGCCGCAGGGAATCGTCCATCCGATTTCGGACCCGCTCATCAGCCGGGCGATCCCCAATCACTACAGCTCGTCGCTGCCAGGGCAGCCGACGCTGGCAGGAGTGCCGTGCCTCGGCATCAGCCGCTCCTTCTACTGCAGGGGCAATGCCCGGGTTGTGGGCTCCGTGCAAACCCTGCGCTTCAGGACCGATGCACCGGTCTTCGAACTCACGGGTGTCATACCCGACGGCACGGCAACGGCCGTCACGCTGATCGTGGATGGCCGACGGGTGCCGGTCAAAATCCTGTCCTGCCACACGGGACGCGGCAGCTGGACGGTTGGCACCGTCCGTGTCGACTTTGGTTCGCGACGCGTGCGCGACATCTGGATCAACACGGGCATCTACCTCGCGTTCATCAAGCTTGAGCAGGGGAGCTCACTGCTGGCGGTCGGCGATACCGAGGATCCGCAGATCACCATGGTGGGTGACTCGTACCTGGCGGTCAGTTCCGAAGTCTTCAGCAGCGGCGGGGCGATTGCCCTGAGTCTCGCGACACGCCTCGGTGTCAGGAAAATCGCTACGGACGGTATCGGCGGCACGGGCTACTGGAACTCGGGCGGGGATCTCGGGAACCTCAACGATCGCCTGCCGGCACACGCTGCCGACAATTCGCAGATTTACGTTGTGATGGCGGGAGTTAACGATTACGGAGATATTGTGGGAGGGGTCGGCCTTCGTTGGCCCGACCGCAATCAGTACGAGTCGGCCGTGCAGCGCTACCTGGAGGGACTCAGGGCTGCCCAGCCGGACGCACTCATCGTCGTCACGGCGCCGCTAAGCCCGATACCGTCGCTTTCGGATGCGAGCTACATCGCGAATCCGCAGACCAACACGAGCGGAATCGGCGACTGCCTGTACAAGGCATCCGTGGTGAAAGCGGCGGTCCAGCGAATTGCGGCGCCCTGGGTCTATATCGACAGCCTCATGGGAACCGGCTGGCTCAATTCATCCGGTGCCGTTGGTGACGTCACCAATCTGCAGTGGTTCACCGGCGGCACCCCGGGGCCTGGCACGACCGCAACCTACAAGCCGGGCAACACGCGCGGCGGTGGCGGGGGCGGCTTTGGGGGCATCGAAACCGTACCCATCCTCTCCGGCGGCCGTTACTCCCAAGCTCCGGATCTCATTGCGACGGGAGGCTCCGGCCGGTCCCTGCTGCTGGCTGCAAGGATCGATCGAGACAGCGGCGCGCTCATCGACATCAATCCCGTCTGTCCAGGAGACGGCTATGTGAGCGGCGGACTGCCAACCATCACCATCGATCCCACTTTCGAGTTGGAACCGGCGGTACTCGGCACGCCGACTCTGCTCGAGGGTACCAACCCGAACGGCCAGTATCCACTGCCGTCGTTCGCGCCGCCCGGAGTCACCGAATCGGAACTCAACAACATCTATCACTACCTCTCGCGGGATACGACCCACCCTTCTGCCCTGGGTGCGGAGTATCTGGGACGACGGTTGGCCCGGAACATTTTCGACGCGGTCATGGCGCTATAGCGGTCCGCGGCTTTCCCCTTCCAGCACGCCGGGAGGGCAAGAACAACAACGCGCTTCTCTCGCGCTGCAAACAGACAGACATGAAACGAGCAATACAGCGACTGGTGCGGAAACTCGGCTACGACATTGCCGGTTTCTCGCCCCTGACCCATCCCCTGGCCCGGCGGCAGCAAATTCTCGAATCTTCGAATGTCGATACGGTCCTGGATGTGGGCGCGAACATCGGCCAGTTCGCACGACACTTGCGTCAGGATGCCGGGTACCGGCGTCGCATCCTCTCCTTCGAACCCTTGCCCGAAGCTTTCAGGATCCTCGCCGCCAACGCACAGCGGGACCCGGCGTGGGAAGCATTCAACTATGCGATCGGAGACACCAACGAATTCCTGGAGATCAACATCTCCGGCAATTCGCACAGCAGCTCATTGCGGGAAATCCTGCCCGCCCATGTGAACTCGGAGCCGCGCTCCGGATACGTAGGAAAGGAGACCGTTCAGGTAAGGACGCTTGACTCCGTCTTTCCGGAGATGTGCGGCACCTCGGGCAGCGTCTACCTGAAGATCGATACTCAAGGGTTCGAGGACAAGGTCCTAAAGGGCGCAACGGACTCCCTGCCTTTCATTGGGGTCGTGCAACTCGAAATGTCCCTTGTTCCGCTGTACGCGGGCGAGCAGCTGTTTCCGGAGATGTGCCCGCGCATGAGGGAACTGGGTTACAGCCTGGTAGGCATCGAAACGGGCTTTTCGGACCGGGAATCAGGCAATGTGCTCCAGGTCGATGGCACTTTCAGACGTGCTTGATCCCATGGCCAGCGCTGCCGTTTACCGCGATGAGGAACCGTTGCCACTTCCCCTCGTCGTGGACCTGGATGGCACACTCACGCCCACCGATACGCTCGCGGAATCATTCTGCGTTGCGCTCAGGAGCAACCTCCTGGTCGCGCTCCTGGCGCCCTTCTGGCTGCTCCGCGGACGCGCGCATCTCAAACGCCGTGTCCTTGAGAGCGCGAGCTACGACCCGATCCGCCTGCCATTGCGCGAAGACCTGGTCGCATTCCTCGTGCAGGAACGAACGAAAGGCCGCCGGATCGTGCTGGCAACCGCGGCCGACAGGCAGATTGCAGATGCCGTTGCAGCGCGCACCGGTCTGTTCGATGACGTGATCGCCAGCGACGGGAAGCTCAACGTCAAGGGCATCGGCAAGCTCGAACTGATCAGGCAGCAGGTAGGCCCGGACTTCGTGTACGCGGGTGACAGCCGGGCTGACCTTCCCGTATGGAGCGCGGCATGCGGGGCAATACTCGTCGATGTCTCCACCCGGGTCGCGCAGCGAGTCCGTTCGATAGTCCCGGTGGAAGCAGAGTTTCGTGCTGACGGAGGGAGAATCCGTTCCTGGCTGCGCCTGCTCCGGGTCCATCAATGGCTGAAGAATACCCTCATCTTCCTGCCGCTCCTGACGTCCTTCTCTTTCCTGCAGCCGGACAGGGTGCTGGCCTCGCTGGTTGCCTTTGTCGTGTTCTGCCTCGTGGCTTCCGCCACCTACATCGCCAACGACATCTGGGATCTGGACAGCGATCGCCAGCACTCACGCAAGCGGTACCGGCCGCTGGCGGCCGGTACCCTCTCGATTGGCAAGGCTGCTGGCGTGGGCGGCGCCATGCTGTTGACAGCGTTCGTCCTCGCTTTCGCAACCTCGCTGTCGCTGCTGGGCGCAGTGCTTGTCTACCTGGTGCTGACAACCGCCTACAGCCTGAAACTGAAGCGCCACGTCCTGGCTGACTGCATCACGCTTGCGGTGCTCTACACCCTTCGGGTCCTGGCGGGCGCCGCTGCGATCGCAGTGCAGGTCACCCCCTGGCTGCTTGCCTTTTCCGTGTTTGCGTTCTTCAGCCTCGCGATCCTGAAGCGATGCTCCGAGCTGGTCATGCTCCGGCAAGAGGGCAAACGCAGCGTACGCGGGCGGGATTACCAGGTCACCGACCTCACCGTACTCTGGCCGATGGGCATCGGGGCAAGCCTGTCTGCAGTGGTGATCTTCGGCCTGTTCGTCGCCAACGTTTCCGAAACACAGCGCTACGGCCACGCCACGCTGCTGTGGTGCGTCGGCGTCGGGTTGATCTACTGGTTCGGCCGCCTCTGGATCAAGACCGAGCGCGGTGAGATGCACGATGACCCTATCGTGTTCACGCTGAAGGATTTCGGCAGCAGGACCGTGATGATGGTTCTGGTCCTGATCACGATAACGGCATATTTCCTCTGAAGGACGGCAATGAACCGGATTTTCGCAACGGCCATCGTGAGCATCTGCATGTCGGCGATGGCACAATTTGCCCTGCAACGCGGCATGCGCGCAGCTTCAGGCACCGCACTTTCCGCAGGCGAGTGGGGCCTGAGTGAGGCCATGGCCCTCATTACCAACCCGTTCCTGATACTCGGTGCCGTCCTTTACGGGCTGGGGGCGCTCATCTGGCTGGGCGTGCTCGCTCACTGGGATGTCAGTAAGGCTTACCCCCTCGTAGGGCTCGGGTTTGCGCTGACCACCGTGGTGGGTTTCCTGCTCGGCGAAGCCGTCACGCCCGCTCGCATTGCCGGCGTGGCAGCCATCTGTGTTGGCGTCTACCTGATTGCAAGCAGCTGATCGATGACCGTGGCGCTGAACCCGGCAGTGCGGGTGGCTGGTCGAGCAGTCCTGTTTGCGCTCGCGGCGGGCGTGCTTGTTCCGCGCTTCTTCCTGTACCTCAGTCTGCAGTTCCCGGCCCCTACGGGCGATGGAGTGCTATTCGCATCGGTATCCGTCTTTCACTGCGCTACCGGCACCTTCGAGACTCCGCTTTATCCTCTCGATCCTGCGGGCCTGTACCGCTACATCTGGCATGGCATCGGCCAGCCCGCCCTCGTTTCGTGGCTCAATCCGGACTGCAGCAACGCAGGGAATTTCTTCGCCCTGGCGGCAATCATCATGACCACCCTGCTGATTGCCGCCTGGTCGGTGCGCGGGCGCGCGGGATTGGCAGGCTCATTGCTGTTCGCGCTCGTTGTCGCAGCGGTACAGGTCAAGCAGGGATTCCGGCCGGAAACGCTGGCGGTCCTGCTGGCACTTGGATCCGAGATACTCCGTTCGCGCGGGTATCGCGGCGGCTGGGTTGCCTGCGCCTCGTTGCTTGCATGGACTCATCCGACGGCTTTCGTGATCCATTCCGTGTATGTGGCACTGTCCTTGAATGGCTTGGATTGGAAGGATCTCGCCGTCACGGCCCGGACCTGGCTGCTGCCGGTTGTGGCATTGCAACTGTTGTTGGTCGTGCTCTACCCGTTCCCGGTGCGGGACCTCATCAATGGACTTGCAGCGCAGGGCGCGCAGTTCGCGGACCGCTCGGACGGCGACCTGTTTTCCTATTTCATCCGCAGTGATTTTCTGCCGCTGTTCGGCCTTTCGTTCATTCTCGTCTACGTGCTGGCTGTTGTCCGGAAGCGGTGGCTGCTGGGTCTTGCCCCGTTGATATGGTTCTACGGCTTCCGCGTGCCCCCGGCCTACTACAACATCCTGCCGTTGTACGTTGTCCTCCTTTATGGCCTGCTCGTGCAAATTCACGGTTCGCTCGAGCAGCAGCGATCACGCCTAGCAATCAACATGCAGGGATTCGTGACGATGGTGGCAGGACTGCTCGCATGGATCGGACTGTTGCAGGGGGACCTGCGGGATGTCTACAGCTACATCCGCTATCGGGGGACGCTTGACAGTGCAGTCGCGCAATACCAGGCCCTGCGTGCAGACAACAGGATTGCTTGCGAAGTCCCGCCCTACTTCACGCTGTTCCTTGAGTCCTCTTCCTTCGTGCCATCCTACGTCGCGACCCTGAAGGAATGCTCGGACTCCACCCCAGCGGGACGCGTCGATCTGCTTGCGGCCACCCAGGTCGGACAGGCGCTGCCGAGGGAAGGCTGTACGCCATGGCCCATTGACGCAGGCGACAGTGCTCTCGGGTTGGTGTTCCGGAGGGATTCTGGATACTCATTCCATCTCTGCCCTGCTGCCGTGGAACCTTGAGCAGCACGTAGCCACCCTGCCCCGGATCGTCGCAGTAGCGGATCAGTTGGCCGCACGCCGCGCGACGATCGTATAGTGCGGATACCACCAGAGCCGCCGGTGCGATTTCGCCGTCACCTCAAACTGCAGCCGCGCGAGTTCACTGGCCGCAGCGTCAGCGGATCGCTCGAAACCGATTTCGCCAGCGAGCAGCAGATCGTGCAGCTTGTTGAACAGGACCAGCGGGCTTGCCCGATCGATGTCTTTCAGGATCAGCAGTGCGCCTGGCTTCATGGAATGGTGCAATTCCGCCAGGGTGCTCCACTGCATTGCCGGGGGGATGTGGTGCAACACATCCACCATCGTGACAACGTCATACTCCGACACCGGTCGCGCAAAGCTGTGCAGATCTCCTGTCGTGACCGACCAGGGACACCGGGGTGATACCTTTCCGAGCAGTAGTCGTGCTTCGTCCGCCGCAACCGTATCCGGATCCATGCCGTCGAGCCGGCTGGGCTCCCGGAAACCGGCGATCAGGCTCATCCAGGCACCCCCGCCGCAACCGATATCGAGCACTTGCGAGTGCAGCGGCACGTGCGGCAGGAGCTCGTCAAACGGGCAGATGAGAGGCCTGTAAACGGTCTTGGCGCGACTAGAATGGCGTCGCAAGAAACCCATCAGCGTGTCCTGATTCAACTGCACGGTCTCCATCTCCTGCTGGCAGCCAGCCCGCTCGCTTTCAAGGGAAACGGCAGCGGTTCCGGATGCCTTTGGACGCTGCCTCATTCACCTGGGGTGCGGCAATCCACGCGGGTCGCCTTACTTCGCGGAACCAGTGGTGGCAACCACGGAAAGTGACAACTGCCATGCTCATCATGAGGGAAGGCCGATGCATCAAACTTCATTCCGGAATCCCGGTCCGCAAGCATGGCGTCAACGCTCGCGCCCGCGTGCGGGAAATAATAGTCCTCGCTCTTTACGGTATTGAGCGGGAGGTTGACCATCCGTGACGTTCGGAACGCGAAGCCGCGTTTTCCGCGGAACAGGAATCGAAACCTGCCAAGCGCACCTTCGAGCGAATTGGGTGCGCGAAAGCGGGAAAACGCAATCAATCTCTCCACGAGCGCCTTCGGCAGGAGATTCCCGTCCAGGGACAGCGCGAGCTGCCAGTCGTGGACGCCGGATTTCCAGACCCACGTCACCATCGCGGCGCCGTTCTTGGCGACCTGCCTGAGCTCCGGCGGCCTGGGCAGAGCATCCACACCACTGTTGTAGGAACTGCGTATGTTTTCTCCCAGCCTCAGGCTGAGTATTCCATCGCTACCCCGCCACTGGCGCAGCACCTGTCCGTCCAGCGGACGGATGAACATGAGGTCGTCAACGAGGAACATCAGGTTTCGCGCCCGACTGCGCTTGAGCGCATTCAGGAGATCGGCGCGAAAGTCATTTTCCTCGGTGGCC
This sequence comes from Pseudomonadota bacterium, assembly GCA_031398625.1. GTDB lineage: Bacteria > Pseudomonadota > Gammaproteobacteria > Steroidobacterales > Steroidobacteraceae > CAIUGU01. Next base: position 9,585 of record JANNNQ010000025.1, read on the forward strand.
TGCATGACCAGGTTTCCGTAACGCAAGAGCACGTCGTGGTATGCCGCCCGATGGGCCTCGCTTGTGACGCTATACAGGATCGTGAGCCGCGGTGCATCCGACACGAGGCTCCCGTACGTTTCAAGCAGCAGCTCAAGCTGCAAGGCCCGATCGCGTGAAAACACGATGATCAGGATGTCATCACCCCCAGACCCCTGCCGCAGTTGGTCGAAGGCGGCATGCACG
>JANNNQ010000194.1:0-4832 GCA_031398625.1 Pseudomonadota bacterium
TTGCCGAAGCAGCTACAGGGGCGATGCGGTGATTCGCAGCGAGATGTATCTCGCCCGCATCGCGGGTGGCTACGGATTGCCACCCTGGACTTGATGCGCAGCAGGGAAAGCAAAGCAGCAAGGAATCGTGCGCGGTCCTGAACCGAGCTTCCGGTAACCAGTGCGCTGGCCTCGTCTTTTCTTACAGATAATCTCTCAGCCTGTAGTAGAGCATCGCCATGACAAGTGCCGGTGTGCGCAGCAGCGTGCCGCCGGGGAAGTTCCGGTGCTTGAGGCGGGTGTAGACATCGAAGCGCTCCGCCTGGCCGGCAATGGCTTCAGCGACGAATTTTCCGGCGATGCCGGTCAATGCGATGCCATGACCCGAGAAGCCCTGCAGGTAATAAATGTTGGGCGCGAGTCGGCCGAAGTCGGGTGCACGGCTCATCGTGATGTCCACGTACCCACCCCATGCATATTCGACCTTCACGTCTGCCAATTGCGGGAATACGTTGAGCATTCGCTTGCGCGTGGCCGCGGCCGTGTTGAAGGGATCGAGTCCAGAGTAACTCACGCGACCGCCAAAGAGCAGCCTGTGGTCCGCCGAGCGACGGAAATAGTCGAGCACGAAATTGATGTCGGTCACCGCGACGTTCTTGCGCATGAGCTGCTGCATCCGGTCTTCGCCCAAGGACTCCGTCGCGATGATGTAGGTGCCCACCGGCATGATGCGGGCACGCAACGCCGGTTCGAGACCATCGATGTAAGCGTTGCAGCACAGGGCGACCTGCTTTGCCGTCACGCTGCCCTTCGCGGTGTCAATCCGTACCGGATCACCGCGACCGACGCGGGTGACGGCCGAATGTTCGAAGACCTGCACGCCCGCGGCCCGTGCTGCAGCTGCCAGGCCGAGCGTGTAATTGAGTGGATGCAGGTGGCCGCTGGCGCTGTCGTACAGGGCGGAGCGGTAGCGATCCGTCGCGAGGACTGACCGGACTTCGTCGCGGCTCATGATCCTCGTGCTGCGGTAGTCGTACTCGTCCTCCAGCTCGTGCTGCCACTCCTCCAGTTCCGCTTCCTGCCGTGGCTTGATCGCTGCATGCATCTGGCCCCAGTGCAGGTCGCAGTCGATGGCGTGCTTCGCGACCCGCGTCTTCAACAGGTCCAGCGCCTCGATGGAAAAGTCCCACAACTGCCGCGCCGCGGGCTTGCCCAGCTGCCCGATCAGTTTCTGCTGGCCGCTGGCATAGCCGAAGAGAGCCTGCCCGCCACTGCGTCCCGAGGCACCCCAGCCGATGCGACGGGCTTCCAGCAGGACGACGCGATAACCGCGTTCCGCCAGATGCAGTGCAGTCGAAAGACCCGCGATGCCGCCCCCGATGACGCACACGTCGGCCTGCAAATCACCCGCAAGCGCAGGCATAGCCGGAGTGGCGTTCGCTGTAGCGGAGTAGTAAGAGGCGATGTGTTCCACCAGGTCCCCAAGGAATCTCTGACTTACCTACATGTACCAAGCGAACAGCGATGCAACTGATCGAAAGACCATGGTTGAAAATGCGTCGACAGGTTCAAATGGCAGTATCTCAGAGGTTTCATCAGCAATTTGCCAGGTACCACTGGTGATCGAGCGCGGAGACCTGGGCTTCGAAGGAACGGAACTCGCCGCCCCGCGTGGTGGCATACAGCGCCTGGAAATCCTTCCCCAGATAATCGCGGATGAACGGGCTCGCCGTGAATGCCTGCAGGGTTTCCGGCCAGGTCTGCGGCAGGGTTGGCTCGGCCGTGCGATAGGCATTGCCGGTGCACGGTGGGCCCGGATCGAGTTTTGCCTCCAGGCCCCGATGCATGGCTGCGAGCACGGCTGCACTGAGCAGGTAAGGGTTGGCGTCGCTGCCGGCCACGCGATGTTCAACGCGGCGATTCGCCGGATCACTGACCGGAATCCGCAGCGCCACCCCCCGGTTAGGGTTCACCACTGCGCTCGTGCATCGCCACCTGGATCTGGGCCACCGGGTCGGTGACCCACGGAACGGGCAGCAAGGAACCGGATACGGGTAGGCACGGTCGGTCGGCGTCCCCTTCATCAAACCCCAGGCCCGTGGCCTGGATGGTGTCTCCCAGGATATCGAGCGCAAACATCGACCCAGGCAGCAGGAAACCGCCCCGAAAGACCGCCGGCAGCTCTTCGACGGTGACGCGCTTGCCCCGCGGTATTCCGCAGCTATCTGCCAGCAATACGTCGACAAAGCGCGTATCGGGGTAGCGATCGAGGTGGGAAGCGATCTCGTCGAGGGGATTCGGCGGCGCCATGAACTGCCCTGCTGTTTAATATTTAGTAAGGGAAGGCCGGTCGAGCCCAACCCCCCAGAATCTCCAGAGATTTCCTGGCCCGCGTCCCGGACCGCGAGGAGCTTGCCCCTGCGGCGGCCACATTATGCCTGTTTTTCCCTAAAAAACGTCCCTTCCGGGGCGGACGGCGTGGGGGTTGGTGTGGTTAAATGAGCCGTCCTGAGAACGCCGGTGATTCCATCGGCTGTTAAAGATATTAAACGTGCGTAATCCCAAGCCGCTCATCGGAATCCCGGCAGACCGACGACTGCTCGGTGGCCACTACTTTCACTGCGTCGGCGAGAAGTACATCGCGGCAGTGGCGGAGGGTGCCCAGGCCATCCCGGTCCTGATCCCCTCGCTGGGAGCGGGGATCGACCTGGAGGAGCTGCTTGCGAGTTTCGACGGCCTCCTGCTGACGGGCAGCGTGTCGAATGTCGAGCCGCACCGGTACGGCGGGCCGCCGAGCGATCCGGGAACGCTCCACGACCCGGAGCGGGATGCCACCACGTTGCCGTTGATACCGAAGGCGGTCGCGGCCGGATTGCCGGTGCTGGCGATCTGCCGGGGGTTCCAGGAGATGAACGTCGCCTTCGGCGGCACCCTCTGGCAGAAGCTGCATGAAGTGGAGGGGTATCGCGACCATCGCGAGAACAAGGACGCGCCCCTCGATGAACAGTACGGGCCGAACCACGAGGTGCTGCTCAAGCCCGGCGGCCTGTTCCGCCAGCTGGCCGGGCTCGACACGCTCACCGTCAATTCGCTGCACTCGCAGGGAGTACAGAAACTGGCACCGGGCCTCGCCGTCGAGGCGCTGGCACCTGACGGGGTCGTCGAGGCGTTCCGGGTAGCGGCAGCCCCGACTTTCGCGGTCGGAGTGCAGTGGCACCCGGAATGGCAGATGCAAACCAATGAATTTTCGCGTGCGCTGTTCGCTGCTTTCGGAGCGGCGGCCAGGGCACGAGGCAAGAGGCAAGTTCCATGAACAGTACCAAGACAGGTGTGATCCAGCAGTTCTTCAAGGATCACGGCATTTCCGAGGTCGAGGGCGTGATCCCCGACATGGCCGGCGTGGCGCGTGGCAAGGTGATGCCGGCCGAGAAGTTTGCGGAAGACGAAGGCATGCGGCTGCCGGAAAGCATTTTCCTGCAGACCGTCACCGGCGAGTATCCCGACGACGACCGCGCGATCAGCCCGTCGGAAATCGACATCGTGCTGAAGGCCGATCCGAAGGCGGTGCGCGTGGTGCCCTGGGCGGCGGAACCCACGGCGCAGGTCATTCACGACTGCTTCTATTCCGATGGCCGGCCCGTGACGATGGCGCCGCGCTACGTGCTGCAGAAGGTGCTCGACCTGTATGCGCAGCGAGGCTGGGATCCGGTGGTGGCGCCGGAGCTCGAGTTCTTCCTCGTCGAGCCGAACATCGACTCCGACTACCCGCTCAAGCCGCCCGTGGGCCGCTCGGGCCGCCCCGAGATTGGCCGCCAGTCGTATTCGATTGCCGCCGTCAACGAGTTCGATCCGCTGTTCGACGACGTCTATGCCTTCTGCGAAGCGCAGGACATCGAGATCGATACGCTGATCCATGAAGACGGTGCCGCGCAGATGGAGATCAACCTGCTCCACGGCAACGCGCTCTCGCTGGCCGACCAGGTGTTCCTGTTCAAGCGCACCGCCCGTGAAGCGGCGATGCGCCACAAGATGTATGCGACGTTCATGGCGAAGCCGATGGCGCGCGAGCCCGGCAGCGCGATGCACATCCACCAGAGCATCGTGGACACGAAGACGCGCAAGAACATTTTCAGCGATGCGGATGGCAAGCCATCGACACTGTTCTATTCACACATCGCCGGCCTGCAGAAGTATCTGCCCGCCGCGATGGCCCTGTTCGCCCCGAACGTGAACTCCTACCGTCGTATCACGCGCCACAGCTCCGCGCCCATCAACACGCAGTGGGGTCATGACAACCGGACTGCCGGGTTGCGCGTACCCGTGTCGAGTCCCGAGAACCGCCGCGTCGAGAACCGCGTCGGTGGCGCGGATGCCAACTCGTATCTGGCCATCGCGGCTTCGCTCGCCTGCGGCTACCTCGGCATGATCGAAGGCCTGACACCGAGCGAACCGATTGCCGGCAGTGCGTATGACCTGCCGTTCTCGCTGCCGCGCAGCTTGGAAGAATCCTTGCGGCTGCTCCGCGAGTCCCGCCCGGTGATCGACATCCTGGGAGAGCGGTTCGTGCTGGCCTACACCGCCGTCAAGGAAAACGAGTACGAAACGTTCCTGCAGGTGATCAGCTCGTGGGAGCGGGAACACCTGTTGCTGAATGTCTAGGGAAGGCTACGGGCTACAGGCTACAGGCTACAGGCTGCAGGCTGCAGGTGAGAACAAAGAATTTGGGATGTGTGCGAGGCGTTAAGTCACGCTCGGCGTCGTCGGCGCCGGCGCGATGGGCCGCGGCATCGGCCAGATCGCCGCCGGCGGCGGCTGCCGCGTCCTGTTCCACGATTCCCGGGCCGGCGCCGCCG
>JANNNQ010000106.1:0-2430 GCA_031398625.1 Pseudomonadota bacterium
CGGATCGGCGTTGCCTTCATCGAACTGCCGCCGCTGCGCGAGCGGCGCGAAGACATCCCCTTGCTGTTTGAACACTTCACCCTGCTGGCGGCCAGCCGGTTTGAACGGGCTGCCCCGCTGCTGAGCAGCGCGCAACTGGCGGAGCTGATGGCCTACGCCTGGCCCGGCAACGTGCGCGAGCTGCGCAACGTGGCCGACCGCTTTGTCCTGGGCGTGCTGGGCGACCGCCTGACGCAAGTGCGCGGCGCCAGCGAACAGGCCGGCGGCCTGCCGCAAGGGTTGCCGCAGCAGGTGGAACACTTCGAGCGCACCGTGATCATCGAAGAGCTTCGGCGGCACAAGGGCGATCAACCCGCCACGGCCGCCGCGCTGGGCATTGCCCGGCAGACGCTCTACGACAAGCTGCGCAAGTTCGGCATTGCGGCCGACGAGTTCCGCACCTGATCGATCAAGCTGGCGCAGGCTTGGCCGGCTGCTACCATCGCCAGCGCAGGTCACACGGAGGAGTCTGTCCATGCGTGCGGTGTTCGGTGTGGTCGGGTTGCTCATCGTCGTGGCGATGGTGGGCCTGATTGCCAGGAGCCAGTTGCAGTCCAGGCAGGCCATTGCCGCGGCGCCGGCTGCCTCCAGTGTTCGCGGGCAGTCGCAGCAGCTGCAACGCCAGGTGGCCGACGACGTGGCGAAAGCGCTGTCACAAGGGGCGGCGCGCGCCTCGGAACCTTGATCCCATTTCTACCACTCACCCCTGGATGAGCAACATACCCCCCGCCGACGAGTACGCCATGCGCATTGCGCTGGACCAGGCGCTCAATGCACAACTGGCTGGCGAGGTGCCCGTGGGTGCCGTGGTGATGTGTGACGGGCACATCATCGGCACTGGCTACAACCGGCCCATCACCACGCATGACCCGACGGCCCACGCAGAGATCGTGGCCTTGCGCCATGCCGCCGAGCTGCGTGGCAACTACCGCCTGCCCGACTGCGAGGTCTTCGTGACCTTGGAGCCTTGCCCCATGTGCGCCATGGCGCTGATCCACGCCCGCGTCAAGCGGGTGGTGTTCGGCGGCTACGACCCCAAGGGCGGCGCGGCCGGGTCGGTGGTGGACTTGTTCGCCCAGCCCAAGCTCAATCACCACACCACCGTGGTGGGCGGCGTGCTGGCCGCCCACTCTGCCGCCTTGCTGCGCGGGTTTTTCGCCGAGCGCCGCACCAAGCGCAAATCAGAACAACCCCAAGGAGGCCCCGCCACGGAGGGTGAAGACAGCAGCTTCATTCCGGTCGGCGACGCGCGGGAGCTGCCTTTCGATCCCCCGACATGACACACAGCCACTCCGGAACACAGACTCTTCATCTTTTTTCTCCTGCGGGTGCTTTGCCGCGTGCGCTGCCATTGCGGCGTGCTGCGAAGCGGTTGGCGGCGCATGGCTTTGAGGTGGTGGTTGACGAAGACGCCACGGCGCGCGAGCAGCGTTTTGCTGGCGATGACGACAAGCGTTTGGCTGCTATCCATCGTGTGGCCCGTGCGGCCCCCTCGGTGGCCATGGCCACGCGCGGCGGCTACGGCCTGACACGCCTGCTGGACCGCCTGGACTGGGACCTGCTGGCCCGCAGCGTAGAACATGGCACCCGCTGGGTAGGCCTGAGCGACGTCACCTCCTTGCAGCTGGGGCTGCTGGCCCACCGCAAGCAACCCACCTGGGCCGGCCCGCTGGCCTGCGAGCATTTCGGGCGCAGCGCGAAGGAGGGCGGCGTCGACGACGTCACCGAAGCCTGCTTCCTGGAGGCCATGACCGGCGAACTGGAGGCGGTGGGGTTTCGCACCGAGCCCGGGTTCGATGGACTGGAGGTGCGCGGCACCCTGTGGGGCGGCAACCTGTGCGTGCTCAACAGCCTGCTCGGCACCAAACACTTCCCTGCCATCAAGGGTGGCGTGCTGTTCATCGAAGACGTGAACGAGCATCCCTACCGCGTCGAGCGAAGCCTGCTGCAGCTGCATCAGGCCGGTGTGCTGGACCGGCAACGCGCCGTGCTGCTGGGCCATTTCAACCAATGGACGCCTTCGCCGCACGACCGGGGCTACAACCTCAAGACCGCCATCGACCACCTGCGCAGCGTCACGCGCACCCCCATCCTCACCGGCTTGCCCTTCGGCCATGTGCAGACCATCGTGTGCCTGCCGGTGGGACGCAAGGTGGATGTGGCGGTGCAAGGGCGCGAAGCGTTTGTCGGCTGGGGACATCAAGACTGAGAGGCTGAGAATCTTTCGATCATGCCCGCTCATCACGCCATAAGACGCCCGCTCGTCGTTGCAAATGCTCGCCATAGCCCGAGCTATGGCTGTGCTTTGTGCGCCCAGCATGGGCGCACTCTTGCGGGTGAAAGTCCCGCCGTAAGTTGGTCACTGCGAACGAAGCGAAGCGCAACTGCACG
>JANNNQ010000126.1:0-1649 GCA_031398625.1 Pseudomonadota bacterium
GCAGTTGGCGTGCCTCTTCGGAGAACCCCCGTGGCCCTTGCGGGTTGGTCTGGTGGTGTTTCTCAAGAAAATAATCGGCGAGCAACGCGATGTCCTCTCCGCGCTCGCGTAACGGGGGCAGCGATATCCGCACGACGTTTAACCGATAATATAAATCTTCGCGAAAGCGACCAGCGAGGATTAACCCCTCCGGCTCTTGATTGGTCGCGGCGATGATCCGCACGTCAACCCGTCGCGGTTCCCGCGCCCCAAGCCGATACAGCTCCCGTTCTTGCAACACCCGCAGTAACTTCGCTTGCAGGAGAAGCGGCATATCGCCGATCTCGTCAAGGAAGAGCGTGCCCCCCTGCGCGAGTTCAAACTTTCCTGGCCGTGTTTCGACGGCTCCAGTAAAGGCGCCCCGCTCGTAGCCAAACAGTTCGCTTTCGAGCAGCGTCTCTGGAATCGCCGCGCAGTTAATGGCCAGGAACGGTCCGTGCGTGCGGCCAGAATAGGTATGCAATGCTCGGGCAATCAGTTCTTTGCCGGTGCCGCTTTCTCCGGTAATCAGGACGGTAATATCGCGGGCCGCGCTTTTGCCGACCATCTTATAGACCTCTTGCATGACGCGACTATGGCCGAGCATGGGCACCGCGCCGGACTCCGGCATTTCCAGCGCGGATGTGGTCGCCGCCGGCTGCGGTTGCCGCCGGTGTAAGACGGTGGTGATCAGGTGCTTCAGGTTGTCCACGTCCAGCGGCTTGATGAGGTACTCTTCGGCATCAAGCGTGGTGGACCGGATCGCGGTTTCCGCCGAGGCGAACGCGGTCATCATAATCACCGGAAGTTCTGGCCGTTGACGTTTGATTTCCTGGAGCGTATCCAGGCCGCTTTCTCCGGGCATCCGCACGTCTAAGAGAACAAGCTGGAGCGTCTCGTCGAGCAAATACGGGAGGACCTCTTTCCCTGAGAAGGCCGAGAGGACTTCGTATTCGTTGCCCAGCACGCGGCGAAACGAGTAGTGTACGTTGCGTTCGTCATCGACGATCAGAATCTTTTCCATGGGCAAATCAAAAGTTTCGGGTTCCGGGTTTCGGGTTTCGGGTTCCGAACTCAGTCCTCAGTCTTTCTTGTTCATATTTTTGACTTTTGACTTTTGACTTTTCATAGCGGTAAACGAACGACCGCCGTAGTGCCGACGTGAGGCTGCGAGAAGAGTCGTAGTCGCCCGTTGTGCCCTTCGATGATGCGTTGCGAGATCGACAGTCCGAGTCCCGTGCCGCCGACTTTGGTGCTGAAGAATGGCTCGAACAGATTCGCGCGCACCTCTGCTGGAATCCCTTCCCCTTCGTCGGCGATTGAGGTCAGCAGATGTCCACCGCTGACATGGAGTCGCACGGTGAGTGATCCTCCTTTGGGCATCGCTTGGAGCGCGTTGAGCAGCAGATTGAGAAAGACTTGTTTGAGCTGTTCGCCGTCTACCCAGACGGCGGGTAACGTCTTTTCCCACTCTTTGTGAATCGAGATTCCGCGTGTTCGTGCCTCTGGGCCGATGAGGAGTAACGTCTCTTCCATGATCTCGTCGAGACGCTCGCGTTGAAAATGGGGCGAGCGCGGGCGGGCAAATTCAAGAAACTGCTCGATCAAGAGGGACATGCGACGTAACTCGC
>JANNNQ010000163.1:0-1679 GCA_031398625.1 Pseudomonadota bacterium
CGCGATCACGTGCGGGTAGTCGCTCAGGTCGCAGTCCAGATGCATGACCAGGGGCGGTGTGCCGTGGACCCAGAGCGCGCAGGCGGCGAAGAAGGCGCCCTCGATGCAATGCGAGCGCCTCTGCCTGATGACCTCGCGCACCGACAACACGGTTTCGCCGCCCAATTCGTGGTTGATGGGCATGCCATTGAGGTACGCCTGGATTTTCTGCGGCGTGTCGAGGCGTTCCAGGGTCGCGAATTCGCGCGGGCCGAGGCCCAGATCCTCGCGGCGGGCAAAGCGCCTGTAGGGTGTGTCTTTCATGGGCCGAGTATGCCGCAGAAACCAGTCCGGTTCGGCAAATCCCCGCCGGATTTTGGCAAGGGTTGCCGGCCGGCGTTCCCTGTCCAATAGTCCGGCCCGGCGGGGCCGCTTTGCCCCCTGGTCGAGGATTCCCTTCTGTCTCCCTGAATTGCGGGCGGTTTTCCAAGTCCATCAGGGGCGAGGCAGTTGCCCCGTGATGGAGCCGTGGTGCGGGTATGAAAGCTGCCTCGGAGCCCGGGATCGCCAGGGCTTTGCACCACATTCGTGACAAGGCCGTGGCAGCGGTAAGATAGGCGCATGCTCAGGGAGGGTAGACCATGGTTACGCAATCGACATTGAAGGGATGGGCAAGGGCGGCAGGCTGTTTTGGTGTTGTCTTGCTGCTGCCATTGAATGCCGGAGCGGCCGACACCGCCGCCAGGGTGATCTCCGTGCAGCCCATCACCACGATCAAACCCGTTCAGGCCCCGCCAGTCGTCAAGGCTCCGCCGGTTACCATGCCCAGGCCGGATCCCTTGCCGGTCATGACCAAACCCATTGCCATCCAGCCGATAACGCCGGGTCCGATCGCGGTCCAGCCGGTCCGAATCGTGAAACCCGAAGTCTCCCTGACGCCCATCGCACCGAAGACGCCCGCGACGCCAATCGGCAAAGTCGATGCGGCCGCTCCGAAATTGGACGGCGGCATCACCAGTTCGCTGATGCAGGTTCAGAAGGCGGCAGCCAAGGAAGCGCGAGAGGACCACCGGCTGGCCCGGGATGAGAAGAATCTCACCAATGCAGCAAAGGCCGAAAAACTGAAACGGGATAACGATGCCATCCGGAACGGGATGGACGAATCGAGGGAGAAGGCAGACAACGCCATGGACGCGGCGCAAACAGGCATGGTCGTCGGCATCGTCTCGGGCGGGGCGCAAGTGGGCGCTGGTGCCGTCAGCCAGGTCGGAAAGGCCGGCAAGAACGCCAACCTCGACAAGGATTCCGATTCCCGCAAAGACGGACTCGAGGACAAGATCGGGAAAATGGATGGGCAGCAAGGGCGATTGAAGAAACAGGCCGACAAACTGAACAAGACAAGCGAAAAGATGACGGAACTGCAGCCCCAGTTAATGGATGCCGGGACTGGCGACCTGGAATCGCAAGTCCAGAAGGTCATGCTCGAAAGCCAGCGGCAGAGCAACGCGGATCTCAAGCAGCAGTTGAAGGAAGTCAAGGATGCCAACACCAGAAAACAGGCCCTGCGCGATGCTGCAAAGGATTCCCACGACGCGCGGGGCAAGGATGACGGCAAGGGAGGCAAGACAGTTGCCGCGGTGCCTGTGACGGCGGCTGGCGCGGTACCGCCGAAAACGTCCCTTATTTCCCGTCCCTGCACG
>JANNNQ010000200.1:0-3370 GCA_031398625.1 Pseudomonadota bacterium
AATCCCTCCGGCCGCACCAGTCGAAACAACAAAGCCCCACCCAGCGTGGGGCTTTTTTGTTTCGTGTGCCCGCCGGAGCGATGAGAACCCCCGATAGGGAGGGGGTTCGACAAAATTGCAGGGAGCAATTTTGAACATCGATCATCAGGAGCGCTTCCACGCGCTGATTAGCGATGGCCCCAACGGGGTGGAGGCCATGGGTGAGCCGGTGTAGCTAAGTGACTGCACTTAACGTGCAGTCACTCCGGCGAACGCCCGTAGCTTGAGCTAGGGCCGGGTGAGGCGGAACAATCCCTCCGGCCGCACCAGCAAGTAAAACAGCCTCCCTTGCGGAGGCTGTTTTATTTGCGTGCCGCCTCACCCCAACCGGTACACGTGAATCATCCGGTCGTTTTCATTATCGTTCTTAGCCAGCCGACGGCCTTCCGGAATTCGGGTGGTCAGGTTCGCGAGGAACACATTCCGGTTGAGCCAGTGGTACTTGCCTTGCGGCGCCGTGAATTCAGGTGACAGCCGATACTTGAACCTGCCTGGTTCATCGCCGGGAATGGCCAGTCCCTTGTTGTGGATGAGGATCGTCACGCCATCGTCGGTGCGCAGCCGATAAAGCGCATCGATGACCGTTACGCCGTCAGGGCGGATCAACGGAAAGTCGCCGCCGCCCGGTACGACCATCCCGCGGATGTCCTTGCCGACGAACGTGCCGCCGATGATCGGCCAGATCCTCGGCCGCTGGCCGTCCTTGCTGGTGGTCTCCGGACCGACCGCTTCGGGTTTCGAACAGGTTACGATAAGTTCGAGTACCAGTTCGGGGCGTGGTACATCTAAATGTGGGCCTCTAAACGATGGCTGTAGGCGTCAAAGCATGACTGCCTTGGTGAAAGGCTGGGCTATCCAAGCTTCTGAAAAGTAATGCGGATTCTCGTCCGACATGGATTCAGATTTGTATTGGTTTGCCTACGCAGCTTCTTTCAGCCACACGATCTCCATCCTAAGCCCCTCTGGCCCTTCGAAGAACAGGGCATAGTAGTCGCCGCCGTATTCCGGATAAGGCTTCGGGCCGGAGGTTATCCGGATTCCCTTCTCTTCCGCCCACATGGCGAACTCTTCCACTTCGGATCGAGATCGGGCGGCGAAGGCGAGATGCTGGAGAGCGCCGGGCGGTTGTCCTGCTTTGACGGGGTAGAGGTAGAACCGCGTGCCGCGACCTTTCCAGCCGGCGACCGCTTCCTGGGTTTTTTCCTTCTCGAGCCCAAGATATGCGAACAGCTGATCGAAGAACCGCTCAGCCGCTTGAGGATCAGCGAGTCCGATTCCCAGATGGTGTATGACGCTGTTCTGCATGGCTTCGACTTTCAGGCAACCATACGATAGAGCTGGAAAAACATCTCCCGCACAAGCTTAATCGGAAATTCATGCAGTCGAGTGGTCCAGGTGATCCTTGAATCGACTGACGCGGACCTGCTTCCACAGTTGGTATCAGTAGGGGGTTTAGGGGATATTGGCGGCGGGAACTGCATAGACTAAAGAGTGTTCCGGCATCCCAGGAAATGAACGCCTCCCTGACATTCGAAGAACCGCATTCGGCACGACGTGATTCTTACCGGGAGCTTGTTGATGAGTTCCACCGCGCGGGTGAATCACTGGTTCCGTTTACCCTTGCCTTCCCCAATGAAGATTTTGAAGCATTCCTGGCGCAGCTGGAGGCTTGCAGGCAGGGGGCGGGGATTCCACAGGGGTTTGTGCCCCATTCGACATACTGGCTCGTTTCCGGCGGAACCGTCGTTGGTGTCGTCAATATCCGGCATTCGTTGACGGATGCGCTTCGGCACTTTGGCGGGAGCATAGGGTTTGGTGTTCGGCCGAGCATGCGTCGCCAGGGTTTCGCGAGTGAGCTGCTTCGTCGAGCGCTCGTTGAGGCTCGCTCCATGGGCATGTCGGAAGTTCTGCTAACTTGCAACAAGCAGAACATCGGCTCCGCCCGAACCATCCTTGGTAACGGCGGAGTGCTGGTTGCGGAGGAATTCATGGCCGATCACGGCGGCATGATTCAGCGCTATCGGATTGACTTGCGGTAACCCCGAATACCGAAGTACGGCGCTTGACTCCGATACCGCGCACCTGCTGTTCAGCAACCGCTTCAATCAGCCTGATACACCAGCAGTCCCACTGCTGCCAGCAACAAGACCGTCTCCAGGCACGCAATGCCTGAAGTCATTCCGCCCGCCTTGAACATCACGATGGTGATCCATCTGTACAGAACGATGGGTCCATAGACCGCGGGCGAGAACAGTAGGCCGAAGCGGTGCAGGGAGCTGTTGCTTGCAAGCATCCAGAAGGTGATGGCGAGGCCCAGCTGGAGGCCGCCATAGATCACGAGGTATTCGGAGCGCCCATTGGCGGTGAGGGTCTCGTAGCCGAGGTTTCTTGAGGTGGTGACCAAGGAGAGCGTGCACCACGCGGCAAAAACGAGATAGAGCGCCGCGTTGATGTAGAGGTAGATGCTCGTCACGTGCAGCTCCTCAGCCGACCGGAGTCAGGTGACTTTGCCAGTCGCTGGGTGGTGCTGCGGGGAAGACGCTAACCAGAAGTGCATCCTTCCCCTCGGTCAGGTTCCCGACGATCCGCGGGTCCGTGAGCTGGCCTTCGATATCCGTGAACTCGACGAGTACGGCATCGGACGGCGACATTTCGTCCAGCGCAGCCTCGAGCTTCGAGCGTGACGAACCGATGCTGCTCAGGATTGATGCATTCTCCAGTCCTTCAACTTCACTTGTCGCTTGGTAGATTGTCCAGAACGGCTTGGCTTCCATTGCATGCTCTCCTTGATTTAGGGTGTTTTACCGGGCCTCGATGTCCTGTTCCATCAGCCGGCGACCTTCTTCATCGGCCAGACCCGGCTCTCAGTTCCGGTACGGGTGCTTCCCGCAGCCCGGGCGTGTCCGAACCCTGGCCGCCAGGAGTCAGGTCACTGGAGCGGTTCTTCTCGTCCTCGTCATTGCCCTTTTTGTCTTCCCGGGCGGGTCGGCGGACCAACGGTTCGTTGGCAGGATGCGGGACATAACTCATGGAAGTCTCCTTATTGGATGATTGGATGGTGGCAACCCGGAGGCTTGCCTTCGGGTTCGATCCGGTGAGCGAGTTCGGAGCGGGATGCAGGCATGCCGATGAGCATTTCACCAATCCAAGGTCAAGCGCATTCAGACAGTGCCCACCGATGATGTAGGTTTAAACTCACGCGCAGGCTTTAAATGGACGATTCAATACATGAGCAAGAAGCACCCCCACATCACCCCCGAGCTCATGGCCTGGATCGGGCAGCAACGGATGTTCTTCGTGGCGAGTGCGCCGCTGTCGGCGAACGGGCATG
>JANNNQ010000222.1:0-1518 GCA_031398625.1 Pseudomonadota bacterium
GCTTGTCGGCCAGCGCCACGCTCAGGCGCGTCAAGCGGCTGGAAGACAGCGGCGTGATCACCGGCTACGTGGCGCTGCTGGCGCCCGAGCGGGTGGGCCTGCCGCTCACGGCGTACATCAACGTGCGCCTGTCCAAGCACAGCGATGGCCGCAGCCCCATCGACACCTTCACCGCCGCCGTGCAGTCCTGGCCCGAGGTGGTGGAGTGCAGCGCGCTCAGTGGCGAGATGGACTACCTGCTGCGCGTGCTGGTGCGCGACATGGACCACTACTCGCGCTTCATCATGGACAGCCTGCTCAAGCACCCGGCGGTGCAGGACTGCAAGACCAGCTTCATGTTGCGGCGCCTGAAAGGCACCACCGCGCTGCCCGTCTAGCGATTAGTTCCGGCGGCCGCCGCGCCCGCACCCCGACAATCGCGCTCCATGTTTGACTGGATCGCGCAACTCGCAGCCTGGCTGCAATCATGGATGGGCCCGGAGGCGGGCTTGTGGGGCCTGTTCTTCTCGGCCTTTGCATCGGCCACCATCCTGCCCGGCAGCAGCGAAGTGGTGATGACGGCGCTGGTCACCGCCTACCCGCATCTGGCCTGGTGGGCGCTGCTCGTGGCCACCGTGGGCAACCTCACCGGCGCGCTGCTCACCTTCGGCATGGGCGTGGCCAGCCGCCAGGGCTACGAGCGCTTCCAGAAGGTGAAGGTCGATCTCGACAAGCCGCTGGTGCAACGCCTGCGCCGCATGGGGCCACCAGCGCTGGTGCTGTCGATCCTGCCGCTGGTGGGCGACGCGCTGGTGCTGGCCGCCGGCTGGTTCCGCATGCCCTTCTGGCAGAGCATGTTCTGGATCGCCGTGGGCAAGGGCGCGCGTTACCTGCTGCTGGTGCTGGGCCTCATCGGCGTGTTGAAGTTCGCCGCCTGAAGTAGGCCCCCAAGCTCGCTGGCGCTCGCTACCCCCAAGGGGGCCGCCCGCCAGCGGCCCGGCAGAGCCGGTTCCGCGGCGGGGGCTTGGCCGCGAGCGGCTCGTCACAGCGGCGCGGTGCGCATGAT
This sequence comes from Pseudomonadota bacterium, assembly GCA_031398625.1. GTDB lineage: Bacteria > Pseudomonadota > Gammaproteobacteria > Steroidobacterales > Steroidobacteraceae > CAIUGU01. Next base: position 1,046 of record JANNNQ010000222.1, read on the forward strand.
CTGCGTCGGCGTGGGTGCGGGCCAGCCGGCTTCCTTGCCCACCCGCACCATCATCTCGTTGGTGTCGAAGTACACCTGCCAGTAGTGGTCGGTGTGGCAGTACGGCCGCACGGCGATCACCGTGCCCACCAGGTTGATGTCCAGCAGGTTCACTTCGGGAGCCGGCGTGGCCAGCACGTTGGGGATCTGGGCCAGCGCGGCCTTGAAGCGCGTGATGGCGTCCAGCGGATCAACGCTGCCGGCCAGCTGCGCCGTGCGCTCGACGCGCCGCGACGGCCGAGCGGTGTAGTTGAGCACCGTGTCACCGAACACCTTGGTGTTGCCCACCAGAGTGTGCACGTTGTCGGGCGTGATGATCACGGTGCCGAACAGGCCCAGCTCGTGCACCGTGCCCACCAGGCCGCCGATCTGCACGAAGTCGCCCACCTTGAAGGGCCGCAGCACCAGCATGAAGGCGCCGGCGGCGAAGTTGC
>JANNNQ010000246.1:0-17733 GCA_031398625.1 Pseudomonadota bacterium
CCGACGCCCTGAGTGCCTCGCTCGCCTGCTGGTGCTTGCGCCGCTCCCCGGCTTCACGCAGGCAGCGATCGACGACCAGACCCAGGCGCGGCAGCTGCGTCTTCAGCACGTAGTCTGCGGCGCCCTGGCGCATGAGTAACACCACCAGCTCGAGCTCGATTTCGCTCGAGACGATGATGAACGGCACCTGCGGTGCGAGGTCCGTGGCAAGCGCCAGCGCCTGCGGGGCGCTGAAGCCCGGCATCGCGTGATCCGAGGTGATCACGTCCCAGGTGCCTCGCACCAGTGCGGAACGCAGTGCCGCTGCCGAATCAACCGCTTCGAAGACCAGGTGTGGATAACCGCTCTGCCGCAGCGTATGCAGCAACAGGTCGACGTCGTTCTCCGAGTCCTCGACGATCAGGACGCGCAGTGACTCATTCAAGCAATGCTCCCGGGTCACCGGGTCGAGGTCATGACCCGCTGGCATTAAGACGCCATGCATACTGTGGCGCTGACTGTCGGCCGTCCGTTCGCTATCGCACATACGCCACCACAGCGGCTGTCTATCCTGCGAAGTTCCATCACTACGGTCCTTCGGGCTTCCGACGGTCGAAGCTCCCGGGACATAAAGGACAGCCTGCCTTGCTGGAACGCCACCTGCCCACCGAAAACCACCTGCTTGAGGCCCTGCCTCCCGTCGACTTCGAGCGGATCGGACGCAAGCTCACCCTGGTTCCCCTGGCGCTGGGGCAGTCGATCTATGAATCCGGCTCGCGCATGAACCATGTCTACTTTCCAGCCGATTCGATCGTCTCGCTGTTGTATGTCATGGCCGACGGCGCAGCCGCCGAGATTGCAGTCGTGGGCAACGAAGGCATGATCGGCGTCTCCCTGTTCATGGGGGGCGAAAGCACGCCGAGCCGCGCAGTGGTACAGAGTGCGGGCTACGCATTCCAGCTGTCGGGCAGGGTGCTCAAGGAGGAGTTCAAGAAAGCCGGTGTCCTGCAACACCTGCTGCTGCGGTATACCCAGTCGCTGCTGACGCAGATGGCACAGACGGCCGTCTGCAACCGTCACCACACGCTGGACCAGCAGCTCTGCCGCTGGTTGCTGCTCAGTCTCGACCGGCTTTCCTCCAATGAGCTGGTGATGACCCAGGAACTCATCGCCAACATGCTGGGCGTGCGCCGCGAAGGCGTCACGGAGGCAGCCGGACGCCTGCAGAAATCCGGCGTCATCAACTACCGTCGTGGCCGCATCCAGGTAATCGATCGTCCGGCCCTGGAGGCGCTGGCCTGCGAGTGCTACGCGGTGGTCAAGATCGAGTCGGATCGACTTTTGCCGGCCTTGAAGCAGGTCGTGAAAGTCGCCTCGAAGCCGAAGTGACCGGCTTGCGATGGCGGGATCCTGCCTGCAGGCGCCGCATGCGTTGCCACAGAGGCAGGAGTGCCAGGCGCCATTTGTGAAGCAGCGTGCGCGGCTTCCCGCGGAGCCCCTGGACAATGCGCCGCCGCGTGGTGATCACAAAGCCCCCATTCAGCAACCAGGCGTTGCGGCGCCGGGTGCTCGCTGCGCCCGATGCCTTGATTCGGGAGGCGTCGGCCGTTCCGAGTGGCAGGGGCGGCCCCGTGAAGGCGACGACATAGGCAATGCGGTCGATCGCCGACACATTGGGCAGGGCGCCATGCAGGGTACGGCCATCATGGAGGATGCACGAACCGGCGGGCACCGGACGGGTGACGGCTGCCAGTGCATCGACATGCTGCGGTTCGCATTCGATCCCGTGAATGCGCGCATCCCCGTTGAGGTGCCGATGGGGCAACAGCGGACCCCGATGGGAAGCCGGTATGTAGCGCATGCAACCGGTGTTTTCCGGTGTGTCCTGCATTGGCAGCCAGACGCTGATCTGCGGATAGCGGCAGTAGCGCCGGGGCTGGTGCGCCTCGTCCTGATGCCACGGGGTCGCCGCCGAGCTGTGTGCCGGCTTCAGGATGCTGTGGTCGAAACTGAACACGGTGTCCGGGCCCAGCAGCTGGCGTGCTATCGCGAACAACCTTTCGTAGCAGGGACCGTGCAGCAGCGCCGGCGCGAAGACGGATGGCTGGATGATCTGGGGTTGCCGCGCCTCCGTGGCATCGGTATCGAGTCCGAGCATGTCGAAGTGGCTGCCTTCGCTGCGTCCTGCCTTCTCCCGAAAAAGCGTATCCAGCACACCGTGGATTGCTGCCAGCTCGAGCGCCGTGCAGACCGGGGGCAAGACCAGAAAGCCGTCCTGCCGAAACTGGCGAACCTGCTCCGGCCGCAGTGGGTCCGCGGGGTCGCGCGGCGCGGCGGACGGACCGGACGCGGCATTGCGTGCCGGACTGGAGGGGCGATTCACTGCGACGCACCGGTCGCGGCGCCGGTCAATGGACGACCGGTGGAGGAATGCGAGCAGGGCTGCGAACGGAGGCGCCACGGAAACTCCACGCTTGGGCCTGCCTGCACTTCGCAGGCAGCGGATGCCGCGATTTTCGGCGCTGAACTTACCGGAGGGGCCAGTGGCTCTCTGTTCGCTAGCGAACGGACCGGAGGGCGCCGGTCGACAATGATCCGGTTCATTGCCTGGGGTCTCGCTGGACTGCCGAGGACCATGACCGGATGAACGCGTTGAAGGTTCGGGTGCCCCTGGCGTACAGGGACGATTTTGGCTGCCGGCCTTTCGTCGGTACCCACAACCTGCAGCGCAACGACCTGTTCAGCGATGCCTCGCTCGCGGCGCTGCTCGATGTCTTTCCGCGGCAGCAACTGTACGCGCAGACGATGGGCAGCGACCTCACGCGTCCAGGCGACCACCGGCTGGCGCTGCATGACGGGGTCAGCGGCGCGGATCTGCTGCGGGCTGTCCGCAAGGGACGCCTGTGGCTCAACATCACGCGCGTGGATGGCGTGGATACCCAGTATCGCGCGCTGGTCGACCAGCTCTATGGGCAACTGGCCGCCCGGATACCCGGGTTTGCTCCCACGGGCAGCCACGGCACCCTGCTGATTTCATCGCCCCATGCCCTCGTCTACTATCACGCCGACGGGCCGGCTTCTGCGCTGTGGCATATCCGCGGGCACAAGCGCATCTGGGTCTACCCGGCGCTGGACAACCGCTACGTGCAGCGCGAACTGCTCGAGGACATCTTTGCGGGTGTCCGGCACGAATACCTTCCTTACCGGCGCGAATTCGACCGGGCTGCAATTGCCTATGACCTGGCGCCGGGTCACTGGGCGACGTGGCCGCAGAATGCTCCCCACCGGGTCACCAACCAGGCAGATCTCAACGTGTCGCTGGCGACCGAGTACTACACGAGCGCGACGCAGCGCCGCCAGCAGGTCTATCTCGCCAACCGGTTCTTCCGCACGCGGCTGCACGTGCGGCAGCTCTCGCAGCAGGAGACCGGCGTTCGGGCGTTCCTCAAGACGGTGGTGCATCGCTCGGCGCACCGGATCGGCCTCGACCCCCTCCCTCTCCGTCGCCACGAACCCTCGTTCCGCGTGGATCCGGACGCACCGGGGGGAATCATCCCGCTTGCCGATGCCAGGTCCGGAAGTGCGGTGGACGCGGCATGAAAGTAGGCTGCCTGCATACGCTCGACGACATGAGCGCGCTGCATTCCGAAATGAATGAGCTGAACCTCAGGTCGCCGGTGCCGGATCCGTTTTCGACGTTCGAGTTCTATCGCAGCATCCTGAACCGCGAAGTCATGGGCGGCAGCAAACGGGCGTTCGAGCCCTGGTTCCTCGTGGCCTTCGAAGACGGCGTGCTGATCGGCTACATGGCGTTGAAGCAGACGACCACCGGCTCGTGGTGGCCGATGCGCCGGCTGGACTTCCTGGTGGAGCACGATGGGGATCGGCCGCATGTGGTCGCCGAGGCCGGGAAGGTCGCCGCAGTCGCCGCTTCGTTCTACCGTTATCTGCACGAGTGCAGGCAGGAGTGGGACTACCTCGAGCTGCAGCAGCAGGATTCGGAGTCGATTCTCGGGTCGCTGGCGCCGACACTGCTGGTCAAGGGATGCCGGGTGCGTCGCTGGTCCAACATGGACAACTGCACGATCTACTTCCGCTGGGACTCGCCGGAAGGGTATTGCGAGGCGTTGGCCGCGAAGTTTCGCACCAACGTCCGCCGCCAGCTGGGCAAGCTGCTCGCGAGCGGCAACGTGGAATGGCTGGCCTCGTCGGATCCGGCCAGTACGCCAGCGCTGTTCGAGATGTACTGCAGCGTAGAGATGCGGAGCTGGAAGGCAGGGACGGACCTCGGGGTCTGCGGCCAGCCCGGCACGCTTGAATACTGGCGGCGCCTGCTCGATGCCGGCAATCCGATGGCGATCTCCATCCAGATCCTGCTCCTGGATGGCGTGCCGATCGCAGGCATGATCAACGGTTCGTTCCAGGCTGGGGCCGACAAGGGGCTGTATGCGTTGCACCTCGCCTTCGACCGGCAACTCGGACAGGTCGCTCCGGGCTCTGCCATCCTGCTGCTGGGTGTGCGGCATGCGATCCTGGGCCGCTACCGGTTCCTGAACCTGCTCTCCGGTTTCGGCCACTACAAGTCCCGCTGGCTCGCACAGCAGACGAGTACCTGGAGCGTCCAGGTCTATCGGGTTGGCAGCCTGCACTACCTGCATCGGCTGGCTGGAGATGCCCTGCGCAGCCTGAAGGCCTGCATCCTCAGCCCGGTACAGCGCTTGAGTCCTGCACGCCCGCGCAGGGCAGCCGAGGACTCCCCGCGTGAAGTTCCGTTCCGTGCGTACCATGCTGACATCACCCGTATAGAGCGACTGCGCCATGACGAACTGCTGGCGCGGGTCCGGCGCGGGCATTACGAGCAGCTCTCCGCCCGTGACATCGCGGACTTCATGTCGTTGCCCTATGGCCGCGCCGCCCAGCAGCGCGCGGCACCGGAGATGCCGGTCAGCCGCCCGGCTCAGCCGCCTCTGCAGGTCGTCTGAAGGGAGCGACTTCCCGCAGCGACAGCACGATGATGCCGGCCAGATTGACGAACTCGCCGACCACCACTCCCAGCGGGGGTCCGAGCACACCGAAGTGCTGCGTCGCTGCATATCCCGCTACGAGGGAGACGATGGCGCTCGACAGGGCCAGTGCAGTGAGCCGGTGGAAGCGCTGGCGGGCGACCAGCAGGTAGAGCAGCTGGTCCCGCACGATCATCGGCAGGAACGCCAGTCCCCACAGCAGCAGCAGCAGATCGCGTGCGGCGAACTCCTTTTGCAGGACATGCGCAAAGAGCCAGTCCCGGGTGACCCAGAGGACCAGGAAATAGCAGCAGGCTGCGCCTGCGAGCGCGCTGGCGAATCGCGCCAGCCGCCGTAGCGTAAAGCCGGCGCCATGGTGCTGCAGCCAGCCCGCCGTCAGCGGCAGCATCATGGAACCGATGCCGGAGGACAGCAGGTTGAGCGGCATCATCAGCATGCGGGTTGCCATGATGAGGCCACGGCGGTGAGATCGAGCGTCCCTGCGGCCAGGTACATGTAGCCCTGGCTGAAGGTCCAGTGAATGGCCGCGCCCGCCGCCGACCAGGCCGCCAACGGCGCCACCGCGCGGAGAATGCCCCGCGAGCCGCTGCTGTTCCAGGGCTCGTGCCGCTTGAGGATCCCGGCCAGCAACTGGCCGCTCAGCAGGGCCGCGATGCTGACCGCAAGCATGGCGCCCACCGCCGGGGTGGCCGTGCGTACGGCGATCAGGACGCCAAGCACCATGATCACGACGTAGGCGATGTCGCCCAGCAGCACCTCGTGCGGACGTCGATACGCCAGCAACACCATGCGGAAGAAGTTCCGGTGCAGGAGCGCGAGCGCCGTCACCAGGGTCGCGAGCGCCAGGGCTCCGGTCTCGCGGTCAAGCACACCGGCGTACCAGAGTGCGATCGTGACCAGGAAGGCCGCACCGCCGCCCGTCCGCACCATCTGGTTCTGCTCCCGGTGGAGTCCGCCAACGAGGTCCCTGCGCGCCTCCGCGGCGAGGGGAGTCAGCCGGGCGACCAGCGCAGGATTGAGGAACGAACCCTGGAGCGACGTCACGAGCATCAGTGCGCCGATGGCCAGCGCGTACAAACCGTAGTCGAAGTCGGTCGTGTAGCGGATCAGCAGCAGGCCCGCGAGAAAACTGGCTGCGGACAGCAACGCCTGCCCGATGACCGCGCTGCCGAGCAGCCTCGCGAACGCGAACTGGCGCCCGCCCTTCATCGGTTGTTGCGGCGAGTGCGTACCCATTGGTCGCCTGCACGAGGCTGCAGCATCAGGACGACTTTCCAGGCGACGAAGAAAGGCGCGCACGCCAGGTCGGCCAGGCCCCGTGCGCCGATCCCGCTGAGTTGCCAGCCGCGCAGGACGTACGCAGCCAGCATGCCGCCACAGGCCAGGCCGATCCCGAGCCAGGGAGAGGCAGGGAGTTGCCATGCCGCCAGCGCGGCCGCGCCCAGCAACAGGAGGGCGACCATGATGGCCACATAGGAGAGCGGCAGGACCAGGAGATCGATGGCGAGATCGAGCGGCACCGCGCTGCGTCGCTGCAACGCATTGCCGAGCAGGGGCACCGTCTTCGCGCGGATCATCTGGAAGCGGCCGTGTTCCCAGCGCTGCCTTTGCGAGCGGGCGGCACCGGCACTGGACACCATCTCTGCATTCACCCAGGCCTCATCGGCATAGTGGATGCGCTGCCCGGCGAGACCAAGCTCGATGCCGTACTCGATGTCCTCGGCCAGGGAGTAGGCCCGGTACGGCACCTGCCTCAGCAATGCATGCGTCACACACCAGCCGTTCCCGCGCAGGCCGCAGGAGAGGCCCAAGCGTTCGCGTCCGCGCGAGCGGACGCGGTGGAACGCTCCCAGCGCGATGGTCATCAGTCGCGTGCGCCACGACGCGAGGGGGTCGCGCACGCCGTGGTGCACCTGGACGGCATGGGCACCCCGATCCAATTGCCCCGCACACGCGGCCAGCAGGTTCGGGGAGACCTCGCTGTCGGCATCGACCACGACGATGGCATCTGCCCAGCCGGCATCACGGCTGTCACGGAACGCGAACTCGAGGGCATGTCCCTTGCCGCGCAGCGCCGGATCCTGCCGCTGCAGGACTTGTGCGCCGGCCTGCATGGCAAGCAGCGCAGTCCGGTCGGTACAGTTGTCTGCCACGACGACAATCCGGAAGGCCTCGCGGGGCCAGTCGATCTGCGAGAGGTTCTTCACCAGGGCGGCAATCAACCCTTCCTCGTTGTGGGCCGGCACGACGATGTCAAAGCGCGTCCGCCGGTTGGCGTGGCGCGGCGAGCGTCCCCTGCCTGAGAGCAACGTCAGCAGCAGCAGGTAGCTGCAGCTGAAGAGGGCGGGCACCGCAATCGCTGCGAGCAGGATCACCACCGTGGTCTGCAGCAGGCTCATGGGGAACCTGCTCCCGCCGCACCGCGGACCTGCGCGTACTCGCGGTAGTGCCAGCCGCAGAAGACGGTGAGCTTGCCCGCATTCGCCGCGCCTTTCAGCAGGAACCACGCTGCGCGATGCCTGCCAGTGGGCAGTGCCAGGATGGCCAGCACGCCGGCGATCGCGAGCTGGATGAGCGCGCGCAGCACAAAGCTGGCCCGGCTGACTCTGGATACCCGCTGGTAGCGGCCAGCAAGCGTATGGCGCGCGAAGTCCTGGCCGCCGCGCAGCGCACGGCGCAGCAGCCAGTGCAACGACAGGCGTGCTGTCTCGACGGGTTCGGTGACGATCGCTTCATCGCACCAGACGATACGTCCGCCATCCGCCGCAATGCGTGCGAGCAGGTCCCCGTCTTCACCACCGGTCAGGCCATACGCCGGATCGAAAGGCGAAGCGTAGGCGAGCACCCGGTGGGCACGCAGCAGCACGTTGCCAAAGCGCAGCCGGTTGCGCGGCACGGTCTCTCCCGTTTGCAGCCGCACCCAGTCATAGAAGCGGCCGCGCCGGATCCAGTCCGGAGCCGTGTCCGGCACGAGCGGTACGACCGGACCGAGGACGCCATCCGCTTCGTACTGCCGGGCTGCAAGCGCAAGCAGCCGCAGCCAGTCAGCCGGCGCGCGCTCGTCATCGTCGATGAAGGCCAGCCAATCGCCGCCGGCGAGTGCCACCGTGCGGTTGCGCGTCAGCGAAATGTTCTGTTCGGGCTGGATGGCGAAATGAACGGGGCAGGGCGCACCGCTTGCAACCCGTCGCTCCACCACCGCCCGCGCGCTGCCGCCGGCGTCGTTGTCCACGACCACGATCTCGAAGGGTGGGAGGCGCTGGTCCACCAGGTCCGCAAGCAGTCTTTCCAGACGCTCGGGACGATGGTAGGTGGCGATGCAGACGCTGATGTGCATGCGTCACGGCCCCGGCTTGTCGCGATCGATCCGGTGGGCACCGAGCAGCATGGAAAACAGTTCATGGCGGGCGCGAAACACGTTCCACGCCAGCAATGCCAGCGTGGTGCCGGTAGCGAGACTGCGAAACCCGGTCGCGAAGGCCAGCAACACGGCCAGCACGAGGAAGAACAGCAGCCGGTTCAGGAAGTGCGGCGCATCCGGCCAGTTCCGCCCCTCCATCCGGTAGATGTAGTAGGGCATCCACTTGGCCAGGATGTGGGCCCCCAGCGCGATGGCACCGATGGCGCTGATCGGGACGAGGGCGACGAAGGCGGCGCTCCGGGCCAGTTGCAGGCCTGCATAGCCCCAGATGCGCGTGGTCTTGTCGAACCGGTTGTAGAGCAGGAAGAACCCATGGGTCGAGAGGAGCACGGCGAGCCAGGCAAGGCCCCCGGCCAATGCGTCCGGCCCCGTGCCGCGCAGCAGGAACACGCCGCCGGCGCCGCTCGCGATCGCCCAGGCCCAGGGCGTCCACAGCGGTGTCACGACCCGCGCTTCATGAAAGGCACGATTGAGCTTGGGGGCGGGTTCGAAGCGGGCGCCGACCCGGTCGTTGTCCGCGTAGCCGCCTTCGTAGATGGTCCAGAACGACAGCAGCAGCAGCCCGAGGCCGAGGAAATGCGTAACCGGGCTCGTCGCGAGACCGATCGAACAGAGAATCCACAGCGCGAAGTCCTCCTGCAGGATGCCCCGGGTGACGTAGCGTTCGCCGGGGCGCTTGACCTGGCTCAGGTACTGTCCCGGCAGATACAGCCCGCTCAGCGCCGGGCGGAAGCGCGCGTCGGGCCACACTGTCCGGACCGGCATGGCGCAGGCCTGCAGCAGTTCCTCGTCCTGGCGCGAATCCGTCAGCACCAGTGCCTTGCGGATGGTCTCGTGGCCCAGTGCCTTCACCGCCAGCCGCAGTTTGCCGTCCCGGCGGTCGGCGAACGTGGTGACGCTCGCCGCAACGATCCTGATCTGCGGCGGCAGGCCGAGTGCAGCCACCAGCGGCGCAACGATCGGCCTGAAGCCGAGTGTCGTGATGATCGGCGCGAGCAGGCTGGGTACCGTGGTCCGCTGCTTCACGGCGGCGATCAGCGGCTCATTGCCTGCTTCGGCAGCCAGCGCACGCACGCGGGTTGCCCAGTAGCGCGTCGTCCAGGGAAAGAGCGTGAGCACGCAACGGATGCGCCAGACATCGCGTGTACTGTCGCCGCCGGTCCAGCGCCAGGGCCTCACGGCATCGAGGAGCCGCATCGCGAGCAGTGCCAGCACGCCCGGCCGCGCGGAATCGATGAAGTCCTCCGTCGAGTTGCGCAGGTACAGCGTTTCATCGAGGTCGAGCAGCACCGGTCCCTTGAACGTCAGCAGCGCCGCGATCGCCGGCTGCGGATTCACTTCATCTGCATCCTTGAGGGCGGCACTCATCGGGCGCCCGGAGACGCGGGTTCGCGGACCGTCTCGCCTGACGACCTGGCTCGCTTGCTCCCGTGCAATCGCCGGCGCAGTCGCGCACAGGGGACCTCGACCCAGCGGCGCATGGGCTCTGCGACGCAGAGCGTCAGCGCCATGGCGACCAGCGTCGTACCGATCCAGCCGAGTCCGGGCCACTGCCGGCCCGCCAGCTCCAGCATCACGTGATGGGAGAGATACACCGTATAGGACAGCGTGCCGATGTAGACGAGTGACCTGGAATTCAGCCAGCGGAACGGCCAGCGGGTCGCACGGGCCACGGCCAGGTAGAGGAGGGGCGCACAGGCGAGGCTTTGCAACGTGTGGCGGAACGTCTCGCGGAAGAACTCGTCCCGGTACAGCAGCGTGAAGAGCAGTACGGCCACGCACGCGGCGAGCAGCGATCCGTCCCGCCACAGATCCGGCGCCGGCACCGGATCGAGCCATGGGTTCCACTTCAGCGCCACTACGCAGCCGATCAGGATGGAGTCGACGCGGGTGTCCGTCGCCATGGTGAGGTACGCCTCCGAAGCCCCCTCAAGGCTGAGCCAGCAGCGCCAGGCGAGGACGAGTCCGCACACGAACAGCAGGAAACCCGCGGAGGTTCCGGCCCGGCCCACCCGCAACAGCAACGCAGCCAGCGGTGGATAAAGCAGGTAGAAATGTTCTTCCACCGCGAGTGACCAGACGACGCCCAGGCCCGCGGGCAGCCCGGCGAAGTCGTTCGCGATGACGTGGTAGTTGCCGAAGTAGAACAGGGCGGCCAGCAGTCCACTGGTCGTGAAGGCGCCATCGATCCAGGCGAGCGACGCCAGCAGGCCGGTCAGGACGACGACGCAGGCCAGTGGCGGCATGATCCGCAGGAAGCGCCGCAGGTAGAAGGCGCGGTAGTCGATCGCGCCACTGGCCGCGAACTCCGTCCGCATCAGGGTCGAGATCAGGTAGCCGCTCAGGACGAAGAAAACGGTAACGCCGAGGCCGCCCGGGACGTAGTCGTCGAGGCCGGTATGGGCGAAGAACACCAGCAGCACCGCGATGGCACGAATGCCGTCGAGAGACGGGATCGGGCCGCGCGGCACGGCAGCGGGAGCGAAGCCTGGGGAGGCAGTGGCGATCATCGGGGGCTGGCCAGGGTCGGCGACAGTCCCCGCTGCGGCGCGGAGGGTACGGGACCCGATCCGGCGGGCGCGCCGAAGCGCAGGCGCAGCTGTTCGTCGAGCAGGGTGCGGGCGAGGGCGGTCGTCGCCAGCGTCATGATCACGACGTGGAAACTCAGCACGTTCAGCCAGTGCGACTCAGCGAGATTGGCAATGGCCTCCTGCACGAACAGGGTCACGTACAGGGCGCCCAGGAAGGCATCGCGGTGGTAGACCTGCAGCGACTGGCGCAGGTAGACGCCGATGTACGCGAGCAGGCAGGCAAGACCTGTCCAGCCGAGATCGTTCACGATTTCCAGGTAGCCATTGTGTGCGGAACCGGGATAGAAGCCATTCATGCGCACCACGAGCTCGAAGGCGGGCGAATCCGCGCCCCATCCCGACCAGTAAGCGCCGTAGCCCGTGCCGAGCAGCGGGCTGCGACTGATGTGCTCGCCGAGGAGCGCCCAGATCTCGCTGCGTCCCGTGAACGTCATGTCGAAGCCCGTCAGCAGCGTGACCGGCGTCAGCAGCAGGTTCAGGCCGGGGATCAGCCGGAGCGCGGCCAGCGCATACACGACGAGGATGCAGACGATGAACACCACTGCGTAGCGGACATACGGTCGCAACCCCTGTGGCGAACGCAGCAGCATGAGGAGGATCGCCGTGGCGATGGCCGCAGCGATCAGCGACGTCGAGCTGCGCGACAGCCACAGGCACAAGGCTGCGAGGCCACAGCCCAGTGCGGCGGCGACGCCCCGTACCTGCCGGGTCAGGCCTGCTTCCAGCCAGAACACCAGTGCGATGCCGGCGAGGGCGCCCAGGCTGTTCTTGTGATTGGTCAGTCCCCGCCACGCGCCAACCAGTTCCGGTGCGCTCTCCTGGTGAATGGCCAGCTGCGGGACAGCCAGTCCGAACAGGATCGAGCCCAGCAGCAGCAATGTCAGGAGCGGCCGCAGGACGTTCTGCAGGCGTCGCGGATGCCATGCCGAGATCGCGAACGCCACGCAGACGAGCAGCACGGTCACCAGGCGCACCGAGCGCCGCAACGACAACATCGGATCGATCGACCAGGAGACGCTGGCGATCGCGAGCAGGACGAACGCCAGCAGCATGAGATTGAATGACCGCAACAGCACCCATGACAGTGCGGCTCGCCAGGCGATGATGCCACCCGCGCCCGCGAGCAGGACCAGCCACAGCACCCGGCTGCCTGTTCCCCCGCTGGCAGGGACCCGGCCATCGATCAGCGACTGGTAGTCGAGGCCCTCCGGCACGATCATCAGCACGATGAGCGTCCACACGAGGGCAGCGGGGAGCAGCGCCAGGCGGTCGTCCCTGACCCACGACCCTGGTGCGCTGCCGGAGGAATGCATGCAGGGTTCCTGTGCCAATCAGAAATGATTGATCACCGCGCCCACGACCTGCGATCGCGTGGCAACCAGCCGGCGCAGCATGTCGCGACTTTCCCGGTGCGAGGTATGCCTGGCGCGGCTCAGCGCCAGGACCCGCTTGACCAGGCTCGCCACGGCAAGACCGTCGGAGTAGTGAGTGATGGGAGCCGTATCGAGCACGACGAAATCGTACGTTTCGCGCCAGCCCTCGATCATGTTGGCGAAGCGGCTGTTCAGCAGCAGCTCCAGCGGGTTGTCGGGGGGCAGGCCGGCGGTCAGCAGCGCCAGATGCGGCAAGCCCTCCACGGACTGGAGATAGGGAGTGCTCCCGAGTTCCAGGGCCTGCGACAGTCCGGCGTGGTTGTTCGCGCCGAAGAGCAGGTGTTGCGCCGGGTTGCGGAGGTCAGCATCCACCAGCAGCGTAGGCCGGCCGAGCTGGGCAAAGGCGATGGCGATCTCGGCGGCAAGCTGCGACCGGCCGTCTCCCGCACCCGGGCTCAGGAGCGCGATGACATCGGCCTGGCCGGAGTGCTCCCTGCGGAGCAGCAGCTCGGTGCGCAAGCCCCTGATCTTCTCGCAACGGGCATCGAACGGATCGTGCGCCATGTAGAGCTGCGGGCCGGGTCTTGCCGGGGGAATCGTCGCCGGCACGAAGCGCCTCACGACGAGCGACTGCATCCCCTCGTTTTCCGCACGCTGCTGCATGCCATCGAGCTCGGCGCTCATGCACTGCCCCGCATGGCCGGCAGCGGACCAAACTCGGCGAGGACAGTCACTCCCTGGTCCCGTTCGAAATCGTCCCGGCACCGGATCCGGCGGTGCGTCAGTTCGTAGAGCAGCGGTACGAACAGCCCGAGTCCGACCCCCGCCATCGCGCCGAGCAACAGCAGCACGAGGACGCGGGGTTTGCTGGCCCGGATCGGGGGCGTCGCCCGGCTGACGAAGTCCACGTTCGTGTAGTTGCCCGCCGAGGCGAACATCACCTGGTCATAGCCATCGAGTGCGCGCTGGTACACGGCCTGTGCCGATTCGAGTTCCAGGCGATAGCGCGCCGACCGGTCATACAGGGCATTGATCGCCAGCACCTTCGTGCGCTGGGCCGTGGCAGCGGCTTGCAGCTGCTGCTCGAGCTGGCGCGTCGCCGTGAGTCCCGTGGCGGCATTCCTCGAGTAGCTGCCCACCTCGGCGTTGAGCATGCTCCGGCTGGCGGCCAGCTGGGAGCGCTGTTCGACGACCTGTGGATGGCGCTCGCCCAAGGTCGTGCGCAGTTCCGCGAGCCGTGCCTGCTGCGTGGCCAGTTGCGTCTTGAGCGTCTGGATCAGCGTCGATGCCATCACCTGGTCGCCCACGGCCTGGTCGCCGGCGCCGCGCGACTGCGCCGACCGCCTCGCGCTCTGCACATCCAGCAGCTGCTGTTCGAGATCATTGAGCAGCGCGATGTCAACGTCCGCGGTCCTGTCGCCCGCATCGATCAGCGAGTTCTCCTGGCGGAAACGCGTGTATTTCTCCTGCGCCTCCGCTGCCTTGCGCGTCAGCTCGGTCAGCTGTTCGGCGTAACGGGTGGCTCGATCGGCCGCCGGAGCCGTGGAGCGCACGAAATCCCGCTCCTTGTAGACGTCCGCCACCGTGTTCGTGACGAGGGCCGCTTCCGCGGGATCATCCGTCGCGTAGCTGATGTAGATCAGCTGGCTGCCGTACTGGCCCTGGTTGATCGTCAGGTTCCGGTCGAGCTGCTCCTGCACGTATTCGGACAGGGACGCCTCCTCGCCGCGGAAACCCGAGCTGTATTTGGGATTCCGCGTCAGCTGCAGCCGCTCGACGACGGTCCTGAGGACTTCCGGGTTGCGCAGCAGCTCCGTCTGCGTCGCCATGTAGCTGCTCAGCAGCCCGATCGGGAATTCCTTGGCGTTCAGGGGGTCGTTGACTTCGTAGTTCACCAGCAGCGTGGCCGTGGCGGCGTAGGTCCGCGGCAGGAGGGCCACGACCAGCACCGTGAGGGTGAAAAGGGTCGCCGCAATCAGGACGCTCAGCTTCCGGTAGGCCCAGACGATCGCCCAGACCTGGGCGAGCGAGAGGCCGGGTTGCGTGTAGGCATCGGGAATCGCCGCGTAGACGATGGGGGTCGACGCGCGTTCGGGCAGCAGCGAGAGTTCCGTTCGGGATGTCAAAAGAAGGTTTCCCTGACGTTGATCACGTCGTCGGCCTGGACGCGTTCCGCGGGATCGGCTTTCAGCGTGATGAGCTTGCCATCCGGACCGCGGCGCTTGATCTCGATGCGGCGGGTACTCGCGAACTCGGTGAAGCCGCCGCCGCGCGAGATCGCCTGCAGCACCGTCATGCCCTGTTCGAGCGGGTACATGCTGGGGGCCAGCACCTCGCCGTAGATATAGAACTGCGCTGCCGGCGGCACGTACACCGAGTCGCCACCCTTGAGCGCCATGAGATCGAGAGGCAGGCTCCCGTCGTGCAGACCCTTCAGGTCCACCGGATGGCGTTCCAGCTTGCCGTCCGCGTTGGCGCGGATGAGATAGACGGTGCCGGCACCCCGTTCAGTCGTGCCTCCCGCCAGCGCGAGCAGATCGAGCACGGTGGTGGTTGTTTCGACGACGAAGCGTCCGGGCGTCCGCACTTCACCGAGTACGGAAACCTGCTGGCTGACCGATTGCGTCACCAGCAGCGTCACCTGTGGATTGCGCAGGTATTGTCCGCTCTTGAGCGCGGCGGCGACCCGCAGCGCAGCGGCCGTCGGCGACAGGCCTGCAACCTGGACGCCGCCTGCCAGCGGGACGCTGATGGTGCCGTCTTCGGCCACGTAGGTCGTAGTGGCCAGCTCGGGCCGGCCGAATACCTGCAGGCTGACGATATCGCCTGTGCCGAGTGGCAGCAGCGGCCGGGCAGCGGGTGCCGGCTGGCTGCCGTTCGCGGCGGCAGGGAGCGGGGCGGCTCCGGCCGGCGCTTGCGCGGCCGTCGCGAGGCCGCAGCACAGCAACAGCGCTTGTCCCAGACCGGTTCTCCGGCCTGGACGGGGCGTACTGGAAGCCAGGAGACTGCTCATGATCATTGCTCGCGTCTGCCTTGGTTCTGGGTGGGAGCGCTCGAAGAGCCCTCGTCGAGTCGATCTTGGTCGAGTCGATCTTGAAGAGGGCTCGATGGCAGGCAGTGTCCGTGGCGCGGCAGGTTGAGGTCTGTACGCTTGCGTACAGACCCCGTGTGCCGCGTTCGCGAATGTGGCGAAGTGTCTGCAAGCGTACAGACGGAGCGAAGCCGCAGGCTCTAGCGTGCGCGGACGCCTGCAAACGGCCGCCAGACAGTTCCAATCCCCATGCATCCAGAAGCGGTTGCCGACGTTCCGCGTTTACTTCCGCACGGGACAGTGCCGCCCGCAGCCGGTGACGAGACAGCCGTGTCCTGGCCCCGGCACCTGTCTGCCGTGCAACTCTTTGTCGAGCAGGTGGCCAGATCGCCTGCTGCCTGTGCGCTCGTCTGCGGCGAGCGCACGCTCACGTATCGCGAACTCGACCAGGCCGCCAACCGGCTCGCGCGCGAACTCACGGGCCGTGGCCTCGCCCCGGGTACACGGATCGCGATCCTGCTGGACCGGTCACCGGAAATGGTGACGGCCCTGCTCGCCGTGCTCAAGGCCGGCAGTGCCTATGTGCCGCTGGACCCCGCCTACCCGCCCGAACGCCTCGCCCATGTGCTCGGGAATGCCCGGCCCGCGGCCATCATTTCGCGAACCGCGCTCCTCGGTCTGCTGCCGGTCGGTAACGTGCCGGTCGTGGCACTGGATGTGGCTGCCAGCTCCATCGACCGCCAGGATGACGGACCGTTGCCGATTGCCACGGCGCCCGAGGATCTCGCGTATGTCATCTATACCTCCGGCTCCACGGGCGTGCCGAAGGGTGTGCAGATTCCGCAACGGGCGATGGTGAATCTGCTGTGGGCAATGCGGTCGCAGCCGGGCATCGCCGCCGGCGATACGCTGCTCGCGGTCACGACCATTGCCTTCGACATTGCCGTCCTCGAGATTTTCCTGCCGCTGATCGCAGGCGCGCGGATCGTGATCGCCCGCGAACAGGAAACCAGCGACGGAGCCGCCCTGCGCCGCCTGGTGCAGGAACACGCGGTGACGCTGCTGCAGGCCACCCCCATGACGTGGCAGCTGCTGCTCGAAGCAGGCTGGGAATCCACGCCGGGGCTGCGCATGCTGTGTGGTGGTGAAGCGCTGTCGCGTTCGCTGGCAGAGAAGCTGCTGCGGGGTGGCGGCGAACTCTGGAACATGTATGGCCCCACCGAGACGACCGTCTGGTCCAGCGTGCTCCGCGTGGCGAGCGGGGACGGTCCGGTCCTGCTGGGTCCGCCGATTGCCAACACGCAGTTCCATGTCCTCGATGAGGGCGGGGCGAGAGTGGCACCAGGCGACGCCGGCGAACTGTACATTGGCGGCGAAGGCGTCGGGCTCGGGTACTTTGCCGCGCCGGCCCAGACGGCAGAGCGCTTTCTGCCAGATCCCTTCAGCACGGCCGCGGGTGCGCGTCTGTACCGCACCGGTGACATCGTAAGGGGCACGGAAGCGGGACGCGGCGGACAGCTCGCGTATCTGGGACGCGCCGATCACCAGGTCAAACTGCGCGGCTTCCGCATCGAGCTCGGCGAAATCGAAGCGACGCTGCTGCGTCATCCGGATATCGCGCAGGCGGTTGCCGTAGTCGGTCCCTCGCGCCTGGGCGAAGCGGAGCTTCGTGCGTACGTCGTCCTTCGCAAGGCGTGGCCGCCACGCATCCCGGATGACGCCGTCGCCGATCTCAAGGTGGACCTGTGGCGCTGCCTGCCGGCGTACATGCACCCGGCCGCCATCGTGCCGCTCCTGCGGTTGCCGCAGACGCCCAATGGCAAGGTCGACCGCAATGCCTTGTCCGCACCGGCGCCTGCAAGCGGCGAGGAGCCGGCGTCCAGGACGGAACCCGTGACGCAGCGGGAGGGCACGGAGCAGCGGCTGGCGGCCATCTGGCGCACGCTGCTCGGTACCAACGTGGTCGGGAGGGAGTCCGGATTCTTCGCGCTGGGAGGCCATTCGCTCCTGGTCGCCCGGCTGCTGGTACGCATCGAAGCGGAGTTCGGCGTGCGCGTGGGCCTGGGCGCCCTGTTTGCCGCCGCGACGCTGGGCGCGCAGGTTGATCTCATCCTGCAGCAGGGCGGCACTGTCCCGGCAGTGCGCCAGGCCGTGCAGCTGCAGGGAAAGGGCAGCCGGACCCCGCTGTTCGCCATCAACGGCACGGGCAGTCACTACTACCGGCTCGCAACGCTGCTGGAAGCCGCGCAACCGCTGACGGTCCTGCAGCTCTTCGATCCCGCAGTCCCGGGCACCGTGCTGCCCGGCAGCCTTG
>JANNNQ010000309.1:0-9856 GCA_031398625.1 Pseudomonadota bacterium
GGCCGGAATGACGGATCGCTTTGCCATCCTTGAATGCGAACGCCTGTTTGATCCCGCTGAACGCACCTGACGGATTCACCTGCTAGCCATGAAATCCACCAAGCCCATCGATCCCAGGGACCGGCTGATCTTCGCGATGGACGTCGCTGATGCCGATGCCGCCCGCCGGATGGCGGACCAGCTCGGCGACTCGGTCCAGTTCTACAAACTGGGCCTCGAGCTCTGCATGGCTGGCGGCTACTTCGAGTTGCTCGACTGGCTGGTCAGTCGCAACAAGAAGATATTCGTGGACCTGAAGTTCTTCGATGTGCCTGCAACAGTTGCCGCTGCGGTCAAGCGCCTGCGCAATCGAGGCGTCACGTTTGCAACGGTCCACGGCAACCAGTCGATCATGGAAGCGGCCGCCGTCGCCAAGGGCGACGTCAGGATCCTCGCCGTGACCGTGCTGACGAGCCTGGACCGGGGTGATCTCGACGACCTCGGCTTCAAGTGCGATGTTGAGCAGCTGGTGCTGTCGCGTGCCAGGCGAGCACTTGAAGCGGGTTGCGATGGCGTGATCTCGTCAGGCCTCGAGGTGGAGAAGCTGCGGGAGCACATCGACGAAAAACTGCTGGTCATCACGCCGGGTATCCGGCCTGTGGAAAACAGGCCCAGTGACGATCAGAAGCGAGTCGTCAGCGTCGAGCAGGCATTCACCACCGGTGCCGACTACATCGTTGTAGGGAGGCCGATTCGTGATGCGTCCGATCCCCGCGCTGCGGCCGAGTCCATCCAGTCGACCATTGCCAGCGTCTTCCGGAGCCGTTGATCCATGACACCCATGCAGAACGATGTATTCCTGCGCGCGTTGCTGCGCCAGCCAGTGGATCGCACGCCGGTCTGGATGATGCGCCAGGCGGGACGGTATCTTCCCGAGTATCGCGAGACGCGCGCTCAGGCTGGCAACTTCCTCAAGCTGTGCATGACACCCGACCTGGCCTGCGAGGTGACGCTGCAGCCACTGCGCCGCTTCCCACTCGATGCTGCCATCCTGTTCTCGGACATCCTCACCATTCCGCACGCGATGGGGCTCGGCCTTGAGTTCGAGACGGGAGAGGGTCCGCGCATTCGCAAGCCGGTGCAATCGGCAGCTGCGGCGAAGCAGCTGTGCATTCCCGATCCGGGTACGGACCTCAGGTATGTGCTCGACGCCGTTTCCCTGATTCGCCGCGAGCTGGGGGGCAAGGTGCCACTGATCGGTTTTGCCGGAAGCCCCTGGACGGTGGCGACTTACGTTGTCGAAGGCGGCAGCAGCCGGCAGTTCGACCGCATCAAGTCAATGCTCTATGAAGAACCGGCGACGCTGCATCATGTGCTTGGCGTCCTGGCGGAGGCAACGCGGCTTTATCTCAATGCGCAGATCGAAGCCGGCGCCCAGGCCGTGATGATCTTCGACACCTGGGGCGGCGTGCTGACGCCGCAGGCCTACAGGGAGTTTTCCCTCGCCTACATGGCACGCATCGTCGACGGGCTGGTGTGCGAACGGGACGGGCACCGTATTCCTAGTGTTCTCTTTACCAAGGGAGCAGGCGCGCGCCTGGCCGATCTGGCCGAGACCGGTTGCGATGCCCTTGGCGTCGATTGGACGACGGATCTCGCGGATGCACGCCGACTGGCCGGAGATCGCAAGGCTTTGCAGGGCAATCTCGATCCGGCCGTTCTTTACGCTTCACCGGCAACCATCAGGGCCGAGGTGGGTCGAGTATTGGAGAGTTACGGCAGGGGCTCCGGCCACGTCTTCAACCTCGGCCACGGAATCCATCCCGACGTGAAGCCGGAAAATGCGGCCGCAATGATCGCGGCCGTGCATGAACTCAGCCCCGCGTATCACCGCTAGGCGGTCATTCCGGCGACTTCGTCCCGCAGGCTGCGGCGCATGATCTTGCCGACATTCGTCTTGGGCAGTTCGGTGCGGAAGTACACGTGCTTGGGGATCTTGTAGCCGGTGAGTTCGCCGTGACAGAAGGCAATGATGTCGTCTGCAGTCAGGTCCGGATCCTTGCGGACGATGAATGCCGCCACGACTTCTCCTGATTTCTCGTCAGCTTGCGCCACCGCAGCGACTTCTCGCACGCCCGGGTGTCGCGCAATGACGTCTTCCACCTCGTTTGGATACACGTTGAAACCAGACACGTTGATCATGTCCTTCTTGCGATCGCGGATGAAGACGAACCCGGCGTCGTTCATGTAGCCCAGGTCGCCGGTGCGAAACCAGCCGCCAGGCAGCATGACCAGCGCGGTTTCGTCGGGACGGTTCCAGTAACCCTGCATGACCTGTGGTCCCCGCACGCAGATCTCGCCATTCGCATTGAGCCCGAGATCGTTGCCCGCTTCATCACGAATACTGACCTCTGTCGAGGAAATCGGCAGTCCGATCGAGCCATTGAACCCGCTGAGGTCGAAAGGGTTGATGCACGCGGCAGGAGAGGTCTCGGTGAGGCCCCAGGCCTGCGTCAGCACGTTACCCGTCACCTTCTTCCAGTGTTCGGCCACTGCTTCCTGCACAGCCGTGCCCCCACCGAGCGTGATCTTGAGGCTGCGGAAATCGAGGTCGGCGAAACCAGGCGTATGCAGCAGTGCATTGAAGAGCGTGTTCACGCCGCTGAAGTACGTGAAGGGATACTTGCCGAGTTCGCGGACGAACCCCGGGAAATCCCGCGGATTCGTGATGAGGATGTTGTGGCCGCCAAGACGCATGAACGCAAGGCAGTTCGCCGTCAGCGAGAAGATGTGGTACAGCGGCAACGAAGCGATCGCAATGTCGCCGCCGCCGATCGACATCCGGGTGCCGAGCCAGGCGCAGGCCTGCAGCACGTTGGCAACCATGTTTCCATGGGTCAGGACCGCTCCTTTCGCTATTCCCGTGGTGCCGCCCGTGTATTGCAGGAACGCGGCATCGCCATGCGAGACAGTCACCGGGGTAAACGTCAGGAACTTCCCCTCGTTCAGGACCCGATTGAAGCTGATGGCCTGGGGAATGGACCAGGCCGGAACCTGCTTGCGGACCCGGCGGACAACGAAATTCACGACAGCGGACTTGGGGAAGCCAAGCTGGTCGCCCACGCCAGTGACGATCACGGTTCGGACCGCGGTCTCGTGCAGCACTTCAGCAAGGACGTGGGCGAAATTCTCCAGGATGAGGATCGCAGTGGCGCCCGAATCTGCAAGCTGGTACGCGAGTTCCCGGTGCGTGTACAGCGGGTTGGTATTGACGATGGTCAGGCCAGCCCGCAATGCCCCGAATACGGCGATCGGATACTGCAGCAGGTTCGGCATCATCAACGCGATGCGATCACCCTGCTTCAGTCCGGCGCTCTGTTGCAGCCAGGCCGCAAACCGTTCCGACAGGCCGTCGAGTTCACCATAGGTGAGCGTCCGGCCCATGTTGGAGTACGCGGGATAGGCGGCGAAACGCGCGCAGCTCTCCGCGAACATCTCGTTGAGCGAGGCATACTCGTCAGGATTGATCCCGGCAGGCACGCCCGCCGGATAGCTCTTCAGCCAGATTTTTTCCACCAGTTTCCCCCGCGGCCCTGACGAAACCCAGCAAGCCGCTCCACCCCGGAACAAAGCAATCAGCGGCTCAGTGCCGCGGTTTTGCGTTGCACATTGACATTTCTTTTCAGCATCGGCTCGAGCAAAGGCCATACATTATCGAGCAGGACCGGTTGACCCGCTGCGTTCGGATGCAGTTCGTCATCCTGCATCAGTTCGCTGCGCAGGGCGACGCCATCCATGAAGAACGGCACCAGCGGCACCTGATGACGGCGGGCGAGCTCGGCAAACGTGGCCTGGAAGCCGCCCGTGTAGGTGGGCCCGTAGTTCGGCGGAATCTGCATGCCAAGGAGCAGCACGCGCGAGCCCCTGGCCTTGGCAAGGTCGATCATGGCATCGAGATTGGTCCGCATTTGCTCGAGGGGCAAGCCCCGCAGTCCGTCGTTCGAGCCGAGTTCGAGGATCACGAGGTCGGGCTTGTGCAGCTCGAGCGCCCGGGGCAGGCGGGCACGGCCGCCCCCTGTCGTTTCCCCGCTCGCGCTGGCGTTGACTACCCGGTATCCGTACCCTTGGGTTTCCAGCCGTCGGGCGAGGAGCGACACCCAGCCCTCGTTGACATCGATCCCGTATCCCGCGCTCAGGGAATCGCCCACCACCAGTATAGTTGGCGCTGCAAGGGGCGCTGTGGCAGGAGCCGCGGCGGGCGTTGCGGCCCCGGCCGTGGTCATCATCCCGAGCAGCAGAACCAGCGCGTAACGCATGACGAATGAATCAACCATGAATGTGCTTGCGAATAGTGTCCTGAACAATCCAGCCGTAGTCCGGAACGTGGTCCTCAAAACCGAAGCCCTTGCCAAGCAGGTTAGCAGCCCTGATGGAACTCTGACCATTCTCGATGGAGTCAGTTTCGAGATCACGGCTGGCGAAACCGTGGCCATCATCGGCGCGTCGGGCGCCGGCAAGTCCACGCTGCTGGCGCTTCTGGCTGGGCTTGACGAACCCTCGAGCGGCAAGACCTGGCTGAACGGTGCGGACCTTGGCGCGCTTGACGAGGATGGCCGGGCCGCGGTTCGGGCCCGCCACGTGGGTTTCGTGTTCCAGAGCTTCCACCTGCTCCCCTCGCTGACGGCCCTGGAGAACGTGATGTTGCCGCTCGAACTCGCCGGGACCGGCAACGCCCGGGGCCTGGCCCACGAAGTGCTCGACAGGGTGGGGCTGGGACCTCGCGCGGGTCATTATCCCCGGCAGCTTTCCGGTGGCGAACAGCAGCGGGTGGCGATTGCCCGGGCGTTCGTGACCCGGCCGGCGGTGCTGTTTGCCGACGAACCGACGGGCAACCTGGATTCGGCCACGGGCGCAAGGATCATCGAGCTGCTGTTCGAGCTCAATCGCGGTGGCCAGACCACGCTCGTCCTGGTGACCCACGATGCGGCGATTGCCGAGCGCTGCGGGCGCATCATCCGTCTTGATGGCGGGCGACTCATATGATCCGGGCATTCCGCTTCGCGCTCGTCACCTTTGCCCGCGACTGGAAGTCGGGCGAACTGGCAGTCATGGGGTTCGCGCTGCTGGTGGCGGTCATCTCGCTCACCGCGGTCGGGTTCTTCACGAGCCGCGTCAGCGCCACCGTGAACCAGCAGGCCGGGGAGGTGCTTGCCGCGGACCTGCGCCTGCGTTCCGGCCGTTCCATCGAGCCGCGCTACTTCGAGATCGGCAGGCAGAACGGGCTGCAGACCGCCGAAGTGCAGTCCTTGCCCAGCGTCATTTTTCATGGCGACACGAACGCGTTGACGACCATCCGCGCCGTATCCGCCACGTATCCGCTGCGCGGCCGGATGAAGATCGCGGACGAGCCCTTCGGTGCCGCAAGGGAAACGAACCAGATACCCGGGCGCGGCGAAGTCTGGGTGGAGTCGCGCCTGCTTGCACGGCTCGGAGCCGGGATCGGGACTGATCTGACCATCGGTGCGCTGCCGCTGAAAGTCACGCAGGTGCTCGATTACCGTCCGGACCAGGGTTCGCAATTCATCGATCTCGCACCCTCGCTCATCCTTAACCTGGAAGACCTGCCTGCGACGGAACTCGTCCAGCCCGGCAGCCGCGTGAACTACGTCGCCCTGTTCGCAGGCGATCCGACGCAGGTCGTTGCCACCAAGGCCGCGCTGGAGGCCATCAAGCAGCCCGCCGAGCGACTGGTCGACATCAGCGAGGCGAGTCCGCAGATCCGTTCCGCGATTGATCGTGCCGGCCGCTTCCTCAATCTCGCCTCGCTCGTCAGTGTCCTGCTGGCAGCGGTCGCCGTGGCGATGGCTGCACGCCGGTATGCCGCCCGGCATCTCGATTCGGTGGCATTGCTCAAGAGCATGGGTGCTTCGCAGCGTCTCGTGCTGCAGATCAGCGTGTTCGAACTGCTGCTGCTGGCCGTCGCGGCGGCGGTGATCGGTACGGTCATCGGCTACGTCGCGCAGGAAGGCATCTACCTTCTCCTCAAGGACCTCGTGCGCGGTGAACTCCCGCCGCCTTCCATGGATGCCGCATGGCTGGGCTTGGTGGTTTCCGTAGCCGTGCTGACCGGCTTTGCGTTGCCGCCCCTGTTGCAACTCCGCTTCACGCCGCCTGCGCGAGTCCTGCGCAAGAACGTGGAGCCGCCCGCGCTGCGCTATTCACTCGTCTATGGGCTGGCTGGCGGCTCCATCTTCCTGATGCTGCTCTGGATGGCGCGCGATGTGGAACTTGTCACTTACGTCGTCGGTGGCGCGGTGGCAACCATCGCATTGCTGTTTGGTGCCGGCTGGCTGCTGGTTCGGGCGCTTGCGAGTTTCAGGGGTGGAGTGGGCGTTGCCTGGCGTTACGGGCTCGCGAACATTTCTCGCCGTGGCCAGGAGAGCATCGTCCAGATCATGGCATTCGGTCTCGGGCTCATGGTGTTGCTGCTGCTCGCAGTGGTCCGGAATGATCTGGTGTCCGAATGGCAGGCGACCCTGCGCGAAGGCGCCCCCAATCACTTCCTGATCAACATCCGCCCCGAGGAGGCGGATGGGGTCGCTGATTTCTTCGAGGGGATCGGTGCCGGCCGCCCGGAGCTCACGCCGATGGTGCGGGCGCGACTGACCGCGATCAACGGGGTTCCGGTCCAGGAGATCACGACCTTCACCGACCAGGAGGAAGCCGAGGATCGTTTCGATGGCGAATCGAACCTGACCTGGGCTGCCGATCTCAAGGGCGACAACCGCCTGGTCGAAGGGCAATGGTGGCAGGAGGGCGCGGGCCCACAGGTTTCCATCGAACTCGAAGTCCAGCGCGACCTGAACCTGAAACTGGGCGATACCGTGACCTATGATGTGGCTGGCGAGCCGGTTACTGCCACCGTCAGCAGCGTGCGCGAAGTGCAGTGGGACTCGTTCCAGCCGAACTTCTTCATGGTGTTTTCGCCGGGTGCACTCGATGACGTCGCGGGCACGTACATTACCAGCGTGCATCTCGATCAGGAGCAGCGCCGTTCGCTGGTCGATCTCGTGCGCCGGTTCCCGGAAGTCACGGCCATCGACATCGAGGCCATCCTGAACCAGGTGCGCTCGGTCATGGACCGTGCCTCGCTCGCCGTGCAGTACGTCTTCATGTTCACCGTGCTGGCGGGGGTGGCGGTGCTGCTGGCAGCCATCCAGACGACCCGCGACGAACGCCGGTATGAAAGCGCAATGCTCCGGACCTTCGGTGCGAGCCGTCGCGTCGTGTTGCTGGGCGTTGCTGCCGAGTTCACCACCCTCGGGCTCCTGTCCGGTGTGCTCGCCGCATTTGGCGCAACCGTTGCCGGTTATTACCTGGCCACCCAGGTGCTTGACCTGACCTACAGCTTTCCTCTCGAAGTCTGGTTGTTCGGCATCGTTGGCGGCGTGCTGCTCGTCGGAGTGAGCGGCACACTGGCCACGCGCTCCGTCGTCAGCACCCCGCCGATCACGACGCTGCGCAACGGCTGAGGCGAACTCCCGGAATCCCGAAGCGACTCGCCGAACCCGGTTCAACACTCAGGCTGAAGCTGGCCAGCAAACCGGCCACCTCAGGACGTATCCAGCGGACTCCTTACCCCCCGCCCACCTCGATTCAGGACATGGGTGTAGATCATCGTTGTCTTCACGTCCGAATGGCCTAACAGCTCCTGCACGGTGCGGATGTCGTAGCCGGACTCCAGCAGGTGGGTCGCGAAGCAATGCCGGAAGGTGTGGCAGCTGGTGGGTTTGGTGATGCCGGCAAGCCGGACGGCGCGAGCGACATGTCGCTGAATCGTATCGTCAAACACATGGTGCCTGCGCCATGCACCGCTCCTGGGGTCACGTGACGGCTTCCTTGCCGGGAACACGTATTGCCAGCCCCACTGCAGATGCGCGTTTGGGTACTTCCTCGCGAGAGCGGATGGAAGTTCCACGCCAGCATGTCTTTGTCTGAATGCTTCTTCGTGTTGCTCCTGGGTGCGTGCAAGATGATTTCGCAATGGTTCGATCAGGCCCGCGGGCAGTACGCTCACCCGATCCTTCCCGCCCTTCCCATCTCGAACAGTAATCTGCGGATGAACCAGGTCCACGTCCTTCACGCGAAGTCGCAATGCTTCGGACAGGCGGAGCCCGCTGCCATAGAGCAGGCTTGCCACAAGCCATGGGACGCCCTGCAGGTTTCCGAGGACAGACTTCACCTCGGCACGGGTCAGAACCGTTGGAAGTCTTTGCGGTTTCTTGGCGCGGACAACCCCGTCCAGCCAGGGTAGTTCGATTCCGAGAACTTCCTTGTATAGGAACAGCAGCGCCGCGAGCGCTTGATTCTGCGTTGCAGCAGCAACCTCCCTCTCCGTTGCCAGGTGGCTGAGGAAAGCTTCTACCTCCCTTGCACCCAGGCTTTCGGGGTGTCGTTTCCCATGAAACAGGATGAAACGCCTTACCCAGCCGACATACTGCAGCTCCGTGCGATAGCTATAGTGCTTGAGGCGAATTCGATCCCGAACTTGATCAAGCAGGCGAGGCCTCGCGTCCATGCGGTCCTTCTCCCTTTGATTCATTGACGGCATATCCGTTGCCGTGATGTAGTTAAATCAAGAGACAGGGAGGTCGTCAACCATGTTATACCGCGAAAATGCAGCAATTAATCACCGCACTTATGCGGTATAGATAGAGTTAGATGCTATGAGAGGCATCATGCTATTGGCTGGCATAGCACTCTCGGGTTGCAGTGAGGTACAAGAAGCTGCCTATACCAATCTACAGGCAGCCAAGGCCGCAGGTGCCATTGAGCGCGGCTGGATTCCGGAGTGGATGCCCCAAAGCTCAACTAACTTACGCGAAGCGCATAACCTTGATACGAATCGAAGTTCATTGTCTTTGCGCTTCTCGGCTGACGAGCGGTGGTCGCCACCCGCAAACTGTCAGTCAATTGGCCCGCTGGATGCCCCGGTGCCTCGCATTCGGTTGCGCTGGTGGCCGAGCGATGTACCACCATCGTCAACGATGGTGCAGCGGCACACGTACTTTTCATGCTCAGACAAGAACGAATTCGTGGCGGTTAGCAGTGCTGACGGCGAGTTGCTGTACTGGAGGGCGGGTGGCATCTAACCACTGGCTCCAGAGCGACCGCAAAGGTGCTTCGCGCCTTTGTCCCTCCCATTGGTCGGCGGCGCCTGAGCCGAAACGTTAGAGCCAAATGAGTCCGATTAAGACAGGAGCGGTAGTCCTCGTCGTAATGGGAGTCGGTGTGGCCTATTGGATCGGTACTCTGCCTGGGATACGAAAATCGGCGTCTGAGATCACGGTAGTCGGCTGCGATGGAGCAAGAAGCGAGAAAGCGGCTCGGGTATGTCCTCACCTGTACTGTGAAAAGGCGTTGCTAGAGCAACCTGAGATTGGGAGGACCGCTTCGGTAGAGTGGCGACTATCGTTTGCTCCTGGTGATAGCGAGGATAGAACGCACCTTGGAGTCTATCGTTCTGGTTCTGGCGAGGGCGCGGTTGTGAATGTTCTATGCCAAACGAGGGGAGATGCGATATTGCGAGCCGAGCCCATTACCGTAGACGAATACGATCGAATTGTGGATCGCAGTGGCAGGCTCTAACAAGCGAATCGAGTTCGTGCGCATTGCGCACCGGACCTGCAAAGAGCGATGCTCTAAATCTTTGCAGGCCGCTCATTCTTGTCGTTAGGGAAGCTCTGATTTACCCCTGATGTTTTATCATACGTTCACGGTCATGCGGGGACGACGATGAAGCAGACGACATTGGCGGGATTCGAGAAGTACGGCAAGACGACGCGCCGGGCGCAGTTCCTGTCGGACATGGACAAGA
>JANNNQ010000346.1:0-4821 GCA_031398625.1 Pseudomonadota bacterium
GCACTCCCGGCCTCGATGCGCTTGACTTCGTACTGATCGTCGATGCGGTCGCCCTCATGGACAACCCAGTTTCGCCCGGCATGGCTGATGAAGAGCGCGGCCCGTCCGTCATCGTCATAGCGTCCGAACACGACGGGCAACGGAGGCACCGGAGGCGTGGGTGGCGGCACGGGAGCCACCGCCAACTGCACCTGATGGGCTGCGGCAAGGGGGGGAGGCGGCGCGAGCGCAGCGAGCGTCTCCAGCGATGCGGGTGTGTCGAACACGAGCGAACGGCTCACACCGTCCGTGCCGTCCCGGGCTCGAATCACGAGCACAGGCTCGGGCTCGCCGGCAGCAATCTCGTTGGCGATCAGACCCGGCGAGGCAGACCGCACCACCGCGCCTAAGTCTTCCACCGGAGGCGGCGGCGCCAGATAGGCTAGGACCAGCGTGATCGCCATCAGACCGCCTAGCCACTGTGATCGCGTGATGCTCATGGGCGGGCCTGCTGCTGCGGGCGCGATGCCGGCAGCCAACCATCGGGGCGGTCGATAGGAAGCGTGGTCAGCAGGACGAACTGGATGCGGGCATCCACCTCCGCTGCATCGACGCGTTCTCTCGAAAAGTTCGCCGACACGAGGGCCAGCGCAGGTTGCTTCTTGAGCGCACCGGTGATGAAGTTGCGCACCGCGTCCGAGCGGCCCTGAACCGGAAAGGTGACGACGTAGCGGCGAAAGCCGCCCGCCTGGTCGGTCACTGACTCGTAACTCGCACGGGACAACGTCAGCCCGGCGGTCTGCGCTTCGTCGATCAGGCCCTGGAGCGCCCAGGGCGTTTCGTCATGGGGCACGAGCAGCGCATCGAAGGCCTTGAGTGCGTGGGCGTCCCGGCCTCGCGCAGCATCGTGCGCAACCGCCGGCTCTGCCGGCACCTGTGATCCCGCTCTGGCTTGCCGCATCTCCCCCTGGCGGTACCACAACCCCGCGACCAGCGCGATGCACCCGCTGGCCAGCATCACCCAAAGTGCCGGGCCGAGCCGCGCAAACCAGCGCCGGGCGATGCGGCGCAGCTCCCACACCATGGCATCGACAAGCCACCGGGCCTCGAACAACGCAGACCTCAGTTTCGCCATGTCATCTCCACCGAGAACCGATAAGGCCGCCCCGGCTCACCTTCCATCACCTGGTGGGATACCAGTGTCGGGCGCTGGATCGCCGACCGATCCGCGAGATACGCGATGTAGCGGGTCATATCGATCGCGGAACGCGCATCCGCGGTGAGCAGCAGCGTCGAGCGCCGGTCGGCCGACTGCGCGGAGGCCAAGGCCAAGGAAACCATTCCTACCCGAACATCCCGCGGCGGAGACAGGCTCGTCGCGAGGTCGTCCAACGGAAGATTCAGTTCCCGGATCGCCGCGTTGACCGCCTTGACTCGCGCACGGTCTGTTGGCGTAGTCGCGGCCGACTCCACTAACGCATACCCAGGCCCAGCAAGCCGCGTCCACTTCGCCTCGCTGGGCCTTGCCCAGCTTGCCACCACCACCGACAGCGTTGCCACTGAGATCGACAGGGCGGCTACGAGGCTCTGGGCAGGGGTCATCCGCGCTGTCCGGAAGGTCAGATCGAGCGACGAGCGCGCCTGCGACCCTAGGCACGTCGCCACGATCCGGTCGCGAAGAATCGGGCGCTCTGCCGCCGACTGCCCCATAGCGGGCTCCCTCTGCGTTCCGCGCGACCACCCGTCCGTGACATCTGCGTCAAGGTCAACCACACCGACCTGGTCTGCCCTGAAGACTGGTTTTCTGAGTAGCAAGCGGCGTGCGAGGCGCCGCGCCATATGCCCTGGTGCTTCATTGGCGGGGCCTGTCTGCATTTGGCCCGGCATCCACATGACTGTGTCACCGTCGATCTCCAGGATACTGCCGTGGGGGCCATCGCCGACGGCAATGGCGGAGAGGCCCTCGGCGCGCAGGCACACGCGCACCGCAGACTGCAGCGGCACGATGGCCGACAGTCCAAATCCAAGCCTGAGCGCGAATTGCTCGAGGGCGTCGATCAACCGCCTGGGATACATCACCGCAACCGCAGGTCGCCGATAACCTCCCTCGCAGATCCGGATCTCGTCGGCAAGCGTCGGCTCAAATCCCGCTGCTGCCAGCAGGTCGGCAGCATGGCGGCGTGCAGTGGAAACGCGCGCGAGGGCGTCGCTCCATGACAGCACCTGAGCAGGCAGCCAGCGAGCGCTGACCAATACCTGGAGCGCGCGTCCCTGTCGCTGCAAAGGAGCGATGGCCGAGTCGCTCGACAGCGACTCGCCGAGTTCCCGCAACGCTTCAACGAGTTGAAGCGCCGGCGGCTGATCCATCCGGGAGCGCAACGCTGCGCGCCCGAGAACCGCGGGTTCCCGTCCACTGGCAACGAGGAGCAGAGTGACGCTTTCGGCCCGGACCAGCAGGCATGGCACCTCGCTAGCCGGCCACACGGAGGAACTCCTCAAGGGTGGTTTCCCCGCGCTGAACCAGGGTCAGGGCTGCATCGCGCATGTCCCGCATCCCGAGTGCCGCGGCGCGCTCTCGCAGCATCGACGCCGGCGCCCGCGCGGCGATCGCATCTCGCAGGCCGTCGTCGAGAACCAGCACCTCGGCGACGGCCTTGCGGCCGCGAAAACCGGTGTGTCGGCAGGCGACGCAGCCGGCGCCAGACTTGAGTGTCCAACTGCGAACGTCTTCCTCGCTCAACCGGGCCCGGCGCAGCGCGTCCGCGCTTGGCGCACAGGGCCTGGAACACGCCACGCAGTTCACACGCAGCAGGCGCTGAGACACGATGCCGTTGAGTGCGGCGGCGAAGCTGTAGGCATCGACACCCATGTGCAGGAAGCGGCCCAGCACATCGAAGACGCTGTTGGCGTGCACCGTCGTGAACACCAGGTGTCCGGTCAGGGCGGCCTGAACGGCAATCTGCGCCGTTTCGCTGTCGCGGATCTCACCGACCATGATCTTGTCGGGATCATGGCGAAGGATGGAGCGCAGACCGCGGGCAAACGTGAGCCCCTTCTTCTCGTTGACAGGAATCTGCAGAACTCGGGGCAACCTGTACTCGACCGGATCCTCGATCGTCACGATCTTGTCGCGCCCGGTGTGGATCTCCGTGATCGCCGCGTACAACGTGGTCGTCTTGCCCGAGCCCGTCGGGCCGGTCACCAGAAGCATGCCGTGGGGCCGATTCGACAGCTCACGGATTAGCGACATGCCCGCAGCGTCAAGCCCTAGAAATTCGAGCGTGAGCTTGCCCGCATGTTCTTCGGTCAACGACTGCCGGTCTAGCAGTCGAAGGACGGCGTCCTCTCCGAAAGCATTCGGCATGATGGACACGCGAAAGTCGACGTCCCGGCGGTCGATGCGCACACGGAAACGCCCGTCCTGCGGGATGCGACGCTCGGCGATGTCGAGTTCGGCCATGACCTTGACCCGCGAGATCATCTGTTCGGCGCGCCCCACGCCGGAGACGGTGGTGATGGGTACCAGGACACCATCGACCCGGAACTGGACGTACAACCCCGCTTCGTCGCACTCGAGGTGGATGTCGCTCGCCTTGATCTTGAGGGCGTCGTAAATCGTTGAATTGACCAGGCGGACGGTTTCGCTCGACTCGTCCCCGATTGACGTGAGCGAGATGACGGGAACACCATCGTCGTGTTGGATGTCGGCCTGGGTGTGCGTCTCATAGTCGTCGAACGCACTGCGCTGTCCTTCCTGGATGGAGAGGTAGTCCTCGACATCTGCCGGATCGGCCAGGCGCACCTCCCAGTCTTCTCCCGCGGTCTCTTCGATCCGTCGAACCGCCCAATCTTCGGAGTCCACATCGAAGGGATCAGACAACACCAAGAGGAGACGCTTGTCCGCGTCGCGAGCGCAGAACACCTTCCTCTCCCGACAGTCGTTGAACGAGAGAACCGAAAAGTCGGCAATGAGGGGGTTCAGGTTGCCACCGGTGACCGTGGCATAACCGAAAAGTCCGGCGAGCGCTGCCGTGCACTCCTGCTCGGGCAACTGCCACAACTCGGCCACGCATGAGCGGACATGGCGGCCGGTGGCAGCAGCCATGCGCTGCGCAGCAGGCAGATGACGCTCAAGTGTCGCGAGGTGCGCGGCCGGATCGGGGCCGACGTCTGTGTTCGCTGGGTTCATTGCAACGACCCTGCGAGTTCGAAGATCGGCATGTACATGAGAAGCACGACGGCACCCACGATGACGCCGATCATCGCCATCAGCACCGGCTCCAGCAGCCGTGAAGCCCAGTCGATGGTGCGACTCATCTCTTCTTCATGGAATTTCGCGATCCTCTCAAGCATGTCGGCCATCTGGCCGGAGCGCTCGCCCACCTTGATCAGCGACTCCGCCACGGCGCTGGCCAAGCCGGCGCCGATCATCGCCGAGGAGAAACTGTGGCCTTCGTCGACCGCGCGTCGCGCCAAGCGCAGCCGTTGCTTCTGCGATGCATCCAGCAGCCCTTCGACCATGCCGAGCGCACGAGGCAACGCGATGCCAGAGGCCATCAGCAGGGACGCTGCCCGGTAGAAGCGGATGAGGCGGAAATCGGCCGCCCGCTCGGCGAGCCAGGGCAGGCGCAGCACACGGTTCAACAACGCCTGGCGAAACGTCTTTTTGCGCGCAGCGGCCATCATGCACAACACGAGAACGGCGGCCGCCACTCCGAGGGGCATCCAGTGGTGGTGAATGACGGTTCCGAGTTCCAGCAGTTGGAGCGACAACCACGGTATGTCGCGCCCCGTCCCTTCGTACACGACGCTGAACCGGGGCAGCACGTAGCCGATCAGGAA
>JANNNQ010000351.1:0-1609 GCA_031398625.1 Pseudomonadota bacterium
ATGCGCGTCCTGACTTCGACAAGATCGAACGGCTTGCTGACGAAATCCCTGGCGCCCGCCTGTAGCGCGCGCAGCTTGTGGCCCGGCTGGGCGGTGATGACCAGGACCGGAAGATAGGCATCCGCGTCGATCGTCTTGAGGCCCTCCATCACTTCGAACCCGTCCATGCCGGGCATTTGCAGATCAAGCAGGATCAGATCGTAGCAATTCTGGCGGTGCAGGGCGCAAACTTCCCGGGGGTTGCGGGTCGACGTAACATTCGCGTAGCCGGATTCACGCAGCAACTGTTCGAGGAGCGCAACGTTGGCCTCCTGATCGTCCACGATCAGGAAGCTGGCGCTCAGAAATTCGTGCTCGGAAACCATCAGGCGTGCCCGCCTCCCTCACGATTTGCCACTGCCAGCGACAGCGCAAGCGCCTCGTCGAGGGCACTCATGAACCGGGGGACGTTGATGGGTTTGGTCAGATAGTTGGAGAATCCGGCTTCGCGTGCCCTTGCGATATCACGCGGCACCGCATTGGCACTGAGGGCGATGATGGGGATCGCTGCCGTCGACGGATCCTTCCGCAGGATGCGCATGGCGTCCAGCCCGCTGATGCCGGGAAGATTGATGTCCATCAGTATCACGTCCGGCCGGTATGCGCGTGCATATTCGATTCCAAGCTCGCCATCCGCGGCGCTCACCAGCCGCAGATCTGCACGGCGCGCAATGATCTGCGCGACCAGTTCCAGGTTCGCCGGGTTGTCTTCCACATAGAGCACGGTGCGTGGAAGGGTGCCTTCCGCGGAATGCTGCCACTCAGGCGGCTCGTATCCGGCTTCGGCGACTTGAAGCTGCGGCGCAGCAGCCAGGTCCAGTTCGATCCAGAAGACGGTACCCACCCCGGGCGTGCTGTTCACGCCGATAGTACCACCCATCAGTTCGACGAGTCGTTTCGTCACCACCAGTCCGATACCCGTGCCCTCCTCCGGTCCCCACTCCTTGCCGAGGCGATTGAAAGGCTGAAAAAGCTGGGTAATCTGTTCAGCATCCAGTCCCGCACCGGTGTCTCGAACGCT
Organism: Pseudomonadota bacterium; assembly: GCA_031398625.1. Taxonomy (GTDB): domain Bacteria; phylum Pseudomonadota; class Gammaproteobacteria; order Steroidobacterales; family Steroidobacteraceae; genus CAIUGU01. The sequence continues at coordinate 1,061 of JANNNQ010000351.1, forward strand.
TATCCGGAGCGAATTCAGGGACACCACCGTACATTCCACGTCAACCGCACCGCCCGGACTGTTGTACTTGATTGCATTGAAAAGCAGATTGATCAGAACCTGCTTGATCCGGGTCCGGTCGGCGTTGATGAAACCCGAGTTCTCGAATCCGCGAAATGTCATGACGATTCCGCGCTTCTGCGCCTGCGGCTCGATCATCGCCTTGCATTCGAGTACCACCTTGGCCAAGGATACCGGCTCCCGCGACAGTGTGACATTGCCCGATTCGATCAGCGCGAGATCGAGGATCTCGTTGATCAATTCGAGCAAATACCAGCCCGCCTTGAGGATCTGGTCGAGATTGCGCTTTTGAGCGGGAGTCGGCAAAGGCGAACCGAATTCCATGAGTTGCGCGAAACCGAGAATCGCATTGAGCGGCGTGCGCAACTCATGGCTCATGCTGGAGAGGAAATCCGATTTCGCGAGGTTGGCCTTGTCCGCGACCGCGATCGCGTTGTTCAGGTCCAGCTCGACCTGCTTACGCACCGAATTGTCGGTGCCGATCAGGAG
>JANNNQ010000357.1:0-6570 GCA_031398625.1 Pseudomonadota bacterium
CTAGACATGATCGGGCCGCATGTCGTGCCAGGCATCACCACCGACGATCTGAACACGGTCTGCCAGCGTTACATCGAGGATGTGCAGCACGCCATCCCGGCGCCCCTCAACTACCGCGGCTTCCCCAAGTCGATCTGCACTTCCGTCAACCATGTGGTCTGCCACGGGATTCCGGGCGACAAGCGCCTGAAGCAGGGCGATATCGTCAATATCGACGTCACTGTGATCAAGGACGGCTGGCACGGCGACACCAGCCGCATGTACGCAGTCGGTAAAATCGCGCCTGCCGCCCAGCGGCTCGTCGACCTGACGAAGGAAGCCATGTGGATCGGCATTCGCTGCATCCGCCCGGGACTGAAGCTCGGCGACCTCGGGTATGCGATCCAGCAGTTCGCCGAGGCGAATCATTTTTCCGTCGTGCGCGAATACTGCGGCCACGGCATCGGCCGGATCTTCCATGAAGACCCGCAGGTCCTGCACTACGGCGAGCCGGGCACCGGCTTCGAGCTCGTGCCGGGCATGACCTTCACCGTCGAACCCATGATCAACGCCGGCAAGCGGCACGTCCGCCTGTTGCCGGATGGCTGGACCGTCATCACCCGGGATCATTCGCTGTCCGCCCAGTGGGAGCACACCGTCCTCGTCACCGAAACCGGTCATGAAGTGCTGACGTTGAGCGCCGCCGAGCGCGGACAGTAAGCATGCCGACGGTGACGACGCAGGACATGGAAGAGCTCGTTACCGCCGCGAGCGACCCGCCTTGGGACTACCTTTCCAGTGTCGACAGGACGCTGGCGGAAGGCCGTCATTCGGTAGGAGCGTTCCGCACGGCCCTGCTCGATGGCGACACCCGGCTGCGGCAGCGCTTCATGGAAGACGAGCCGGTTGAATGGCTGGTACGGGACCGTGCCCGCCTCGTCGACCTGCTGCTGCGTTCCGCATGGCAACTGCATATCGGCCCGCACGCCCAGGAAATCGCGCTGCTTGCCGTGGGCGGCTACGGGCGCGGGGAACTGACGCCCTGCTCCGACATCGACGTGATGGCGTTGCTGCCCAAGAGCGAGCACACGCCCTGGCAGCCGCAGCTCGAGGGCTTCCTGACCTTCATGTGGGACATCGGCCTCGAGGTCGGCCACAGCGTGCGTACGATCGACGACTGCCAGCGCGAAAGTGCAGCCGATGTCAGCGTCGCGACCACGCTGATCGAATCGAGACTGCTTGCCGGGCCCGAACTGTTGCTCGAAGCGATGCGACGTGCCCTTGCGCCCGAACGGGTCTGGCCCACGAAGGACTTTTTCGAAGCGAAGGTGGCGGAACAGACCGCACGCCATCATCGCTACCACGATACGGCCTACAACCTGGAACCGAACGTCAAGGCAAGCCCCGGCGGCCTGCGCGACATCCAGACGATCGGCTGGGTTGCGAAGCGCCACTTCGGTGCCGACTCGCTCGACGAGCTGGTCGACCATGGCTTCCTGACCCGCAGTGAACTGCGCAAGCTCAAGACCGCACAGGCCTTCCTGTGGAAGGTGCGCTTCGCACTGCACGTGCTCACGGGCCGCCGCGAGGATCGACTGCTGTTCGATCACCAGATCAAGCTCGCGAAGATGTTCGGCTACGAGGACGCGACCTATACGCTGGCTGTCGAGCAATTCATGCAGCGCTACTACCGCACGGCAATGGACGTCAGCCTGCTGAACGAACTGCTGCTGCAGCTGTTCCGCGAGGCCATCCTCTCCGACCTGAGCATTCCGCCCGTGCCGGTGAATCCGCGCTTCCAGATCCGCAATGACTATCTCGAGATCACGAACGAGGAGATCTTCGACCGCTTTCCGTCGGCGCTGCTCGAGATCTTCGTGGTCCTGGAGCAGAACGCGCAGATCCGCGGCGTGCGCGCCTCGACGATCCGCCAGCTCACCCGGCATCTCTGGCTGATCGACGAGGAATTCCGGCAGCACCCCCGCAACCATCGCCTCTTCTTCGAGATCCTGAGCGCGCCGGTCGGTGTCACGCACGAACTGCGGCGCATGAACCTGTACGGTGTCCTCGGGCGGTACATCCCCGCCTTCGGCCGCATCGTCGGCCGCATGCAGTACGACCTGTTCCACGCCTACACGGTCGATGCCCACACGCTGTTCGTGGTGAGCAACCTCAGGCGCCTCGCGATGCCGAAGTACAACGACGAGTTTCCGGCGCTGTCGCGGATCATGCAGGCCCTGCCTAAGCAGGACCTCGCCTATCTCGCCGCCATCTTCCATGACATCGCGAAAGGCCGGGGCGGCGATCACTCCGAGCTTGGTGCTGTCGACGCAGAGGCGTTCTGCCTCGAACAGGGACTCTCCCGGTACGACGCCCGGCTCGTCGCCTGGCTGGTGAAGAGTCATCTCGTCCTGTCTGTCACCGCACAGAAGAAGGACATCAGCGACCCGAAGGTCATCCACGACTTCGCGCGCCTGGTCGGCGACCAGACCCACCTCGACTATCTCTATGTCCTGACGGTCGCCGACGTGCGCGGCACCAACCCGAAGCTCTGGAACAACTGGAAGTCCTCGCTGTTCGCCGAGTTCTACGAGCGGACCAAGCAGGCACTGCGGCGCGGCCTCGAAAGCCCGATCGACAAGGAAGAACTCATCGCGGACAACCAGGCACAGGCACGCGTCCTCCTCGCACAGGCCGGAGTGGGTCCGGAACGCATAGAGCTGGTATGGCAGCGGTTCGAGGAGGCTTACTTCCTCAGGTATGCCCCAGAGGAAATCGCGTGGCACACGGAACTGCTGGCTGCCCGCAAGCCCGATGACACGTCGCCGCTGGTGGCGGTTCGCCGCCAGACCGGTCGCGGCGGCACGGCGGTGCTGACCTACACGCCGCACACGCAGTTCAGCTTCGCCCGCACCACAGCCTTCCTCGACCAGATGGGCTTGAGCATCGTCGACGCCCGCATCATGCCGACCCAGGGCGAGTTCAGCCTGGACACGTACCATGTGCTCGAGGATACCGGCAGCGAACTGACGGACAGCACCCGCATCGAGGATCTCGAGCAGGACCTGCGCGAAACCCTGGGCAAGACATCTCCTGTAGCCGTCACCGTCACGCGCCGGGCGCCGCGCCAGGTGCGGATGTTCTCCACTTCGACCCAGATCAACTTCAGCGAAGACAGCGTCAACCATCGCACGATCCTGGAACTCATCGCGGGCGACCGGCCCGGACTCCTGTCCGAAGTCGCCAAGGTCTTCATGGCCGAGCAGGTGGACCTCCATACCTCCAAGATCATGACCATCGGCGAGCGCGCGGAAGACGTCTTCTACATCTCGGACTACCAGGGGCGGCCGCTCGGTCCGGTTGCCCGCGAACGCCTGCAGCAGCGGCTGGTCGAGGCCCTCGACCGCAGAAGTTAGCCGCGGGGCCAGCGATGAATCCCCGTCTCTCGACGCTGCTGCCGTATCCGTTCGAGCGCCTGCGTGCCCTGCTGGCCGGTGCGAATCCTCCTCCCGGCCTGCCGCACATCTCGATGTCGATCGGCGAACCACGGCATGCGCCGCCCGACTTCATTCTCAAGGCGCTGGCGGATGCGTTGCCCACCATCGGCAGCTATCCGTCCACGCTCGGCATTCCCGAGTTGCGCCGGGCAGCAGCAGGCGCGCTCAGTCGTCGCTATGGCCTGTCCGCCGGCGCGCTCGAACCGGAAACCATGCTGCTGCCTGTCAACGGGACCCGCGAAGCGCTGTTCGCCTTGACGCAAACGGTGCTGGACAGCTCCGCGGCAAAGGGTCACCCCGCCGTCGTGATGCCCAATCCGTTCTATCAGATCTATGAAGGCGCAGCGCTGCTCGCCGGGGCCGAACCCGTCTTCCTCGATGCGACGGCAGCGAACGGTTATCTCCCGGATCTCGACGCGGTCCCGGCAGCCGTCTGGCAACGCTGCCAGCTGCTGTTCATCTGCACGCCCGGAAATCCCACGGGCACGGTGATGAGCATCGAGTATCTGCAGCAAGCCCTCGCGCTCGCGGACCGCTACGGCTTCGTCATCGCCAGCGACGAGTGCTATGCGGACATCTATCCCGATGATGCGTTGGCCCCGCCAGGCCTGCTGCAGGCGGCACTCGCTGCCGGGCGCCACCACTTCGAACGCTGCGTCGTCTTCCATAGTCTCTCCAAACGCTCGAGCGTCCCCGGCCTGCGCTCCGGAATCGTGGCAGGCGATCCCCGCCTGCTGCAGGCGTTCCTGCTCTACCGGACCTATCACGGCGGCGCGATGCCACCGCCGGTGCAGCTGGCCAGCGTTCTGGCGTGGAACGACGATGCCCATGTCGCCGCCAACCGTGAGCTGTATCGGCAGAAATTCCGCAGCGTCGTCCCCCTCCTGAAAGACGTGCTCGACGTCAGTGAACCCGGGGGCGGATTCTATTTCTGGCCGCACGTCGGCAATGACGAGAGATTCACCCGCGAACTGTTCGAACAGCAGCACATCACCGTCCTGCCGGGCAGCTACCTCGCCCGCGACAACAAGCACGGCAATCCGGGGCTGGGGCGCGTGCGGATTTCCCTCGTGGCTGGCGTCGACGAATGCGTGACTGCCGCCCGGCGGATTCGCGAATACCTGCTGACCGCCTGATCTGGCCACGGCTCCCGCTATACTCGGCGCCGCGCCGCGGAATGCGACGCTTCCGTCAGCTTCCAGAGAACCTGTCCATGTCCCACTCTGCCCTGGCTACCCTGATCGATGCCGCGTTCGAGCAACGCGCACAGTTCACCCCGAAAAGTGCACCTGCGGACGTCCGCGATGCAGTGGAGAAGGCGCTCGCCCTCCTCGACAACGGCGCCGCGCGGGTCGCCGAGAAAATCGACGGTGAATGGCGCGTCAACCAATGGCTGAAAAAGGCCGTGCTGCTCTCGTTCCGCCTGCATGACAACAACGTCATCGATGCCGGCTATACGCAGTTCTACGACAAGGTGCCGCTCAAGTACTCGACCTACGATGCTGCCCGCTTCCGGGCCGAAGGGGTTCGCGTCGTGCCATCGGCCATTGTCCGCAAAGGCGCGTATGTCGCCCCGAACGCGATCCTGATGCCGTCGTATGTGAACCTCGGGGCCTACGTCGGCGAAGGCACGATGGTCGATACCTGGGTTACGGTCGGATCGTGCGCCCAGGTGGGGCGAAACGTCCATCTGTCGGGGGGCGTGGGCCTGGGGGGCGTACTGGAACCGCTGCAGGCGAATCCGACGATCATCGAGGACAACTGCTTCATCGGCGCGCGGTCGGAGATCGTTGAGGGCGTCATCGTCGAGGAAGGCGCGGTGATCTCCATGGGCGTGTTCATCGGCCAGAGCACGCGCATCTATGACCGCGAACGGGACGAAGTCCTCTACGGACGCGTGCCGGCTGGCGCAGTGGTCGTGCCGGGAACGCTACCTGCGGCCAACGGGAAGTACGGGCTCTACTGCGCCGTCATCGTGAAGCGGGTGGATGCGAAGACCCGGGCCAAGGTGGGCATCAACGAGCTGCTCCGCGACGAAACGATCGGCCACAATTCAAGGGCGTGAGCGAGGGCTACAGGCTACAGGCTACAGGCTACAGGCTACAGGCTACAGGCGGGAGAGCGAGGCAAGACTCTTCGAGTTCAGGGTTCACTCTTGTCCTCAGGCTGCAGCCTGTAGCCTGCACCCCTTTCTTCCTTGTGCCTGACATCCTCGCCGCTCAGCATGAACAGCACCTGCTCGGCGACGTTCTTCGCGTGATCCCCGATGCGCTCCAGGCCCTTGAGCGCCAGCACGGTGTCGATGGTGGCCTTGAGGTAGCGCTGGTCTTCCATGATCAGCGTCAGGATCTGCCGCAGCGCTGCCTGGAATTCGCGATCCAGCTCATCATCGCGCATCACGACCCGCGCAGCCATCGCGGCATCGGCTTCGTCCAGCGCCCTGACGGCACTGCGCAGCATGTCCACCGAGAGATCGGCCATGTGGCGCAGGTACCGGGCGACGGCGATAACCGGACCTTGCGGCTCCCCTTCGCCCAGCCGCAGCGCAAAGCGCGCGATCTTCTTGGCTTCGTCCCCTGCCCGCTCGAGTTCGACCGTCGCGCGTGAAATGGTGCGCGCCATGCGCAGATCGCCGGCCACCGGCTGGTGCAGGGCAAGGAGCTGGAACGCCTCGTGGTCGACACGCTGGTCCAGGCGATTCACGCGCTCCTCGCGACCCAGTACGAGGCGGGCCGCCTCCGAATCACCGTCCAGCAAGGCACGCGCCGCCGTTGCCACCTGGTCCACGACAAGGCCACCCATGGCCACGACGCGCAGGCGCAGTTCGACCAGCGCCTGGTCCAGAGCGCGCGAAGTGTGTCCCTCGGCGGGATCGGCGTTGAGGAGAATCGCCATCGGATCGATCTCCCGTGCAACAGGCGCGCTTGCGGCTCAAGGAGCCTCGAGAATAAGCAGGGGTTCCCTAGCCGTACCTGCCCGTGATGTAGTCTTCCGTCGCTTTCTTCCCGGGGTTCGTGAAGATCTTGGCAGCCTCGTCGAACTCGATGATCTCGCCGAGATACATGAACGCGGTGTAGTCGGAAACGCGCGCGGC
>JANNNQ010000362.1:0-40097 GCA_031398625.1 Pseudomonadota bacterium
CACGAGATTGACCACCAGCCCGATGACAGCGATCACCATTGCCTGGTCGAACCCGATCACACGGGGATTGAGCAACCGCCCAAACGACTCCCAACCGATCAGGAGCGCAACGACGCCCAGCGTAATGGCACTCGCGAAACCGGCGAGCTCGCCGACCTTGCCCGTGCCGAAAGCGAATCGGGGATCGTCCCGATGCTGACGAGCGTACCGGTAGGCAAGGCCTGCAATGGCAAGCGCGGCCGCATGCGTCGCCATGTGCCAGCCATCGGCTACCAGCGCCATGGACCCGTAGAGGGTGCCGCCGATGATTTCGCCGACCATCATCGCGGCCGTCAGCCAGACGACCCACCAGGTGCGCTGCTCGTTGCGTTCGTGGTGTTCCCCAAGGAAATCGCGGCCGCAGCGCGGGTCGTGACCCAAGGAAGTGCTTTCGACAGCCATGCCCTGGACTATAGAGCCAGGCCACCGCAAAAGAGAACCGGCGAGGCCAGGGGGCCTGCCACGGCCTCCGCATCCCCCTGCACCCGGCCGAGGGTCAACCGGGCCGGGCGAGACGGATGCAAAACCGTTTGCCGCACCCTGATAACCCGGGTCACGGACGACTTGAGCTATCGATGAGCTCCAACTCATTGATTTCGGTAGCCAGTGGAAACTGCGCTTGTCAAAGGCGCCAGATGCAAAAGCCATGGACAGACTGTTGCATCACCCTGTCAATCATCTACGCACCCGCCCGAAGGCTTGTGGTTGGGCTTTCGTGTGTGCGAGCTTTGCGGAACATCCGGACAGCGAGGAATCATCATGCGTGGTATGGCAGTGGCCGTGATTGGCAGTCTCGCGCTGGCGGGTACCGCCTTGAGCCAAGTGAAATGGAACGAGATGGCGCTCCCTGACGGGATTTTCCGGGAGTACAGGACGGACTACCGCAATGACGTCATCGACATTCGCCTGGAAGGCGGTGGCGAGCTCGAATACAAGCTTGGGCTCAACCAGGGCGACTCGATCGTCTATCAGTGGGACGCCGAGCTCAAGGATCCGAAGCTGCTGTACGCCGAATTCCACGGCCACACCGAGCCTGTGAATGGCGCCGGCGATCTCATGTTCTACCGCAAGGCGACGGGCGCGACGGAGCGTGGGGTCCTGACCGCGCCCTTCACGGGCATTCATGGCTGGTATCTGCGCAACGACAGCGATGAACCGCTGGTCGTGCAGCTCAAGGTCGCGGGATTCTACGAGCTGCTGCCGCAGTAGCGCGGCTCAATCCTCCGCGACGCGGAACCCCTGGGTGATGTTGCCCCTGGTCGAGCCGTCGGCGGCGCGATAGGACGTGCGCATGTACTTGGTGAAGCTGTAGAACGAGCCGCCGCGGAAGATGCGATTCGTGCAGTCTTCCCGATCGTCGGCCGTGCCATCGAAAGGGGCTCCGACATAGTCGCCGCGGTAGCAGTCCTGCACCCACTCCCAGACGTTGCCGATCATGTCGTGCACGCCGAAGGGATTCGCGGGGAACTGCCCTACCGGAGCGGGCCCCACCCACTGGTCGCGCCCCCCGGTCTCGGGCCCGTTGGCATAGTCAGGATCGAAGGTATCTCCCCACGGGTAGTCGGTCTTGGTCCCTGCCCTGGCCACGTATTCCCACTCGGCCTCGGAGGCCAGGCGGAAGTTCAGGCCCGTGATCTTCGTCAGCCACTCAGTGAAGGCTTTCGCATCTTCCCAGCTCACGTTGCCAACCGGATGCTGGTCGCGGCCATAGCCGCCATCCTGCGGCAGCGGTCGCCCCGTCGTGCGCGCGAACAGGTCGTACTGCTCGAAGGTGACTTCGTACTTCGCCAGCCGGAAGGGTTTGACGCGCACCGTGTGCACCGGCTTCTCGTCCGTGTCCGCACGCAGGCGCGACTGGCTGCCCATCAGGAAGATGCCGCCCGGGATGCGCACCATGTCATCGACGAGCTGCACGATCACGGCGGGAGGCTTGTGTTCCTGGATCGCCTGCTCGCGGCGCAGATCGTCATCGCGCTGCCTTGCCGTTGCAGCTGCTTCGGCAACGGCCGCTTGCTGCTCGTACTCCGGACGCAGCGCCCGGGCCGGATCGTCAGGCGACGCTTTCCTGAGATAGGCATCAAGTGCACGCAGGGCCCGGCGTGGATCGTCGGTCGCGGCGGCAGCCCGGCTTTCCGCCAGCAGTGCTGCCTGCGGAAGGGCGTCTTCAGGCAGCCGGGTGACGCGGTAGTAATCCAGCGCCGCGAGGACATCGAGCGGCCGTTCCGCGCCGGTCGCGGATTCGATCCTGTACTCAAGGGACTCAAGCTGCTGCTCGAGGGGCGCCCCGAAATCCTGGGCGCCGGCCGAGGCCAGGTAGCCGAGAGAACCGACAAGGGCGATGACCCGCATGGGAAAACCCCCTGGAAGCCGCGTGGACGACATGGTTGTTCGATCGTGCGGCAGACCGCCGCTGAGCTGCAGCTGGTTACGGTTTGGGGCAGGCATTCTTAACGTTAAGGGCTTGAATTGCCGAAGCTTGCAGGGAGTCTGCTCTCGAGCCTCCACCCCACCTTGTGCGCATGCTGCGGGGGAGCCGGAAGGGCTGTCCAGCGTCTTTGCATATCTTTGTTTTTATGTACGTTACTTCACGTTAAACTCGCGCGCCATGAGGACTTCCGCAGCCCGCGTAAACAGCCTTTAACGTGCACAGATGACCGAGGCAGAGACCCTGAAGCCCCTGGCTGAACGAATCCGCGCAAGCGGCATACTCGGGCGCTCGAGCCTCACGCAGCGGCTGTTCGATTTCCTCATCGAGTGCTCCGTGCACGGCAAGGTCCCGAAGGAAATCGACGTCGCGATCGATGCCTTCGGTCGCAGTGACACGTTCGATGTCTCGCAGGATGCCGTGGTGCGTGTGTACGTCCACAAGCTGCGCCGCAAGCTGGAAGAGTTCTATGCCGGGCCGGGCAGGCAGGAAACGCACCGCATCATCATTCCTCGCGGCGAGTATCGGCTGGCAGTCGCACCGCTTGCAGCGGTGGTGGTTGACGAACCCGCAGCCGCGCCCGACAGGCCGCGATGGCCTGGCTGGGGGGCCGCGCTCCTCGCGGTGTCATTGATCGTCAACGTGGGTCTGGTGCTGACTGGCCCGCTGCAGATGGGGCAGGCTGTCGATCCCCTGCGAGAAGTACGCGACAGCAGCGTGTGGGCGCCGCTGCTCGACGACGAGCTGCCGATCCATGTCGTGGTCGGCGACTACTACATCTTCGGTGAAGTGGACGAATTCCTGTCCGTGACGCGGCTCGTGCGGGATTTCGGGATCAACTCCCGCGCGGACTTCGATCGCACGCTGCAGCGGGATCCCCACTTTGCAGACCGGTACCAGGATCTCAACATGTCGTACCTGCCGACGGCGAGCGCGTACGCCCTGCGCGACATCATGCCGCTGCTTGCAGCCGCCAATCGCCGCGTCCGCGTGATCATGGCGTCGGACGTGAATGCCGAGGTGCTGAAGTCAGGCCATGTCGTCTACGTGGGATTCTTCAGCGGCATGGGCACGCTGCGGGAAATCGTCTTCGCCGGCTCGCGGCTCATGACCGGCGAGTCGTTCGATGAACTCTACGACAGTACGACGGGCGCCGCGTACGTCAGCGACGTGGGCTCTGTCCAGGGCCGCCTCAAGTACCGCGACTACGGGTACTTCTCGACGTTTGCCGGCCCCGACGGCAGCCAGTTCGTCATCATCGCGGGCACCCGGGACGTTGCGGTGATGCGCATGGCGGAGATCGCCACCCGTCGCGTGACGCTGGACGAGATCAAGGCGCAGACACCGGAGAGCGCCTTCGAATCGCTCTATGAGGTCTATGGCTTCGAGCGCACGGACATCGATGCGACGCTGGTACTGTCCTCGCCCCTCAACACCACCTCCATCTGGCGGGACGTCCCGGAACAGTGAGCTGCACTCCGCAGTTCACTCGACCTGCAGCAGTTCGATATCGAATACGAGCGCTGCACCCGCCGGAATGACGCCGCCGCCCGCGCCCCGGTCTCCATACCCCAGGGCTGCAGGAATCACGAGTTCGCGACGGCCGCCGGTTTTCATGCCGGTCACGCCTTGATCCCATCCCTTGATCACCATGCCGGACCCGATGCGGAAGCGGAACGGCCTCCCGCGCTCGCGCGAGCTGTCGAATTTTTCGCCCCGATGATCGGCAGCGGCAGGGTCATAGAGCCAGCCATCGTAGTGGACTTCCACGCCCGAGCCCGGCATCGCTTCTGCCCCGGTTCCTTCCTTGACGTCGGTCGCCTGCAGCTCCGTGATGGCAGCCCAGGAAGCGGCAGCCGCCGCAGGATCGCTCACAGCCGCCGGTTCGTTCTGCGCACAGCCGGCGAGCAGGGTTGTACCCGCTGCCAGCGCTGCAAGAATCCCTGTTCTGGCCATTTCCCCGGTCCCCCTCGCGCTCAAGCAGCAAACAGCAGCCGGTTCAGCCGCCGGACGAAGGCTGCCGGATCGGGCAGCTGGCCGCCATCTCCCAGGGTCGCCTGCTCGAACAGCAGCAACGACAGGTCGGAGAAGTCCTCGCCATCGGACAGGGCCGCCAGGCGCGCGAGCAGCGGATGCGCCGGATTGATCTCGAGGGACGGCTTCGACGCCGGCGCCTTCTGGCCGGCAGCTTCCAGGATCCGCCGCATCTGGGCTCCCATGTCGTACTCGCCGAGCACCAGACAGGCGGGCGAATCGGTCAACCGCGAAGTGACCCGCACACTGTCGACGTGGGCAGCCAGCGCCTTCTGCAATCGCTCCACCAGCGCCGAGTACTCGCCGGCCAGCGATTCCTGTGCCTTCTTTTCCTCTTCGGTCTGCACGGCGGACAGATCGAGGTTGCCCCGCGCGATGTTGCGCAACTTCCGGCCCTCGAACTCGCGGAAATGATCCATCAGCCATTCATCGACCCGATCGGAAAGCAGCAGGACCTCGATGTCCTTCTGCCTGAGGACTTCGAGATGCGGGCTGGTGCGCGCCGCCGCCGGGCTGTCGGCGATGACGTAGTAGATCGACTCCTGTCCGGCCTTCATGCGGCCGACATAGTCCTCGAGTGAAACCGTCTGGGCTTCGCCGGTCGCAGCACCCTGCGTGCTGGCAAAGCGCAGCAGCTTGGCGATCCGCTCGCGGTTGGCATGGTCCTCGACAGGGCCTTCCTTCAGGACGTTGCCGAATTCCTTCCAGAACGTCGCGTACTTCTCCGGTTCGTCCTTCGCCAGCTTCGCCAGCAGGTCGAGTACGCGGCGCGAGATGGCGCTGCGGATGGTTTCGATGGCAGCGTCGTCCTGCAGCATCTCGCGCGAGACGTTGAGCGGGAGGTCCGCCGAATCAATGACGCCCTTGACGAACCGCAGGTAGGACGGCAGGAACTGTTCGGCATCGTCGAGGATGAATACACGACGCACGTACAGCTTGAGACCACGGGAGGCATCGCGCTGCCAGAGATCGAAAGGCGCGCGGCCCGGCACGTAGAGCAGGCTGGTGTATTCCCTGGCGCCTTCGACCTTGTTGTGCGTCCAGGCCAGCGGCTCGCTGAAATCGTGCGTGATGTGCTTGTAGAACTCGCGGTAGTCATCGTCCTTGAGGTCGTTGCGCGACCGGGTCCACAGCGCCTGGGCGTGATTTACCGTCTCGAAACCCGCGTCCGCTTCCCCTTCCGGCGCTGGCGCCTTGCGCATGCGAACCGCGAAGGCGATGTGATCGGAATAGCGACGGACCAGGGAACGAAGGCGGAAATCCTCCGCCAGTTCGCGCTCGCCCTCCTTCAGGTGCAGGACGATCTTCGTGCCGCGCTCCGGACGCTCGATCGGTTCGACGGCGAACTCGCCTTCACCGCGGGACTCCCAGTACACTCCCTCGCTCGCAGGCAGGCCCGCGCGGCGCGAGAAGACTTCGACGCGGTCCGCGACGATGAATGACGAATAGAACCCGACGCCGAACTGGCCGATCAGCTGGGCATCCTTCTTCTGGTCGCCGGTCAGGCGGCCCAGGAACTCCGCCGTCCCCGAACGTGCAATCGTGCCGAGGTGATCGATGGCCTCCTGCCGGCTCATGCCAATGCCGTTGTCCGTCAGCGTGATCGTGCCGTTCGCCGCATCCGCTTCGAGCGTAATCGCAAGCCCTGCTTCCGTTCCCAGCAGGGCCGGATCCGCCAGCGCGGCAAACCTGAGCTTGTCGCAGGCGTCCGAGGCATTGGAAATGAGCTCGCGGAGGAAGATTTCCTTGTGGCTGTAGAGCGAATGGATCATCAGCCTGAGAAGCTGCTTCACCTCGGCCTGGAACCCGAGCGTTTTCTTCTGGGGGCTGGCAGCGGTTGCGGTATCGGTCGTCATCGTCAGTCTCCGGCTTGAACTTCCCAGGGAGAGCATCCATGGGTCGGGGCGGGCAATGCCGATTCAAGGCATGCCACGGCCCGGGGGTCGGCATTCAAGCAGAACTCGGAGGGAGAGGCCACCTCAAGCGCGGGTGGCGCAGGGAGCTACCGCTCGGCAGGCGAAGGATCGACCCGGTGGCGGCGGCGCAAACGCTCGAATAGGACGGCGCTGAGTACCGCTGCTCCGAGCGGCAAGCCTAGGCGGGGATAGTGGAGGAAGCCAAAACCCGTCGCGAGCAGCAGCGAGAACGCCAGCATCAGGCCCAGCAAACGGGGCCAGGCGGAACGCAGCAGCGCGACGGCGTCGTCGATCTCATCGAGCAGCTGGAGGAAGATTTCCATGTCGGGTCCGGTAGCGGAGGAGGCTTGCACTTCAAGGACGATGAAAATCTAGCGAAGCGGCGCCCGCACCGGCGTGAGCAGTCTCACGACAAAGTCCGCGCAAGCTGCGACCCATCACAGAATCGCTGCGATTCGGGGTTTGCCGCAGCCCGACCCGGTGGCACGAACGCGGCTGCTTGCTTGCATGGCGCTCCCCCCCTGCGTAGGCTCAAGTCCAATCGTGAACCCGCCAGCGAACACACCGGAAACACCGGCCGCCGAACCGCTGCGGAGAATCGTGGTCCTGAACCCCAAGGGCGGTTCAGGCAAGACCACGATCGCGACCAATCTCGCCAGCCATTTCGCGGTGGAGGGCTACAGGCCCACCTTGATGGACTTCGATCCCCAGGGGTCGAGCATCCGCTGGGTGCGCAAGCGGGAAGCCACCAGCCCGCCGATCCACGGCATTGCGGCCTTCGAACGGAATTCGCGGGTTACCCGCACTTTCGCCTTGCGCATCCCCGCGGACAGCCGCCGCGTGGTCATCGACACCCCGGCGGCACTGGCAGCCCAGGCGATGCCGGATCTCACCAACCAGGCCACGGCGATCCTGGTGCCCGTACTGCCGTCTGACATCGACATTCACGCCGCTTCACGCTGCATTTCCAACCTGCTGCTGGTCGCCAAGATTCCGCGCGCCGAACAGCGGATCGGTGTGATCGCAAACCGGGTGAAAAAACACACGCTCGTCTTTGGGTCGTTGATGCGCTTCCTGGAAGCACTCAAGATACCGGTGGTGGCCACGCTCAGGGACTCGCAGGCCTACATCCGCGCGGCGGAATCGGGGCTCGGGATATTCGAGATGAAGCCCGGGCAGGTCGTGGAGGACCTGGAGCAATGGACGACCCTGCTCGAGTGGCTGGCCAGCCGCACGCCCAGGGGAACGGCGGTCAATCTGCTGTCGCGGGCGCGGGTGTATTCGGAAGGGTCGCTGCCGGCGACCAGCGGCGAACCGTTCGAGAGACTGCCGGTATCCTGAAGCCCGGCCTCCCGGTTATTTGTCCTTGTCCCAGCTGTTCTTGACGCGATCGGCCCAGCTCTTGTAGCTCGTCCAGCTGTGCAGCGATCCGGTGATCGCGGCATGCCGGGCATTGGAGGGAGGGGCGCGATTCAGCCAGTTGCGCTGGCCGTCCCAGCGTTCCCGGCCTGATGAGTTCGCAGGGATCTTCTGATTGGCGCCGGCGTCCCCTCTCCAGATGCGCGAGGCCGGGGGAGCGTCGGGATCGTCAGACTTGCGGTCGGCCATGGGCCTCTACTCGGTGAAGGAAGTTGCGTGACGATTGCACGCTACGCACGTGGGCTCGCTTCAGGTGAGGAACTGCATCACATCGCCCCGGTGCCTGCAGTGGAGTGCGACGGGCATCGCCGATTACGTGTTAAATGACGATTGTCAGGGGTGATTGTCGGGGCGAATTCCAGGCAGGTCAGCCCTCGCGCAGCAGCGCCGCGAAAGCCGGCCTGATCTCCTCGAGCAGCTCTTCGATCGCGGTCGGTACCAGCGTCACCAGGACATCCAGCAGGACGATGGCATTGACGATCGCGTCTTGCCGGCTCGCCGCCCTGAGCCGCTGTGCCATCCCCTTGTTGACCGCGTGCAGGCCCTCGTAGATGTCGTGCAGCCCGCCCAGCCCGGGTGCGCCGGCCGAATCACCCGCGAAATGCCGGGCCATCAGGTACATGGAGGCCACCCGGTAGGCGGTTTCCGTTTCACTCGAAAACGGCAGGTGGAAGCGCGCCATTGGCCGGAAAACCGCCGTACGGGGGCACCCGCTCGAGGCCATGATCAAGCCGATGAGGGAAGCCAGTCCCTGCTGGGCGGAGAGCTGCGCACTGACTGCCCGCTCGTCCGTCTCCACCACCACGCGCACCTGGTCGTAGGAAACGAGATCCGTAAACCGGTCGATGACCCCCGCCAGGTGCAGCGCGGCGGGACAGCGAGCGTCCTTGTCGGGCTTGAGCGGACAGCTGCGGCATTGGTGGAATTCGAGCCGCGTCCAGTCCGGTGGCTCCGCCATCGCGGGGGAAGCCAGCAGCGCGGTATCCCGGTCGAGCTCGAGCGCAAACCGGTGTTCCTGCCCGTCCGGCAACTCGAAGCGATAGCGGACGGGAACGGTGCTCACGAAACGAGGCGGTAGCAGGGCCGGTACTCGGCGGCGAGCTTCATGCGCCGCTGGGCGACGAATGCGGTGAGCAGTCCATCCAGCAATTCGACGATGGCGCGATCGCCCTTGAGTTCGAACGGGCCGAACTCCTCGATGGCGCGGATGCCACTTTCCTTCACGTTGCCGGCAACGATCCCGGAAAACGCCCGCCGCAGCGTCGCGGCAAGCTGGTGCGGCTCCATGTCGCGGCGCAGCTCGAGTCGCGACATCGCCTCGTGCGTGGCGTCGAACGGATGCTGGAATTCGGGCGGAATGCGCAGCAGCCAGTTGAAATTGTAGGCGTCGCTGCGGTTCCGGCGGTTGTGGCGGACCGCTTCCAGTCCCTGCACCATCAGTCGCGCTGCCTGGGCCGGGTCGGCGATGACGATGGAGTACCGTTGCCGGGCTTTCTCGCCCAGGGTCGCACCGATGAAGGCATCGATCTGGCGGAAATAGTCGGCCGCCGACGCCGGTCCGGTGAAGACCACTGGCAAGGGTTGATCCGCATTCTCCGGATCGAGCAGGATGCCGAGGAGGTACAGGATTTCTTCGGCGGTGCCGGCGCCACCCGGGAAGACGATGATGCCGTGCCCCGTGCGCACGAACGCCTCCAGCCGCTTCTCGATGTCCGGCATGATGACGAGCTGGTTGACGATCGGGTTCGGCGGTTCCGCCGCGATGATCCCGGGCTCGGTCATGCCGATGTAGCGGCCGTCGCGGATGCGCTGCTTCGCATGGCCGATCGTCGCGCCCTTCATGGGGCCTTTCATCGCGCCCGGGCCGCAGCCAGTGCAGACATTCATGCCCCGCAGGCCCAGTTCGTAGCCTACCTTCTTCGTGTAGTCGTACTCGACCTCGGAGATGGAATGTCCACCCCAGCACACGACCAGGTTCGCACCGCTTTTCTGGTCGAGGATGCGGGCATTGCGGAGGATGTGGTAGACCGCGTTCGTGATGCTGCCGGGGTCGCCAAGATCGAAGCGCCCGCTGCCGATCACCGCGTCGTGGATGTAGATGATGTCGCGCAGCACCGCAAACAGGTGTTCCTTGATGCCGCGGATCATCTGCCCGTCGACGAACGCACCGGCCGGTGCATTGCGGAGGTCGAGCTTCACGCCCCAGGCCTGCCGCCCGATCCGGATGTCGAAATCACGGTACTTCTCGAAGAGCGCCTTCGCATCGTCGATCTCGGCGCCGGAAGTCAGGACGGCGAGTGCGCAGCGGCGGAACAACTGGTAGATGCCGCCCTTCCCCGCCGAGAGCAGCTGGTTGACCTCGCGTTGCGAGAGGTTCTCGAGGCTGCCGGTGGGCGACACCCGCGCGTCGACGAGGTCTTCGGGATCAACCTGCGTAATGGAAACAGAAGTAGGCGCCGGAGTCGCCTGGCTCACGGCTGGATCTCGATGGGGGTATTCGGCGGCGTCATCATCCAGATCTCCACCATGTCGGAGTTCGACACCGCGATACAGCCATCGGTCCAGTCATTGGTGCGGTAGTAGTCCAGGGTCTTGCGGGGCGTGTTGGGCAGTCCGTGGATCATGATCAGCCCGCCGGGACTCACGCCCGCCTGCCTGGCACGCGCAATGTCCGCCTCGTTGGGGTAGGACACTTCGAGCGACAGGAAATACTCGCTGCGGGGATTCCGGCGGATGAGCCGGTACTTGCCTTCGGGTGTGCGGAAGTCGCCTTCCCGCTGTTTGTGTCCGGTGGGACTCAAGCCGAGGGCGATCCGGTATTCACGCAGCACCTCGCCCTGCCGCATGAGGTACATCCGGCGGGCGCCCTTGCGGACAACGATGTTGTCGACGGCAGGTAGACCGAAATCCGTTGCCGCGGCAGCTGTCAGGTCCGGTGCGTCAGCCGTGTCTGCACGAACGGCGGCACTACCCGACAGGAACCCGAGCAGGGCGACCCAGAGACCTGCGGCGAGAAGCGGCTGCGCGCCGCGGTTTCGGTTGACCATACGTTCCGGGATTATAGACAGGTGCGCAGCCGGCATGAGCGACGCCGTTTGGCGACGGTCGCAAGTCATCGGGTGCCTTTCATCAGAATACCGCGAGCAGCCGGACGTCCGTGCATTCGCGATTGCCAGGAGCCGTCTCCCCGGCAATCACGTAGCGACGGTCTGCCACCAGGTCGACCTGCAACCGGTGCCGGCTGCCCGTTGTTCCAGCCAGCATGCAGTCCACGAGCAGCGTATGGACGCCAGGGAGGAGATCGACCGCGCTGTAACGCACGTCCACCTCGACGCCGTCCACCTGCCTCAGGAGGAACGAGATGGGCGCACCGGCGCGCATTTTGTAGTCGCCCTGTACGCGCGCCACCGAATCGGCGGGCAATCGCCGGCCCTCATAGGCCTGCAGCGTCAGGCAACCCTGCAGCCACACCGCGCTGACCGCAAGCAGCAGGGCCCGCCTCATGAAGCCTGCGCTCCGTTCGCCACGGCTTCGAGATGCGGAATGACGAGTTCGGTGCCAGGACGCACGTCCCCCAAGTCCACGTCCGGGTTGTACTGCCTGAGCAGCCAGATCGGCACGTTGTACTTGCGCTGCGCGAGAACCCAGATCGATTCGCCGGAGCGCACGATGTGCATCTCGCTGCCGACGATGCGGTACTCGGCGAAGAACGTCTCCTGCAATTGCCTGTGATACGTGGTGCGCTTGTCCTCGAACTCGCGCGCCGCCACCTTCGAGAAATCGAGCCTGAGCCGCCGTCCGATGACGACGGGAGCGGCCGGTCGCATGCGGTTCAGGCTGCGGAGATCCGCTGCGCGCACTCCCAGCCAGTCTGCGTAGTGTCCCAGCGTCTCGGCGGCCTCGACCCGGATCGAGTCGTCCGTCCCGACCGAATAGTCGCTGGGATCGGCGGATACCGCGGCCTGCACCCCTGGCACCAGCGTGGGTCCCAGTGCGTCCGCCTCGCCGGCAGAAGTCGGTTCAGCTGCTTCGGTGGCGGCGGTGGGACCAGTCGGTGCCGAGGCAACCTCCACTACCGCCTGCACCACGGCAGCGGAACTCGGGGCATCGGCCCTGCTTGCGGCCTGCGTGATCGAGAGGACCTGGCCTTCGTAGAGGTAGTTGCGTTCGCGAATGCTGTTCAGCTCCATGAGCTGGTCTTCGGTCAGGCCGTGGCGTCCCGCGATTTTCGAGAGGGTATCGCCTCGCCTCACGACGTAGCGTTCTGCGCTCCCGTCCGGAGCAGTAACCGCCGGCGCTGGAGTCGCGACCAGGGCCGGGCCGGGTTGAGTCGCCTTCCTGTCCGGCAACACCAGTATCTGGCCTGCGCGAATCGTGTACGGCCTTCCAAGCCCATTGAGCTCGGCGAGCGTGCTCAAGGGCACGCCGTACCGGGACGAGATGACCGACAGCGACTCGCCGCGCCTGACTTCATGCCGCGTATCAGCGACCTGGCCATCGAAACGCTGGCTGCCCGGGACACGCGCCAGTGCCGCCTGCAGGTCGAGATGCGCTGGCACCCTGATTTCGTAGCCGCGCGGCACATGCCGGCTGCCGTTCCATACTGCGGGCAACAACGACGGGTTCAACCGCTGCATGACTTCCATGTCGACGCCCAGCGCGCCAACGATGCTGCGCATCGGCATGTACTCGGGCAGCACCGTCGCCCGGCTTGAGTCCTGCGGATCCCGCTCGATGGCGCCGAAGAAACGTTCCGGATTCGAGTCGATCTCGAGGGCCGCGAGAAAAGCGACGTAGAAATTGCGGGATGCAAAACCGAAGGTCCGGCTGCGGTAGTTGCGCACGATGGTGGCAATATCGTCGGTGCCCACCGCTTGCCTGGCGCGACGCATGCCTGCCGCACCGTGGTTGTAGGCTGTCAGCGCCAGCGGCCACGAACCCAGCACGGCGTAGTTCTGCTCGAGGAACTGTGCGGCCGCCTCGGTCGCCTTGTACGGATCGAGACGCTCGTCGACGACGTTGTCGATGCGCAGGTAGCGGCGACCCGTGCTGCGCATGAACTGCCACATGCCGGCCGCACCCACCTTCGAGTAGGCGTAGGTATTGAACGAGGATTCGACATGGGGCAGGGCCGCCAGCTCGCGGGGCAACCCCTGTCTTGCAAACGTGGCCCGGATGCTCGGCATCCATGCGCCCGACCGCACCAGCCCTTCGCGGAACCGGTTCGACTGGCCGAGCTGGAAACGCACCCTCTCGGCGGATTCCGTGAAAGTGGCACGCGAGGTGTTCTGCGGCCACAGGTCGCGGATGCGGATTTCCTCTGCGGTCAGCTCGCCGGGATCACGGCTCCCGAGCTTGCGCAGTGCGCGGACGACCCGGTCCTTCGCATCGTCGATCCGTTGCGTGCGCCGGGCGGGTGACAGATCGGCTGGAAAACCCATGATCTCGTACACGACGTCGAGGCGCTCGTTGTCATGAACGAAGCCGCCATCCGTCGATACTTCGCTGTAGACACGACGCCAGAAGACCACGTCCCGATCCAGTTCGGCAGGCCGCACGAACGCGCTGTCCGACGCCGCGAGTCCGGGGAGCGGCAGGAAGCTGAAGAGCATGAGCGCAAAGCCCAGCGAATGGAGACGAAGCTTCATGATCCTGGGATGCCCGGAGAACCGAAGGAGTTGCACTGATTTCTAAGCGGTTTGGCCGCCCGAGGCAAGATATGTCAACTCGGGGGTGTGATGAAGTTCTCAAGCCGCGCGCAGGCGCCTGAGAAAGATCCGGGCTGCCCGGACAGCCCGGATCGATCAGCGGAACGGAAACCGAATGCGCGTTACCCGCACTTCGAATCGCCGCAGGACAGGCAGGTCATGCAGCCGTCCATCATGACGACCGCGGCCGTGCTGCACTTGAGGCACAGCTGTGCGCCTTCAGGGAAATGGCCGGCGGCGAAGGCATCCTGCTGCTTGCTGCGGGCATCGAACTCGGCCTTCTTCTCGTCGATGAGCTTCTTGCGGTGCTCGTCCATCTCGGGGCGCTTCAGCAGGCCGATGGTCTGCAGGTGCTTCTCGATAACATAACCAAGCTCCGCAATGATGGAGGGCATGAACTTGCCGCCGGTCTGCCAGTAGCCGCCGCGCGGATCGAAAACGGCCTTCAGCTCGTCGACCAGGAAGGTCACGTCGCCCCCCTTGCGGAAGACGGCGGAAATGATGCGCGTCAGCGCGACGATCCACTGGAAGTGATCGAGGTTCTTCGAGTTGATGAAGACCTCGAAGGGCCGGCGCTGCTCGTGCTCGGTGCCTTCGTTCAGGACGATGTCGTTGATCGTCACGTACATCGCATGATCGGAGACGGGGGTCTTGATCTTGTACGTCGAGCCGATCAGCACTTCCGGACGCTCGAGCTTCTCGTGCATCCAGATGACGTTGGCTTCCTTTGGGCGGACTGCCTCGACCACGGGCTTCTCGCTGCCCTTCTCCGCCGGCTTTTCGACCTTGTACTTGACGATCTTCGCGTCGATTTTCATGAATGGTTTCCTGCGGCCCTTGGTGCGACTCGCTGACAATGAACATACTCGATCAAGTGGCCACCCAGGTTCCATTCAGGTACATGGACGTACCCGCCGCCGGAGGTGGCGAGCAATCGGCAAAAACCACGCTTTCTGCCGATTGCCCGAGGGATCGTGACAGGAGTCCGATCCCTCTATGTTTACCTAAAACTTGCCGTAATAGCCTTCCTTAAGGGCGTCATAGAGGTTCGCGGCGGTGTGCTTCTCGCCGTCGTACTCGATCTCCTCGTCGCCCTTCGCCTTGACCTCGGTGCCGTCTTCCAGCGTGAACACATACGTTGTGTTCTTGAGGTCTTCTTCCTTCACCAGCACGCCCTGGAACGCTTCCGGATTGAACCGGAATGTCGTGCAGCCCTTGAGGCCCTGCTCGTAGGCGTACATGTAGATGTCCTTGAACTCCTCGTAGTCGAAGTTCGTCGGCACGTTCGCCGTCTTCGAGATCGACGAATCCACCCACAGCTGCGAAGCGGCCTGGATATCGACGTGCTCGCGCGGCGTCACGTCATCCGCCGTCGTGAAATAGTCCGGCAACTGCTCGCCCGGAACCGTGGAACCCGGCATCGCCCGCGGATTCACCAGCTCGCGGTACGCCAGCAGTTCGAATGAGAAGACGTCGATCTTCTCCTTGGACTTCTTGCCCTCGCGGATCACGTTGCGGAAATAGTGATGGGCAAACGAGGGCTCGATGCCGTTCGACGCATTGTTGGCGAGCGACAGCGAGATCGTGCCGGTCGGCGCGATGGAGCTGTGATGGGTGAAGCGGGCGCCCACTTCAGCCAGCTCGTCCACGAGATCGGGAGCGGACTCGGCGACGCGCTGCATGTAGCGGCTGTAGCGGGAATGCAGGATGCGGCCCGGGACCTTCTGGCCCAGGCGCCAGCCGTCACGCGCCATCTCCGGGCGCTTGCGCAGCATTTCGCCGGTTACCTCGAACTCTTCGAGCATGATCGGCGCAGGACCCTTTTCGCGGGCGAGATCGAGGGCAGCTTCCCAGCCGGCGATCGCCATTTCCCGGGAGACGTTCTGCGTGAAGGCCACGGACTTCCTGGAGCCATAGCGCATGCCGAGCATGGTTATCGACGACCCAAGGCCGAGGAATCCCATGCCATGGCGCCGCTTGCGGGTGATTTCGTCACGCTGCTGGCCGAGCGGCAGGCCGTTGATCTCCACCACGTTGTCCAGCATGCGGGTGAACACCTTCACCACCTTGCGGAACTCTTCCCAGTCGAACCGGGCAGTTTCGGTGAAGGGCTCGACGACAAAGCGGGTCAGGTTCAGGGAACCCAGCAGGCACGAGCCGTACGGGGGCAAAGGCTGCTCGCCGCACGGGTTGGTCGCGCGGATGTTCTCGCACCACCAGTTGTTGTTCATCTCGTTGACGCGATCGATCAGCACGAAGCCCGGCTCCGCGAAATCGTACGTGGAGGACATGATGACGTCCCACATCCGCCGCGCCGGCAGCGTCTTGTAGACGCGGCAGCACACGAGTCCCGCGTCATTGGCCACATAGCCGCGCGTCGTCGGCCATTCCCGCCAGACGAACTTCGTGGTGTCGTCGAGATCCACGCCTTCGGCTTCCTTCTGCGGCAGCGGGAAGGCCAGCACCCAGTCGCGATCCGCCTTCACGGCCTGCATGAACTCGTCGGTGACGAGCAGCGACAGGTTGAACTGGCGCAGGCGCCCGGCTTCGCGCTTGGCGCGGATGAAATCCATCGCATCCGGATGACCGATATCGAACGTGCCCATCTGCGCCCCGCGGCGGCCACCGGCGGACGACACGGTGAAGCACATCTTGTCGTAGATATCCATGAACGACAGCGGGCCCGACGTGTAGGCGCCGGCACCCGAGACGTAGGCACCCCTGGGCCGCAGGGTCGAAAACTCATAGCCGATGCCGCAGCCCGCCTTCAGCGTCAGGCCGGCCTCGTGCACCTTGGCCAGGATGTCGTCCATCGAATCGACGATGGTGCCCGACACCGTGCAGTTGATCGTCGAGGTGGCCGGCTTGTGTTCCTGCGCGCCGGCGTTGGACGTGACGCGGCCGGCGGGGATGGCCCCTTTCCGCAAGGCCCAGACGAACTGTTCGTACGAGGATTCACGCAACTCTTCGCTCTCGACATCCGCCAGCGCCCGGGCCACGCGCTTGTAGGTGTCGTCCATCGTGTCGTCGATGGGAGTACCGTCCTTCGCGGTGAGGCGGTACTTCTTGTCCCAGATGTCGAGTGATGCTTCCTGGAAGGAGATGCTGTTGACGTCCATGGGCTCGAGCTTGATTGCGGTCTTCATGCCGGTGCGACACTCCTGAAGGGGATCCCCGCGGCACCCTTGACTGGTTCAAGGAATTTCGCGGTCGCCCTCTTGTCTCGAAAAATTCTTCACCCGGAAGCCGCACGGGCAACGGCCCGGGACCTCAAGGCTCCCTTCTGACGTAACACGTTGCCAGCGTGCCTGTAAGGGGCTGTGCAGACCGGACCGGACGTTTGAGTTAGTCGGTCGCGGCACACAATATGTTGTGTCAGGGGCGTAACCGTATTCTTCTCGGTCAAGGACTGTCAAGAAATTTATTCCGCCGGAAATCGCCAATTTACTCTATAAATATCAGCGTTTTATGTAATTCTCATGAGAAATAACCCACCGCCAGCAGCACAATCCGGTAATCCCTCAGGTCGTTCAACCCCACAACATGTAGTGTTGCACAGGCAGGCACAGCCGGCCCACAGCGTATCCACCGGTCATGCACAGTTTGTTCCTTGAAGACTTCGCCGGGCCCGTGCGCCTGCTGGAACTAAACCTTGCGGGTTGCAGTCTTCCGAGCTGCCGGCCAGCGCCGCTTTCGCGCCTTGCCGTCCGCTAGAATGCGGGCAACCATAGAACTCTCCCGGCACTTCACCAGCCAAAGGATCGCCCCTCAATGCGTCAGTACGCTCCCCGAACCCTGATTGCCGCCGCGCTCCTCTGGTGCTCGGTTGCCGGCGCCCAGCTGCCGGCCGCCGTAGGTGGCACGCCGGTGCCTTCACTCGCTCCGATGCTGAAGAAAGTGTCGCCTTCGGTCGTGAACATCGCGACGAAGGGCACCGTGCAGGCGCAGTCCCGGCAGAACAATCCCCTCCTCGAGGATCCGTTCTTCCGCCGCTTCTTCGAGGCTCCCGAGCAGGCCCCGCGGCAGCGCGAATTCCAGAGCGCGGGATCCGGGGTCATTGTCGATGCCCGCAATGGCTACATCATCACGAACGCCCATGTGATCGAGAACGCCACTGAAATCACCGTGACGCTGTTCGACAACCGTTCGCTCAAGGCGGAAGTCGTCGGTGCGGATGCGGGCTCGGACGTCGCGCTGCTGAAGGTGGGCGCGAACAACCTCGCTGCCATGCCGCTCGCGGATTCCGCGAAGGCCGAGGTCGGCGATTTCGTGGTGGCGATCGGCAACCCGTTCGGACTGCAGCACACGGTGACGTCCGGCATCATCAGCGGCCTTGGCCGCTCGGGCATCAGCCGTGATGGCTACGAGGATTTCATCCAGACGGATGCCTCGATCAACCCGGGCAATTCAGGCGGTGCGCTCGTCAATCTCCGTGGTGAACTGGTCGGCGTCAACAGCGCCATCCTGTCCGGCGGCGGTGGCGGCAACATCGGCATCGGCTTCGCCATTCCCTCGAACATGGTCAAGGCGATCATGGACCAGATCGTCGAGTTCGGCGAAGTCCGTCGCGGCATCCTCGGCGTGAACATCGTGACGCTGACTCCGGACGTGGCCCAGAACCTCGGCATCGCCGATGCCCAGGGGGCCCTGGTGTCCCAGGTCGTCGAAGGCTCGGCGGCGGAAAACGCCGGCGTGAAGGCGGGCGATGTCATCACGTCGGTGAACAATCGCGCCGTGAAGACGGGCGCCGAGCTGCGCAATGCGATTGGCCTGCTCCGCGTGGGCGACAAGGTCGAGATCGGCCTGCTGCGCGAAGGCAAGCCGCGCCGCGTGACGGCCGTGGTGGGCACGCAGGAAAGCGCGCAGGTGCAAAGCGCGGCAACCCTGCATCGTGGCCTCGACGGTGCGGAATTCTCCGATGCGGACAATGCCGCAGGCGTACGCGTGACCACCGTAGCCCAGGGCAGCCCCGCTGCCCAGGCCGGCCTGCGTGCCAACGACGTGATCATCGGTGTCGGCCAGGCGCGGGTCGCGAATCTCGACCAGCTGCGCCAGGCCACCACCAATGCAAGCGCGTTTGCGCTGACGATTCGTCGCGGCAATGCCACGGTGGTGGTCGTCATCCGGTAACGCCCTGGAGGCGTGCTGCAAAAACCCCGCTCCGGCGGGGTTTTTTTCGCGTGCAGCTGGCCCTTACCCGATCCCGGAGCAGAGCACGCGACGACGCTCGGCCTGTGGTGCGGCAGACAGCGCTCGCGCCTCGGCGTAGAACTGCTCGAGATCGCCATTGGCAGCCTTGAGCATCTGCCTGAAACCCGGCATGCAGCGGCGATAGGTCGCGGTCGACACCAGGTCAGCGTTGGAGAGCGTGCGCGAAAACCAGGCGTCATAGCCTGGGTACCCCTGCCAGCTCGAGCGCAGCCCTTCGTAGTCGTGCTTCAGCCGGCCGAACACCTGCTGCTTCTCGTGGGCCATCGCGTCTGCCGGGATCCCGCTGGCATACAGCACGCGAAGCCGTTCGCGGGCGCCGAGCAGCAGTTCGGAGAATTCCGCAGCCCGTCGCCGCTGCTGCTGCCATGCCTCAAGCTCACCGGTTCGCCCTGATGCGGCCAGCCAGCGCAACACGCCTTCGTCTTCAACCGTCGAGGCGAACGCCTCGTTGAAGGCAGAGTCGTCCTGCACATAGACCAGCTGGTGGGCGAGCTCGTGGAACAGCGTCCCTGCCAGCTGCACATCGCTCCACCCCATCATGGTGTTGAGCACGGGATCGGCGAAATGCCCCAGCGTCGAATAGGCCGCTACGCCGCCGACAGCGACATCGTCACCCCGGCTGCGCAGACGTTGCGCATAGCGCTGCGCACTCGCCTCGGCAAAATAGCCGCGATACACCACGCAGCCAGCAATGGGGAAACACCAGCGCCTCGGCTCGATGGAGAATGGCGCCGTCGCAAACACATTCCACACGACGAAGCGGCGCCCGGTATCGGCGTACTGGCGGTAACTGCCGTTGTCGGGCAGCCCGAGATGCTCGGACGCGAAATCCCGGGCACGGACCACGTAGGCCAGGCGCGCGCGCAGATCGGCCGAGGTCTCTGGCGCCGCGATGACCGCGGCAATCGGTTCGCGCTTCGCCATGACGGTCATCTGCCCCTGCGCCGCCTGGAGCAGGTAGCAGCCGGACAACCAGGGAAGCATCAGGACGATGCAGGCGCCAGCATGGCCGGCGCTACTGCGACGGATGGACGGTTCCGACCGGGAAGTGGACGCCTGCATCGTACGCAAGGGTAGCTGAAGTCGACGGCAGCGTGGCACGCCGGGGAAACGGTTTCGGGCGATCCGCTACACTCTGCGCATGCAAATCTATCTCGTCGGCGGGGCCGTCCGCGATGCGCTGCTTGGCCTGCCCCTCGTGGAGCGCGACTGGGTGGTCGTGGGCGCGCGCCCCGAGGAAAATACAGCCCCGGGTTATCGCGCAGTGGGCCACGATTTACCGGTATTACTGCATCCCGACACGGCAGAGGAGTACGCCCTCGCCCGCACGGAACGCAAGACGGGACCCGGCTACCACGGCTTCGCCACGCGCTTTTCGCCGGACGTGTCGCTGGAGGAAGATCTCGGCCGTCGCGATCTGTCGATCAATGCGATGGCCCAGGATCCGGTCTCGGGCACGCTGATCGATCCGTTCGGCGGGCGCGAGGATATCGACAACCGCCTCCTGCGCCACGTCTCGCCCGCTTTCGTGGAAGACCCGGTACGCGTACTGCGAGTCGCGCGGTTTGCGGCGCGCTTCCGTTCACTGGGCTTCAGGCTGGCGGCAGAAACCCGCGCGTTGTTGCAGGAAATGGCGGCGGGCAGCGAGCTGGAAGCACTGGTACCGGAGCGCGTCTGGCAGGAGACGCTGAAGGCGCTGACGACCGACTCGCCGGCGGAGTATTTCCGCGTGTTGCGTGACGTGCACGCCCTGGCGAAGATCTTTCCCGAGGTCCAGGCGCTGTTCGGTGTGCCGCAACCCCCGCAATGGCACCCGGAAATCGATACCGGCATCCATACGCTGATGGTGCTCGAGCAGGCGGCAGACTTGAGTCCCGAGCCACCGGTGCGCTTTGCCGCGCTGGTCCACGACCTGGGCAAAGGCCTGACCCCGCCGGAAACCTGGCCGCGCCATGTCGGTCACGAGACGCGCGGGCTCGCGTGCCTCGATGCACTGTGCAATCGGCTGAAGGTGCCCAACGAATTCCGGGAGCTGGGACGGCACGTCACTCGCCATCATGGCGTGGTGCATCGTGCCGCCGAGCTGCGGCCAAATACGATCCTCGAATTGCTGGAAACGGTGGATGCATTCCGCCGGCCCGCGCGCTTCGAACAGTTCCTGTTGGCGTGCACCGCAGACATGCGCGGCCGCACCGGCTTCGAGTCCAGGGCGTATCCCCAGGCGGACCTGCTGCGGGCCGCATTGGCTGCGGCAGCCGGCGTCGCGCTCGACAAGGCGGAATTCGCCGGCCTGAGCGGCACGCAGATCGGCGAGCGTATCCGCAGGGAACGGCTGATGGCGATCGAGCAGGTCAAGGCGGGTTAGCGGCGTGATGCAAAACCCTTGCGTGACGGTGCTATCGATAAACGAACAGGCTCACACCGCCAAACGCTGACGACCCGAAGGTATCGGCGTCGGACCAGCCGAGCCGCCATTCCAGATCGACTGCGCTGCCCACCGGAAACAGCCAGCCGGCACTGACCGAATTCACGTCGAGGTCGTCGACTTCACCCCGATCGTGGGCGAGCTCGATGTTGAGCATGCTCTCGCCGAACTCCCGATCGAAGCCCACCGACGCGCCATGAGACAGCAGGCTGTTGGCGAGGGTCAGCGAAGACGCACTCAGGAAGCGCATTGCGTTCACCAACCGTGTCAGTCTCTGCTGGACCAGCGGCCGCAAGGGAACCGGCACCCGCGACAGGTCAGCGGTCGTCGCGATGGCGCCGATCTGCTCGTCATAGTCCCAGCCCGTCGCCCGCCCGTAGACGGCATTGCGCTCCCACGAGTAGCGGAAACTGGCGCCGAACGCGATCGCGGTAAAGTCCTGCGAGCCTTCCACGAGGTTCTGCGCCAGCGCGGGCACCTCGAAGTCGAGCTCGATGTCGCGCCAGGCCGTATTCAGCCCGAAGCGGGCATTTTCAGTCCGGAAGTACAGTTCCCCTGCGACAGACCGGGTCTCGATCGTGTCGCTGTCGCCCCAGTACTCGACGTCGAGCTGCACGCCCACGGGAGCGAAGAAATGATCTAGTCCTGCGCCCAGGCGACGGGTTGAAAGGCTCACGGGATCTGCGGTTGCGTCGGCAAGTCCTGCCGTCAGCTGCAACCAGGTGGACTCGCCCACCGCACGGTCCAGACCCAAGCTCAAGGTGTACGCTCCCTCCTCGTCGTACAGGCCACCCGCCGAGAACACTGTATCGCCGCTTTGCGCCTGAACCCCCTGTGCGACAAGCAGCCATCCCGCCATGCACGTGAAACAGGAAGTCCCGGCTTTCGCAATGGACATCGGCAATGACTCCGTAGAAGGCGGACTCAAGGTGGTCACAGGCTGCCGGCAAGATCCCGCGTCGAGAATCCGGACAGGGGCGCAGAGTAACCCCGGGACAGCGCCAGGACCTTGAAGCGCTCGCCCATTTCGCCAGGCAGCGTCAGGACCATGACCTGGCGCGCGATCTGGAGCCGCGATTCGAGCGGCCGCTCCGCGAGACC
The DNA here is from genome assembly GCA_031398625.1 of Pseudomonadota bacterium. Lineage (GTDB taxonomy): Bacteria > Pseudomonadota > Gammaproteobacteria > Steroidobacterales > Steroidobacteraceae > CAIUGU01. The sequence goes on from JANNNQ010000362.1 coordinate 22,279, forward strand.
CGCGACAAACCGGTCCAGCCCCGCCCCAATCAGGAAATGGGCCTGGGTGGTGAAACCCGCCACCTCAAGCCCCGTGTCGGCGGCGCTGGCTGCGACCGCCGAGAAATCCACCCAGGCGCCGATGTCCTGCAACCCTGCGAACAGGAACGGATCGTCGTGGAAGCGATGACGATAGTGGCACAGCAGCGTGCCCGTCATGCGTTCGGCCCGATAGTACTGCGAACGGGGCAGTCCATAGTCGATGAAGAGCATCACCCCGCGGGCCAGTGAATGGCTCACCGTCTGCAGCCATGGTGCGAGCCGTTGATTCACCTCGGAGCTGTAGCCGTCGGGCAAGGACTCCCCGAGTGTCAGTTCGATACTGCGGACGGCTTTTTCAAGCGCACGATCCGCGCGCACTTCGGACCAGTCGAGCCGCCCGAGCTGCCAGCTCACTCCCAGCGTGTTCACCTGTGAGCCACGGATGCGAAAACGCTGCACGGGCAGTGCATCGAGCACTTCATTCGCGAGGATGACTCCGGTGAACGGCTCGGGCGCTGCATCCAGCCACGCAACACGGTCCAGTAGCTCCGGCACCCGCTCGGACAACAATGCCCGCTGCCGCTCCCTGAGATCCGCACTGACTTCCAGGATCAGATACCTGCCTGGCACGTTCCGCTGCTCGTTGAGCTCGGCGAGCACGTCGGCCGCCATGATCCCGGACCCTGCTCCCAGCTCGAGAATGTCGCCGCCACCGAGTTCACCCAGGATTTCCGCGCATTGATTGGCGAGGCAGCGGCTGAACAGCGGCGAGCTCTCGGGCGCCGTGACGAAATCGCCGTCCTGGCCCAGCTTGCGGCTGCCCGCGCTGTAATAGCCGAGCCCCGGCTCATAGAGCGCCATCTCCATGTACCGCTCGAAGCTCATCCAGCCACCCACGCGTTCGATTTCATCGCGGATGCGGTTGACGAGCTGTTCGCTGTGGGCGAGCGCGCCGGCGTCCGGCGGCGGCAGGTCGGGCGCGCCACTCATGCAGAAGTCGCAGTCATGCAGATATCATCCGGCCATGAACTCGAACTCTTCGCTGCCTCTCGCAGGCCAGGCCGCGCTGATCACCGGCGCGGGCAAACGGGTGGGCGCCGCCATCGCCCGGCACCTGCATGGGGCAGGCGCCAGCGTCATCATCCATCATCGGCATTCGGGGGCCGATGCGGCGAAGCTCGCGGCCGTGCTGAACGAGTCTCGCGCCGGCTCGGCCACGACGCTGGCCGGTGACCTGCTCGCGGCCGCCCTGCTGCCCGATCTCGTGCACCGCGCGGTGGCCGCGTTCGGCCGGCTGGATGTGCTCGTCAACAACGCCTCGTCCTTCTACCCGACACCGCTCGGCACGATCACCGAACAGCAGTGGGACGACCTGCTCGGCACCAATCTCAAGGCGCCGCTGTTTCTCGCGCAAGCTGCGATTCCGCATCTCAAGGCCACACAGGGCCTCATCGTCAATCTGGTCGATATCCATGCGCAGCGCCCCTTGCCGGACCATACCGTGTACTGCACCGCCAAGGCGGGCTTGAGTATGCTGACGCGCGCCCTGGCCCGGGAACTGGGCCCCGACGTTCGCGTGAACGGCGTGGCACCCGGCCCCATCCTCTGGCCCGAAGGCGGCCTGGATGCCCAGATAAGGGACAAGATCATTGGCCGCACCGCGTTGCGTCGCGCCGGCTCCCCCGATGACATCGGCAAGGCCGTGCTGTTCTTTGCCAAGGACGCCCCCTACGTGACGGGCCAGATCCTCAGCGTAGATGGCGGCCGCAGCATCGGCTGGTAGCGTCAAGCCTTCTCCAGGTCGACCGGTACGAGCGCGTGCCCCGCGCCTGCCGAGGCTGCCCACAGTTCGCCCAACGTCTTGCCGAGCGTCGGATGCCTCAAGCCCGGCGCGATGTCGGCCATTGGTTTGAGCATGTACGGCCGGCGCACCAGATCGGGTCGCGGCAAGGTCAGCCCGGGCTCGGAGCAGACGAGATCGCCATAGAGAACGATATCGAGATCCATTGCTCGCGGTGCCCACTTCGGTGCTTCGCGTGGCCGGCCACAGGCAAGCTCGATGGCCTGCAGGCGGGCGATGGTTGCGCGCACCGGCAACGTCGAGGTGAAGCCGATCGCCAGGTTCACGAAGTCCTCGCCCGCAAAGCCGAACGCAGCGTTGCGATAGGCGGGCGAGACCGCCAGCACGCCGAACCCGGCCTGCAGGAGCCCAAGCGCCTGCCGCAAGCGCGGGCCGGGCGCGATGTTGCTGCCGGCGGCAACATAGACTTCAGGCACCGGGCAGCGACGCTCCGGATGCGGCGGCATAGTCCTCCGCCCGCCGCTCGATCAGGATCCCGACATCGCGGGAGCCGCGCAGCGCACCCTGCTTGTTCAGCCGCACCTTGACCCAGCTCACCTTGAACTCGGTAACGATGATCTCGGCAATCTTCTCGGTCAGCGTCTCGACGAGGTGGAACTGCGATTCGCCGACGAAGGTCTGCAGCCGCTTCGACACCTTCTTGTAGTCGATCGTGTCCTCGATGCGATCGCTCGCGGCAGCGACGCGGATATCCGTCGCCATCTCGAGATCGATGACGACACGCTGGCGGACCTTCCGCTCCCATTCCCAGATGCCGACGATGCAGTCGATGGCGAGCGAGTTGAGAAAGATCTTGTCCATCAGGAAGCAAGTGTTCGGGTTATGGATTGCAGGCTGCAGGCGGCTGCCCGGGGGGCTTGAGCGTATCGATCGGCCAGCGGGCCATGGCGCGGATGGCGAGCGGATCATGCTGGCCGGCGACGAGCCGCTGGTGTCCGGCATAGGCAATCATCGCGGCGTTGTCCGTGCAGAATTCGGGACGCGGATAGTACACGCGGACCTGCATGCGCGCCCCCAGCGCCTTGAGCCTGTCCCGCAGCAGGCGGTTGGCCCCCACGCCGCCTGCAACGACGAGAGCCGGCAGGCCGGTCGCCTTCAGCGCGCGGGCACATTTGACTTCGAGCGTCTCGACCACCGCCTCCTGGAAAGCCCGTGCGACGTCGGCACGCAGTTGCGTGTCGATCTGCCGGCCACGCACCGCCACGACGACTGCGGTCTTGAGGCCACTGAAACTGAAATCGAATCCCGGCCGGTCCAGCATGGGGCGCGGGAACTGGAATAAACCCGGCCGCCCCTGGTCGGCGATGCGTGCCAGCTCCGGGCCACCGGGATACGGCAGGCCGAGCAGCTTCGCCGTCTTGTCGAACGCCTCGCCCGCCGCATCGTCGAGCGACGAGCCCAGGATCCGGTATGCGCCGATCCCGCTTACCTCGGCGAGCTGCGTTGGGCCGCCGGAGACCAGCCGCGCAATAATGGTAAACGACGGGGGGTCGGGTTCGAGCATGGGAGCGAGCAGGTGCCCCTCCAGGTGGTGCACCCCGACAGCCGGGATCCCGCGGGCCCAGGCCAGCGACCGCGCGACCGATGCGCCGACCAGCAGGGCGCCGGCGAGTCCGGGTCCTGCCGTATAGGCCACGCCCTCGATCGCGGCCAACGGAGTGTCAGCTGCTTCGAGCACCGCTTCGATCAGGGGAGTCAGCTTGCGGACATGGTCCCGGGAGGCCAGTTCCGGCACGACACCGCCGTACTCGGCGTGCAGCTCGACCTGGCTGAAAAGCCGCGCAGCCAGCAGGCCGCGCTCGCCGTCATAGATGGCGGCTGCCGTTTCGTCACAAGAGGTCTCGAGGCCGAGGACTTGCAAACCGGTCAGGTCCCGGCCCGGGTGGCAGGGAGCGCGCGCGGGTTTGGCGCCTCCGCCAACACCGCAAAGGCTTTGATTTCAGCCCGTTCGGGCCGTACACTGCCGCGCTCGCTGTCCGCCCGAGCTGTGTTTATGGGCTCCCTGCCGGGCAGCTTTGCCAGATATTTCATAGAGGTAGCGATGCCCAGCGTTCGCGTAAGAGAGAACGAATACTTTGATGCCGCCCTGCGGCGCTTCAAGCGTGCGTGCGAAAAGGCCGGGGTTCTCACCGAACTTCGGCGCCGTGAATTCTACGAGAAGCCGACCCAGGAACGGAAACGGAAGAAGGCTGCCGCCGTGAAGCGTCACCAGAAGCGCCTCTCGCGCGACGTCGGTGCCCCGCGCGCACGGATGTACTGAAGTCCTTCCGGATACATCGTGTCCCTGAAGGACCGGATTACCGAAGACATGAAGACGGCGATGCGTGCCCGGGACGCAGAGCGTCTCGGCACCATCCGCATGGTGCAGGCTGCCATCAAGCAGCGTGAAGTGGACGAGCGGATCGTTCTCGACGACACCCAGGTCCTCAGTGTCCTCGAGAAGATGATCAAGACGCGGAAGGAATCCCTCGTCCAGTTCGAAAGCGCCGGCCGCGCCGACCTCGTTGCCAGGGAGCAGTCGGAAATCAACCAGCTGCAGGCGTATCTCCCGGCTCCTCTCACGGCCGACGAACTCGATGCCCTGATCAAGGCCGCCATTGCCGAATCCGGCGCCACGTCCATCAAGGAAATGGGCAAGGCCATGGCGATCGTGAAGCTGCGGGCTGCCGGCAAGGCAGACATGGGCGCGGTGAGCGCAAAGCTCAAAGCCGCACTCGGCGCCTGACGCGCCCCACGGGGCGACTGAATCGACGATGCACGAAGCGGGCCAGAGGCGCGCTTTGTTTTTCCCCATCGCAGCTCTTATTCTGTTGCGAATCCTCCCACCGCCCACCGTTCCCCGCGCAATCATTCCCGAACGTGCCAGGCCGCATCCCGCAACATTTCATCGATGAACTGGTGGCCCGCGCGGACATCATCGAAGTCATCGGCAGCCGGGTGCCGCTGCGCAAGGCGGGCAAGGAATACAAGGCGTGCTGTCCGTTCCATGACGAGAAGTCGCCTTCCTTCACGGTAGTGCCTGAAAAGCAGTTCTATCACTGCTTTGGCTGCGGCGCGCACGGCACGGCGCTGGGCTTCCTCATGGAGTACGACCACCTGGGTTTCGTCGAAGCCGTCGAGGACCTCGCTGCCCGGGTCGGGCTCGAAGTACCGCGCGAACAGGACGTGAGCGCCAGGCCGAAACCCGCCGACGATCTCTTCGCCGTGCTCGAGAAAGCGGCGGAGTTTTTTCGCATGCAGTTTGCGCGCGATACGCGGGTCCAGGAGTACGCCCAGCGCCGCGGACTGAACGCGGAAACGCTGGAACGCTTCGGGATCGGCTACGCACCGAACGCCTGGGATTCGCTCATCAAGGCCTGCGGCCCGACGGAATCCGACCAGTTGCGCCTGCGTGAAACCGGTCTCGTTATCGAGCGCGAGCGCAAGGGCAGCGACGGCGGGACACGCCCGGGCTGTTACGACCGCTTCCGCGACCGGCTGATGTTTCCGATCCGCGATTCGCGTGGCCGGGCACTCGGCTTCGGCGGCCGCATCCTCGACCAGGGCGAACCCAAGTACCTCAACTCGCCCGAGACCGAGCTGTTCCACAAGGGTCGCGAACTCTACGGACTGTTCGAAGCGCGGCAGGCAACACGCAGCCTCGCGCGCCTGATGGTGGTCGAGGGATACATGGATGTCACACGGCTCCACCAGGCCGGCATCACGTACGCGGTCGCGACGCTGGGCACCGCCACGACACCGGAACACCTCACGCGGCTGTTCCGCATCGTCAACGAACTCGTTTTCTGCTTTGACGGCGATCGTGCCGGGCGCGCGGCGGCCTGGCGGGCGCTGGAAAACGCCTTGCCCCAGCTGCGGCAGGGCCGGCAGATCCGGTTCCTGTTCCTGCCGGAAGGCCACGACCCCGATTCCCTGGTGGGCGAGGAAGGCCGGGAGGCGTTCGAAGCACGGCTGCAGGGCGCCCTGTCGCTCTCGGAGTACTTCATCCGCGAACTGACGTCGCGCGTCGACGTCCGGACGGTAGACGGCCGGGCGCAGCTCGCTGAAATGGCCAGGCCATTGCTGGACCGCATCCCCCCGGGGGTATACCGGGAACTCCTGACCGACGAACTGGCCAGAGTGGTGGGTATCTCACATGAGCGGCTGCAGACCCTCATGAACCTGGAACCCGGACGCGCACCGGCCCGACTCGAACAGCCCTTGAGACGGACGGCCCTTCCGGTTCGCAGTACCCCCTCGCCGGGGCGCGGCACCCTCGTACGGCAAGCGATACGGATTCTGGTCCACCACCCGTCTATTGCCGGGAAGGTGGCGGTTCCGGACCTCTTGCCGGCGGTGCAGAAACCCGGAGTAAATCTTTTGAATCAATTACTTGCAAGGCTCAAAGAGGAGCCCTGCAGCTCCATGGGGGTATTGTTGACTAGGTGGCGGGACCATCCGGAGTTCGGCGCGCTCGACAAACTGGCGAGCATCGCGCCCCCTTGCGACGCTGCCGGGGCCAAAGCCGAGCTGGAGGGCGCTCTTGCCAGGCTGGTAGAGGATTTCCCCCAGCAACGTACCCAACTTCTTGAAGAAAAATATCGGGATGGAACATTGTCACAGGATGAGCGAAAAGAATTGCAATTGCTCTTGAGCGCCCGCATATCGGCCGATAGAGGATTGCAGCCTTGAGGGATAGCCCGGGGAACGCCCTGGCCAGTCCGACTTCCCAGGGCTTTCGGCGATGAAACTGATTGAAAGACCATGCCACCGAGGGTGAACGCATTCTCGACTGGCTCCGATGCAGAGTTCCCTAGCCCGAATCCCGCTCGCAACGTATACTGCGCGGCCTTTTTTACCCGATTCAGCACCCCCCCGAGGGACCCACCTTGACCAAGAACCTGGCGAAGAAGGAAGTTCCGCATATTGCCGAAGAGCGCCAGTCGCAGCTGAAGCTGCTGGTGGCCCGCGGGAAGGAACAGGGTTATCTGACCTACGCCGAGGTCAATGACCACCTGCCTAGCGAAATCGTCGATCCCGAGCAGATCGAAGATATCGTCAACATGATTAACGACATGGGCATCACGGTGTACGAGAAGGCACCGGACGCCGAAGCGTTGCTCCTGGCCGAACCTGTAGTGGCTGACGAGGAAGCGGCGGAAGAAGCGGCCGCTGCACTCGCCACGGTCGATGCCGAATTCGGCCGCACCACCGACCCGGTCCGCATGTACATGCGCGAAATGGGCACGGTCGAGCTGCTCACCCGCGAAGGCGAAATCCGCATTGCCAAGCGCATCGAGGAAGGCCTCGACACCGTGCGCTCCGCACTCTCCATGTATCCGCTGACCTACGGCCTGATCCTCGGCCAGTACGAGCCGGTGAAGACCGGCCAGAACCGCCTGGTCGACATCATCGTGGGCTTCGTCGACCCGAATGCCCCGGACGAGATCGCTGCGCCGGTGAATCCGAAGCTCGCCGCCGCCGCCAAGGAAGTGAAGGAAGACGAGGACGAGGAAGCCGAGTCGGGCGACGAGGAAGAAGAGGCGCTCGAGACCGGCCCGGACCCCGAAGAGGCCGCACGCCGTTTCGCGTCAATCCAGAAACTGTACGTCCAGGTCACGAAGTCCCTCGCCGAAAAAGGCACCAAGGACCCGAAGACGCAGAAGCTGCGCAAGAAGCTGTCCGGCGAGTTCATGGAACTCAAGCTCAGCCCGAAGATGTTCGACCAGCTGATCGGGCAGCTGCGCGACCACGTCGCCGACATCCGCAACCTGGAGAAGCAGATCATGACGATCTGCATCCGCGATGCCGGCATGCCGCGCAAGGACTTCATCACCACGTTCCCGCGTCACGAGACCGACCTCAAGTGGCTCGACAAGCATGTCCGCGCCAAGCGCAAGCACTCGGCCGCCCTGGCCCGCCTGCGTGAAGACATCGAGAAGCAGCAGAAGAAGCTGCAGTCGCTCGAAGTCGGCGCGCACCTGACCATCGCCGAGATCAAGGAGATCAACCGCGAAGTAGCCGTAGGCGAGGCGAAGGCCCGCCGCGCGAAGAAGGAAATGGTCGAGGCCAACCTGCGCCTCGTCATCTCGATCGCGAAGAAGTACACGAACCGGGGCCTGCAGTTCCTGGACCTGATCCAGGAGGGCAACATCGGCCTGATGAAGGCCGTGGACAAGTTCGAATACCGCCGCGGCTACAAGTTCTCGACCTATGCGACATGGTGGATCCGGCAGGCGATCACGCGCTCGATCGCCGACCAGGCCCGCACCATCCGCATCCCGGTGCACATGATCGAGACGATCAACAAGCTGAACCGCATTTCCCGGCAGATGCTGCAGGAAATGGGTCGCGAACCGACGCCCGAAGAGCTGGCCGTGCGCATGGAGATGCCCGAGGACAAGGTCCGCAAGGTGCTCAAGATCGCGAAGGAACCGATCTCGATGGAAACGCCGATCGGCGACGACGAGGATTCCCACCTCGGCGACTTCATCGAGGACACTTCCGTGGATTCGCCGATCGATGCGGCGACGATGGAATCCCTGCGTGAAACCACGCATGCCGTCCTGGCTGGCCTCACCCCGCGTGAAGCCAAGGTGCTGCGCATGCGCTTCGGCATCGACATGAACATCGACCACACGCTGGAAGAAGTCGGCAAGCAGTTCGACGTCACCCGCGAACGCATCCGGCAGATCGAGGCCAAGGCGCTGCGCAAGCTCCGTCATCCGAGCCGCAGCGAACAGCTGCGCAGCTTCCTGATGGAAGACTAGGCGGGAACCCCGGGCTGTAGGCTGTAGGCTGTAGGCTGTAGGCTGAGGGCAGAATGAATAGGGGCTGGCGGTGAAAACCTCCGGCCCTTTTTCTTGCGGGCGAAGGGAGGGAACCGGTGGGCAGTACAGTAGTGATCGCCGTCATTGTCGTGGCGCTCGGCGCCGGCCTCGTGGGGTTTTTCACGACGCGCAAGCGGCCCCCTGCCGCCAGCGCCAGGACACAGGTTGCCGTGGCACCCACGGGGCGAGCAGAAGAAGCAGAGTCGGTCGCCAGCACCAACCCCTCGGGCTTGCTGGAAGAAGCGCGGCACCACTACTTCTGCACGGCCTTCAGCGTCACGAAGTTCGACGCACCCGTCCTCGAGGTCCACCACGCAGTGATCGAGGAAGTCAGCCAGTCCCTGGCCACCATTGCCGCACAGGAACGCCTGCTGCCACGCCGGCCCATGCTGATGCCGCAACTGCTGCGGGCGCTGAACGACCTGGAAAGCACGCGGGAGGAAATGGCCGCCATCATCCTCCAGGACCCGGTGCTGGCCGCCGACGTCCTCAAGATTGCGAACAGTCCCTACTACCGGGTTTCGCGTGAGCCCGTCGACAGCATTGATCGTGCAATCGTCCTGCTCGGCACGGAAGGACTGAAGTCAGTCGTCGCGGCGTCCATCCTGCAGCCCGTCTTCAGGCAGCCCAAGGGACATTTCGATGCCTTTGCCACGACGCTCTGGGATCTCGCAATGCGCACTGCCACGGCCGTCGGCATCTATGCGAAGCAGACACGCTCGGCGGACCCGCTCACTGCCCAGCTGCTGGGCCTGTTGTCCGCACTGGGTCCGCTCGCGCTGTTCCGCATCACCACGGAGATCTATCGCCATCATCCCGAGCTGCAGCCCCGCGCTGAAGTCTTCGCGCACCTGATCGAAACGCAGGGGGACGCCGTTTCCGGTGCGATCGCTGCCCATTGGGAACTGCCGGAGACCTTCGTGCTGGCCCTCTCCGAATCCCGGGGAACCGGTGAACTCGAACAGTTGAGCCCGCTCGGCAAAGCGCTGGAAGCCGGCCGCTGCTGCGCCCTCCTCTCGCTCGCCCCCGCCAGCAACAAACGCTCGATCGAAGCGAACAAGGCGGCGATGTCGATGGGACTGCAGACCACGGCGTTCGATGCAGTATGGTCGGCGCTCAACGCCGCAAAGAGTCCTGCCAGATAGCCTAAAGCGAACGCTGCAGTCGACCTGCACCCGCGAAGTGTTTCGCGTAGTACGCATCGTCCAGGCTCTTCAGTTCTATGTTGCGGCCGGTCTGCGGAGCATGCACGAACCGCCCGCTGCCCGCATAGATGCCGACATGGGAAATCCGGGCGCCTGAGAAACGGAAAAAGACGAGATCACCGGGCACCAGAAGGTCGCGCTGGATGGGCGTCGCTGCGTTGAACTGCTGCTGCGCCGTCCGGGGGGCGCTCAGGCCCAGCTCCTGGTGAATGAAGTAGACGAGCCCACTGCAGTCGAATCCCTCGAGGTCCGCGCCGCCGTAGCGGTACGCCTTGCCGAGCTGCGCCATTGCCCGCAGCGCAATTTCGTCCCCGATGTGTGCGGGCAGCGCCGGCCCGCTGCCAGCCCGCGGCCCTGGCTCGGGACGTCGCAACTCGCTCGCGCAGCCCCCGAGAAGGGCGGCGAGAGAGAACATTGCCAAGATTCGCCGGGTCTTCATATTCTCCTCGTCGAAGGTTCGTCCGCGCCCCGCTCCATACTACAATCCGCCGCATGTTCCGCACCGCCGCCATGAGTATCCGCCGTTCGGCAGTCGCACTGCTGCTGGCTGCCGTTCTGCCTGTCGCTGCTTTCGGACAGGCCACGGTTCGCGAACCCTGGACACAGGTCCGGCCGGAAGCCATCGAAGCCCATGTCCGGTTCCTCGCGGACGATCTGCTCGAAGGCCGGGCTGCGGGTTCACGCGGTTACGATACGGCGGCAGCCTACGTCGCGGCGCAGTTCCGACAGTTCGGGCTCAAGGCCGCAGGCGACGACGACACCTATTTCCAGACCGTTCCGCTCCTTGAGGCAACGGCCGTGCTCCCGGGTTCCGCAGCCCTGCTCGAGCGCGACGACGAGCCGGTGAAGTTCGAATACGGCACGGACTACCTGCCAGGCGCCGATTTCCTTTCGACCAGCTCGACCGTCACGGCTCCGGTCGTGTTCGCCGGCTTCGGCATCGAAGCCCCGGAACTCGACTACAACGATTTCGCGAACATCGATGTCGGCGGCAAGATCGTCGTGATCATCGCGGGGGCACCGGCCCGGTTCGCGCACAACCAGCGCGCGTACTATTCCTGGGACATCGAGAAATACCAGCAGCTCGCGACTCGCGGCGCCGTGGGGGTCGTGGTCCTCGACATGCGTGAAGACGCGGCGCGCTATCCCTGGGAACGGCGCGTGGCCTCCAGCTGGATTCCGCAGATGCGCTGGCTCGACACCGACGGCCAGCCAATGGATGTCTTCCCCCAGCTGAAGCTGCGCTTCCGGTTCAACATGCCGGCCGCGGCGCGACTGTTCGAGGGGAGCCAGGCCACGCTGGAACAGGCACTCGACACCGCCGAAGCGGGCACAGCGCAAGGGTTCGATCTGCCAGGCACGCTGACCCTTTCGGCGACGACAGGGTTACGCCGGACCCAGAGCACGAACGTGGTTGGCGTCATCGAAGGCTCGGATCCGCGCCTCAGGAACGAATACATCGTGGTGTCCGGCCATCTCGATCACCTCGGCCGCGGTGCACCGGTCAACGGCGACTCGATCTACAACGGCGCGCACGACAATGCGTCCGGCATCGGCATGCTGCTGGAATCGGCACGAGCGCTCATGGCTAGCGACGTACGGCCGCGGCGCTCCATCGTGTTTGCGGCGGTGACGGCGGAGGAACGCGGCCTGCTGGGCTCGGACTACTTTGCCCACCATCCTTCGACGGCCGGCGGGCGGATCGTCGCCAACCTCAACCTCGACATGCCGATGATCCTGGGTCCGACGCTCGATTTCCTGGCGCACGGGGCGGAACACTCTTCGCTTGGACCCGTGGCGCGCCGGGCAGTCCGCGCCCAGGGCTATCGCCTGAGCCCCGACAACATGCCCGAGGAAGTGATCTTCATCCGCAGCGACCAGTTCTCGTTCGTACGGCAGGGCATACCGTCGCTGTACCTGAATGGGGGTTACGTGCCCCGCCGGCGCGATATCGATGTGGCGGCGCTGCAGCGCGAGTTTCTCGATACCCACTACCATGAGCCGAGCGACGACCTGGCGCTGCCACTCGACTATCCCACAGCAGCCGATCTCACTCGCGTAACGACGCGCATCCTGCTCGAAGTCGCCAACACGACTGCGCGTCCCGCCTGGAACCGGGGCGACTTCTTCGCCGAGAAATTCCCGAGTCCGTAGCTAAGGAACCTCTGAAATACTGCCATCTGAAACTGTCAACGCATTTTCGATCATGGTCTTTCAATCAGTTGCATCGCTGTTCGCCTGGCACATGCAGGTAAATCAGAGCTTCCCTGAGCTACGCGATGTCAGTTGGCGTCGCCGCCAGCGACCGTTGAAACCGTTGCAGGATTCGCTGTCGGACCAATCGGTTCGGACTGCACTTCAGCCATCCAGGCCGCTGCCCGCCGGGTGTGTACATGCTCTTCCCCATACGCCTGGCGCAGCAGCGGATAACTTGCGTTGAGCAACGCCGTTGCCTCGTCACGGCGCCCGGAGTCCGCAGCGACCTTGGCGAGTGCCGCATGGGTGAAGGCGATCTCGGGGCTGTTCGCAGGCAGCTGCGCCTGCCAGATCGCAAGCGCTCGCTTGAGCAGGGGCTCCGCTTCCTCGCCGCGCCCCGTGGTTGCGAGCAACCGGCCGAGGGCAGTCAGCACACTGCCCACATACTGATGATCCGGCGGCAACCGGGCGTCGAAAACTGCGAGCGCGAGACGCAGTTGCTCCTCCGCCTCGCCATTCGATCCCTGCTCTTCCAGCAGCAGCCCGAGCATCACCCGGTCGTAGCCGATTTCGGGATCGTCCCCGGCGCGGATCGCCAGTTGCCGCTTGAGGGCATCGCGCAGCGCGGTTTCGGCCTCATCAAGCCGGCCACTCCGCTGGAGGTAGCGGCCATGACTGCCAAGTGCCCGGATCGTATCGGGGTGGGTTTCGCCCAGCACGCGGTTCAACAGCGCCAGTGATTCCTCGAACATCGGACTCGCGGCAACCAGGTCACCGCTTTCGTACAGGTAGTACGCGAGATTGTGGAGCTGGATGCCGACCTGCGGGTGATCCGCGCCGTACAGCATCCGGTCCATCTCCAGTGCTTCCCGCGTCATCGCAATCGCACCCTTGAGATCGCCCTTTCGTTCGAGCATCTGGGCAAGGAAGTTGAGCACGCTGGAAACCGCCGGGTCCTGCTGGTCCGGACCTGCCTGGTAGAGTGCAAGGCTGCGCCGGAACAACGCCTCCGCCTCCTCGTAGCGCCCTTCCAGCTGCCGCGCCTGCCCCAGGATCTGTGTAATCTGAGCTTCGGACTTCGGCTCCATCTGCAGCCGCTGCTGCATGGCCAGCGCCTCGGCCAGGCGGGGCTCGGCATCCCGGTAATTGCCCTGCTGGACGAGCGCCTCACCGAGCAGCGTGAGTGCCGCAACGATCTCGGGATGATCCGCATCCCTGAACTGGCGGCGCAACGACAGCACCTGCGATGCTGCGTGCTCCGCACTCTGGTACAGCCCCAGGTTGCCGTAGACGCGGCCGATGGTCTCGAGGAGGGTGGCTTGCGTCACGGGCTGATCGCGCAATCCTTCGGTTACGCGGCGTGCGCCCGCATCGAGGATTTCCCGGGCCGTGACCGTGCTGCCGCGGCTCTGCGTGGGGTCCGACAGCTCGAACAGGTCGACGAGGAATGAAGAAACGGTGGTCGCGCGCACTTCTTCCGCAGTGGCCCGATCCCGTTCCTGCGCGATGCGTTGCGATTGCACGTACATGGTGGCTGCGAACCCGATCAGCAGCAGGACGAAGGCCGTCGACGCCCCGACAGCGAGCCTGTAGCGCGCAATGAACCGGCCGGCCCGATAGTTCCAGGTATCGCGCTGTGCGGTGATCGGCCTGCCTGCCAGGAAATTCGCGATGTCACCCGACAGCTGTTCCGCGGAGGCATATCGCCGCTGCGGTTCAAGATGCAGGGCTTTCTGCGCAATCACATCCAGGTCACCGCGCAACAGCCGGTGCAAGCGTTGTGGCGAACTGGAACGCGCTGCGCTCAGGCGCTCAGCCTGGTCCTTCGCGACTACGCCCTTGCCGAGGTCCTTGCACAGCACGGCCGTGCTGGGGAGCGGCACGGGCGTCGAAGTCAGCACGCGCTCGATATCGCTGAGCCTGAAACTCGCGAACTCGAATGGCCGCTTGCCGGTCAGCAGTTCGTACAGCAGGAGGCCCAGGGCATACACGTCGGTGCCTGTCGTGATCGGAGCGCCCATCACCTGCTCGGGGCTCGCATAGTTCGGTGTCATGAGGCGAATGCTGGCTTCGGTGACCGCTACCGTGTGCGTGGCCCGCTCGACGTCGAGCAACTTCGCGATGCCGAAATCGAGCAGCTTCGGTGTCCCGTCCGGGGTGACCAGGATGTTCGACGGCTTGAGATCGCGGTGCACGATCAGGTTCTGGTGTGCGCACTGCACCGCTGCGCAGATCGCCGTGAAGATCTTCAAGCGGGCGGGAACATCGAGACGATGGCTGTCACAATGGACATCGAGCGGAATGCCATCGACGTATTCCATGACGAAGTACGGCGTGCCATCGCTGGCCGTCCCGCCATCCAGCAGGCGTGCGATGTTGGGATGCTCGAGCGTCGCCAGCATCTGCCGTTCGGCGCGCAGGCGCCCATAGGTCAGCCTGCCATACAGGCCGTCATTGACGAGCTTGATCGCCACCCGCTGCTGGAACGTCGCATCGTCGCGGGCAGCCAGGTACACCGCACCCATGCCCCCCAAGCCAATGCGGGAAATCAGGCGATAGGGACCGACGCGTTCACCCGATCGGTCGGGCGGCTCCGTGGGCAGGTCGTCCTCCGCCTGGACCGTCTCCATCGAGGCACGCGAGGCTGGATCGAACTCCGCCATCACTTCGAGGAAGAGGCTCTCGTCATCCCCGCAGGCATCGCGCACGAACGCCAGCCGGTCGCGAGGACCGAACTTCAGCGCACGATCGACGATTTCGCGGGCCTCTGGAGTCATCATTTCGAAGTCTGCCATGACAGCCCGCGTTATGTCGTGCAAACTTGGGCCGTCTCGTTACAGCCAACCGGAGTACTTGAATGGCGACCCGCAAGAAGAAAGCAGGAAAGAAGAACGCCGTGAAAAAGACAAAGACGGCCCGCAAGGCGGTAAAGAAAACCGCAAAGCGGAAAACAGCGAAAAAGAAGGCAGCGAAGCGGAAGACTGGCCGCACGACGCGCGCCAGCATCGTCCGCCCGCCGCCGAACTGATCGACCGAACGGGGTAGCCCATGAGCAACTCACCACTTGCCGGCCGCTCCTCCAGCGGCTATGACCTGGAACGGCTGTCGACAGCCGAGGTGTCGTCGCTTGCGGCCGGCCTCGACGCCGAAGAACGCAGGGTGCTGCTGAACCAGGGCACCGAACCGCCCTTCTGCGGCACCCTGCTCCACAACAAGGAAGCCGGGATCTACGCCTGCCGCCTGTGCGGCCTGCCTTTGTTCCAGTCCGGGACGAAGTTCGAATCAGGCACCGGCTGGCCGAGCTTCTTCGACCCGCTGCATCCCGACCACATCCGCGAAGTGCGCGACATCAGCCACGGCATGGTCCGGGTCGAGATCCGCTGCCGGCGGTGCGATAGCCACCTCGGTCACGTCTTCCCGGATGGCCCCCCGCCCACCCATAAGCGGTACTGCCTGAACTCCATTTCGCTCGAGTTTTTCGCCGCCGGCAACGAGCCGCCGCAGCGCACCCACAAGGCCTGATTTCGGGGCATTGGGGACTGTCCCCAAGTGCCTTGGTGCTGCGCAGCAGGAGCGGGAAAAGCAGGGCGCTTTTCCGAACTGTTTCCGCCCCTGCCGTTGTGCTATACCGGGCACGAACACTCTCGCAGTTCCGCACGCGGCCCTCGCGATGACCAGCCTTCGGACACCTCCTCGTTTGCTGCGCAGCCTGCTCAAGCTCGCGCTCCTGAGTGCCTTGTGCCTGCTGGCCCTGCCCGCCTCCGCCCAGGATTCCGGCATCGCCAGCGCGAAGTCGGTCTTCGGCGCGAACAGCTATCTTTCCGATGGCGCCACGGCGCTGATGCTCGGCAACTACAAGCGCGGTGTTGAACTCACGCGGTTAGGCATGGCTGAAGTCATTTCCACTGCAGAGAGAGCCGCCTCGCTGTCGAACCTGTGCGCAGGCTATGTCGGCCTCAGGGAATACGATGTCGCCGTCGTCTACTGCAATCGCTCTCTCGAAATCACAGCCTCGAATTGGCGCGCACTCCAGAATCGTGCCGCCGCCTATGCCGGCCTCGGCGATTTCAAGCGGGCCCTCGTCGATATCGAGAAAGGCCTTGCCCTGAACCCGGATAGTGACCAGCTGAAGCTCACGCTCGCCATCGTCAGGGAGCAGGAGCGGAGGTTTTCGCGGCCCAGAGCAGCGCGGTCTTAGGAGGGGCTTGAGGCGGGCGGTCCTTTTCGAAAACGCCGTGAATCCATCCGCTGCACTATCCGTGTTCCGCGGCTGGTCCGGGGTGTCCTTCCCTGGCCACCCGCGATGCGGGCGAAATACATTTCGCTATAAGAACCGCATCGCCCATGGAGGCTCTGGGTTCGGCGTCCTGCCTCACACCGTTTCGAAAAGGACCGCCCGCCTCAAACCGGAGTGCGCGGAGGGGATTCGGATAAGACAAGGAATGCGCCTGCGCTCCGCGCGGCGATGTCATACGGTACACATGCCGCATTAAATCGCGGCAGTTCCGCCGAATACAAAGAACCAGGCATCAGGAGAAAGATCGTGCCAGATTCGAGGAAGGCAACTTGTCACTGCGGTGCGGTCGAGCTTCGTATCGAGTTTCCTGACGGATTGCAGAATATCAGGCGCTGTGACTGTTCGATGTGCAGTCGCAAAGGTTACGTGATGTCGAGCGTTCCCATCGCGGCGCTCAGCATCGTTTCAGGTGCAGACATTTTAAGTCTGTACCAGTGGGGAACTCACGTTGCCGAACACTACTTCTGCTCCAGATGCGGCATTCATACGCACCATCGGCGTCGAAGCAACCCCTCGGAGTATGGTGTGAACATAGCGTGCATCGAAGGGGTTAGGCCTCTGGAACTTCAGAACGTGCCAATTGGCAATGGCGGCCTGAACAGCCCGTTACCCCCGACGGCGTGATGCCTGATATCTCGTTGCATCGGCCGTGAACGATAAACTGATCTGCTCCCGGCGTCGGCGAGTGGCCGCTGGAATCAGGCGTTATCCTGCATGAAAAGCGGCTCGATCATTCGACCAATCGAGCCGGACGATTCGTTGGAGGAACTCACGACGCTATTGCATCGGGCGTATGCGGAACTTGGGCAGATGGGGTTCAACTACACCGCGGTGGATCAATCACCGGCCATCACTGCCGAACGAGTTCTTAAGGGTCAATGCTTCGTCGCAGTCGAAGCCTCTAAATTGGTCGGTACCATTACCGTCACGCCACCTCGCCTGGAATCAGCGTGCGAACACTTTCGACGCGCCGAAGTTGCAGCCCTAAATCAGTTCGCGGTCGCGCCCGAGAACCAAAGTCTTGGCTTGGGCAGTCGGTTGCTCGAGTACGCGGAATCCTGGGCCAGGAGTCATCGTTACGGTGCGGTAGCCATCGACACGGCGGAACCAGCCAGCCACTTGGTGTCGTTTTACGCTCGGCGCGGCTACATTCATGTCGGCTGGGTGCAATGGACGGGAAAGCGCTATCGCAGCGTGGTCATGAGCAAGGAACTGTGAGGCGTTGGGTGCCGGGCTGCCCAGTGGATGCTTTCCGGCAACTGAAAAGAGTGTCGCTGCGCAGATTCGAGAAAGGCGATACCGGAGTGGCGGTCTGGGCGGCTTCGAGCGCCGAAGCCACTTTCAAGACTGTGTGAGACATGGAGTCGAACCCAGAGCCTACAGGGATGTACTTGCGGCGTTCTTGAAAGTGGCTTCGGCGCTCGAAGTCG
>JANNNQ010000374.1:0-11196 GCA_031398625.1 Pseudomonadota bacterium
ATCGCCTTCGCGACCGATCGCCTGTTGTCGCAGCGCGCGGTCGATCCCTATGCGGCGAGCCACGTCGCCAGCCTCGCGCTGCTCGCGCAGCGGCGTGAGGCTGTCATTGCGCTCGTGCGCGAACCGGTAAGCGAATACCCAATCGGTGATCCCGCTGCACGGGGCGAGGTGCACCGTCGCCGGTTACGCGCTGCCATGCATGTTTGCCGCGACACCGGGAACGTCATCGATGCGGCGGCGCTGCTTCTCGAGGGCGCACAAGCGATTAAAACCGACGATGCAGTGCATCGCACCTTGCTCAATCATGTCGAGCTCGGCGCCAATTTTTCCCGGGATGCGATCTTCGCGCTGCTGCTCCGTGACCGCGAACGGCGCCCGGCGCACGGCGCGCTGCTTCTCCATCTCGCCGGCCTAGATGGGACTGCAGGCGACCGAATTGGCATGAGGGCGCATTTTCGCAGCTTCCTCGCCTGGCAGGAAAGCCGGGAGGAAGTGCGCCGCGAGACAGAGAGCGATTGGGACGATCAGGACCAGTCGGATGGGACTCCCGAGCTCGCCGTGCGCCGTCGCCGGAGTCGGATATCAAGTGAGGAGTTTGCGCAGGAATGGCCGCTCGACGCTGACGACGTCGCCGCATTTCTAGTTGGCCAATTGCATGCGGAGGGCGCCGGCGATGCCCTGGAGATGATTAACCGGCCTCGCCCCGCGCACTTCAGATATGCGGTTCTGCGTTGCCTGGTGCTGAGGCTCGCACGGCGCGGCGATATTGCGCTGCTTTCTCAAATTCTGGACGCCCTTCCGCGCCGGCATCCCGGACGCCCGATGGTCGCGTTGGCGGTGGCGTTGAAGGATGGCGCGTTCGACGCGCCGTCGATGCTGTTGCGTCTTGAAGTTGCGGCTGCCCGAGGCGGGCTGGACGTGCGCCACGTCGCCTCGGACTATATGCCCGACGATTCCGCGAGCGAGGCACTCCGGTTTACCCTAGACGCTTGTGATCTGGTCGCACTGCATGGCGGTGATCGCGGGCGGCTCGCGGCGGTGCTGGCGCTCGCGATGCCCGATAGTGTCAGGTCGCCCGCCGCTTTGGCCGGTTACTCACCCCGGAATAGCGACGTGGCCGCGCGGGCCTTCGCATTGGCGAGCGTGTTGAACGGCGAGCCGGTATCGTTCGAGCGGTTCATAGTCGAACCGCCGCCATCGCCGTCCGAACCGCAAGGAAAGAAACGGCGCGGCAAGGCGGCGCCGAGACTACGTCCCAGCCGCGATCGCGATGCCGATCGTCGCAAGGCCAAGGAACTCTACGAACCCATCCTGCATCTGCATGCGGTGCGTGCCTCTGTCCTGGTTGGCTCGATCGCACCGGCGGATGCATCGGGGGCTTTAACGGAGGCCTTGAAGAAACTACGCGCTTCCCGGCGCTTTGAGGCGCGTCAGCACGAATGGCGCACGCGCGATGACGCAGCGATTCGAGCGCTTTTCTCGCTCGGCGTGGTTCCAGGCCTTGATGCCACCGCGCTGTTCAAATCGATTCGCAATTCGCTGGGAGACTTGGGCTCGCTGATGCGGTTCGGAACTCTCGCGCTACTCGAAGACGCATCGATGGTGCCGGGCTTTCGCACGAGCATCGTCGATATGGCCGTCGCAACGTGCGATTTCGTTCGCGTGATGAAGATCGCGGCCGAAGAAAAGATCGATCATCTGGTTGGGCTCGCGAAATTGTTGTTGCCGCTCGACGTTCCCGCATCACGCTATTGCTTCGACGCTGCGATGAGTGTGGCCGGCGACGTCGATTACGACACGCTGCACGGTATATCGATCACAGCGCCATTGGCCAAAAGAGCTCGGTCGGCCGTCAGCGAAGGCGATGCGGTGCGGGTCGCGCTTCTGCTCGCAGCGGTGCATCAGGATGCGGCGATCCGACTCGGAAGCGCCGATCAATTTCCTTGGAACGAAGTCGCAGTTTCGCTTGCGGCCCTCGCGCCGAATATCGCCTTGGCGGCTGCAGCCCGCTTCGCCGAGCTGGACCTGGTCAACGATCGGTCGTCGCTGGCCAAGGCCTTGGTGCAGTGCGCAGCCGATCGAACGCTAGACGATGCGGTGCTGGCTGCATTTCTACCCATTCTCGGGATTGACGGTGGTGAACTTGCAACTTTGCTGATCGAGCGTGCAGGCAGCAGCAACGGGGTAGCGCTTGCCGACGAGGTCTCGCGCCAACAATTGCTCGAGCCTTGCGGGTCGAGAAAAAAACAAGTCGCGGATGCGATGAGGCTGGTCTCACCTGGTCCGGCGACGCGCGCTTTCCTGGCGGCTGCGGCTTTCGAGACCGCCCTCCCGCCGGAAGCTGAAAATGCAGGCTATGAGGACAAGGCGTCCAGACCAGTACAGGGTCTCAAGCCTATCGATCCTGCGTTGCTCTCGCCGACCGGGATAGACGGAGTCGCTTCCTTCCAGTCCCGCATCGACGCAATCATGGTCGCCGAAGAGAGCCCTTATACGTCACGTCGTGAGGTGGCGCTTCGCTTGCTGGCGAACGTTCCGGTGTATCGGATCGGTGAATTCCTCGACATTCTCGTGTCCGTGCCCGAAGGAGACGATGTCGTTTACGACATCGCGCATCTGCTGGTCGAGCAGCTCGATCGCTGGCGCGACAAGCCGACGGCGGCGCAATGGGCGAATAATCACTTGCTCCGCGCCATCGAGGCGCGGCTTCCCGAGTTCGTCTGGAACATCGGTTACCGCGCGCCGGACCTTGCGCTGCTATTAGAGCGCACCGAGGCCAATCCCGCCGAAATCGTGGGTCGGCTGTTGTCCGCGATCGAGCAGCACATCGGATCGCTGACTTCCTTCAGCATTTTCCACCTGGTTGGCTTGCTGAGCGCTTATCTCACCCCGGAACA
Organism: Pseudomonadota bacterium; assembly: GCA_031398625.1. Taxonomy (GTDB): domain Bacteria; phylum Pseudomonadota; class Gammaproteobacteria; order Steroidobacterales; family Steroidobacteraceae; genus CAIUGU01. Next base: position 2,898 of record JANNNQ010000374.1, read on the forward strand.
AGCATATGGCGTTCTCGATCGCCATGTCGGTTCCCTTCACACGCGCCTCGAACCAGCCGACCGCACGTTGCCAGGCTTCGACACGATCGAGGATAATTTGTCTTCGGTCGCGCGCTATTTGTACGCAGAGCTTGGCCATATCGCGCACGCCCGCCGCTGGCGCGCTGCTTACGGGCTTCGGGTTCTCGCGCGGCTGGGATGCCGCGATATTCTCGATCGCATGCGGGAACGCTATGAGCATCGGGACGAACTCGCTTTCAGCCACCCCGAAGCGCCGTTCTACTTCTGGGCGGCTAGACTCTGGTTCATGCTCGCGTTCGCGCGGATGGCATGGGAGGTGCCCAATGTTCTCGCATCCGATCGAGACTGGCTGTTCGAGCAGGCCGAGAGCACCAGTTTCCCGCATCTCCTCGTCCGCGAAGCCGCAAAGCAGGCGCTCAAGGGATTGGTTGAGGCAAGTCCAGACACCTTTGACAGCAAGGACCGAGCGCGGATCGCCGCAATCAATGCGAGTCCACTAAGGGGGCAAGCCTCGACCCAAAAAAGCTGGCACAAGGGATTCGATCGTCACCGTCCGCTTTCGGACGAAGGACGTCGCTTTCGCTTCGATAGCCTCGACACCTTGCCCTACTGGTACACGCCGCTGCTGCGATGTTTCGCGAATCCCGATCCCGAAGTGTTCCTAATTCGGGCCGAGCGCTGGATTGTCGATGAATTGGGGGTCACCGGAGACATCTGGGACTACGACAAGCTGCGTGGCAATTCGCATTTTAGTCGCCGGGGGCAGGAGAGTTCGCATGGTCACGGCTCGCTCCCGTCCGTCGAGTATTACCGAACGCATTTGGAATGGCATGCGCTATATCTGGCGGGCGGCGAAGTGCTCGCGGAATGGCCGCTTGCGGACGACGCTGGGGAAGACTCCTGGGACACCTTTGCCGGCTGGCTTCGGCGACAGGGCCCGACGCTTGCGCCGATCTGGCTTGGCGATTTGCGCGGCGCGAAGCCGCTTGAGCCGGTCGCTTGGCAAGCGCCGCCTTCTGAGACCTGGCTCAAGGCGCCCGGCAAAGAGGAGTCCCGTCGCGCACTCGGACTTGATCGACCAGAATGGCTGGTTGTGAGCAGTTATCGTTCGTTGCGATATCGCGAGCTTGTTGGATCGACGCGAATCGAAAGTGCGCTGGTATCGCGTGACACAGCGAACGCGCTTCGGCTGGCCCTTCAAGCCAGCAAAAACAGCTATCAATATCGACTAGCGGTAAATGACGATGACAGTCACGAGATCGATGCCGGACGATTTGTGCTCAAATCGATGCTGGTCGATCGAAACGGGGACACCGAGCTTGATATCCACGATCCGTTGCGCGGTGAGATTACCGCCCCGAGCCAATTGCCACACCCGCGTATTGTTCAATTGCTCGGTCTTACGCGCGATCCCTCTGGAATGCCGGTTTGGCGTGACCAAGGCGGAAAAATCATGATTCAGTATCAGGCATGGAGCGATCCGAAGCAGCCCGAGCATACCTCGTCTCGGCAGTTTGCCGAAGGCAACGAATTGCTGTTCCGGCGCTCGACAATTGCCCAGATCCTTGAGAATTACGGGCTCGATTTGATCACTGAACTCACCTTCAACCGGCGGATTGGCGAACCGAACTATGGGCTCAAGAAAGACAGGAAGCGCGAACGCGAGTTCGACCGCATCATTATCTTCCGGCAGGATGGCACTGTCGAAGCGGGCGCGCGCGGTCTCGGCGATTGGGCGTGAGATCGAGACCGCGCTCGGATCGCACCGATCTACCGATGTTCTGACGCGTTGGATGGCATATCGCCTCGCTGAAGTCCGTCTGGCGGTCGAAGCATCTTCCACCGCCGAAGACCGCAAATCGGCGCTCGCAGAGCAGGATGCGCTGATCATGGAGCTCTGGGCGCAGCGTGGGACCTTGCCTCACAGCCTGGGTGTAGACCGGCGCGTCGGGTCGGCGGCGGAGATTATCGAGCAACTGCTCAGCGATCCAGATCAATGGCGAGGCCGGCCGGATCCGCCGCGAGGCGCGGTGGAGACGCTCGGCGCCTTCAGTGATGCGCGGGAGCACCTGCTTCGCGTTGCTGCGGCGTTAATTTTCAAGCGCGAGGCCGCGCAACTTGGACCGGAAGATTCCGATTTGCCGCTCACTAAGCAGGAGCGAGCCGATCGTGCGAGCTGGGCAGATTTTTCCGATATAATCCTGCGTGGTCTCACCTCCGGCACGGGTCCTATGTACGGTCAGCCCGCTCCAACGGACGCAGAAGCGATCGTGTTGCTCGAGAAGGGAACAGTCGATGCGATCGAAAAGCTGCGCAACTATCTCGCAGCTTTGGAGGCGATGTTGTTGCCCGACCGGCAAGTTAGCTGATCCGGTTCGGGGGTAGGGCCCGCTGATTCACCGAATTCCATAGAAGGGTACATCAGAAACTGGCTGGGCGGGAGCATGAGGGCAGCGGTGTCGACGAAGATCTAATCCGCAACTTGTCTCATTGGGCACTAGTCGCTTATCCACCGACCGCTGTGGACGGCAGCTTTCCCGTTCCTCAGCTCCGAGAGCTGCCGCGCTGCAATCGGCCATAACTCGTCGGCATGGCAGCATCCTTCGACCGGGATACACCCATAGCAGATGCTGGCTCGAAAATGAACATCAGCCTGAAATGCCGACCAGTCGAACCAGCGCGACATTATTTCCGAAAGACAGAGATGTAATGCCTATAGAGCGCTCTCGAGTTCAGCAGCTTGAACGAGCTGCCGCCGCCAAGACGACGGACATGTCACAGCTTTCATTAGTGCCTGCTAGGCGCTCAACACCTTGATCTTCTCGAGGTGCTTGAGCGCTGCGGCATCCAGTCCGTCGGTGAAAAAGAAGCGTTTGCCCCTAACGTCGCCGAAGAACTTCTTGAAGCGCTCGACCGTCGCATTCGCGTCTGTGCCGCCGGTAATCACCGTTATGTCAGGACGGTCGCCCTCGGTCAGTTGAACTCGCTTCAAGAGATGCTTGAACTCGAAATCCGCGGCCGGCATCGAATAGCCGATGAATACCCAGTCGGCGGTGCCCTTGAGGTATGTTTCTGCCGTGCGCCAGCTTGCGGAGTGCATCGGAAAGTCGAGTGCTTTGCGGTAGCTAAATGTCGCAAATCGCGTTCCGAGGCTTTTGGTCCGGCAATGCGGGCATGCAGGAGTACGAATGATTGGCAACCTCGCCGTGCGTGTTTTGGGCAAGGCCGACCAGTCCTGGTTGCGAAATAGGGTTTGTGCGACTTTCTCGGTGTCGCTTGGCGGAACCCAGAAGGTTTCCCGGCAGGCATCGCAGTAGAGCCAATTGACCGAGCCGTGCGGCTTCAAGATTTGTAACTGGTCACCGCTGAGCGGCCGATCGACTAACCTGGTACCCTCGAACATGACCGCCCGCGCGTGACAGCCATAATCGACATGTCGAATCTTCTGTGTCCGAGCGATGCCACGCTCGAATACCGTGTCCCAGTTCATGCTCAGGACGGCGGAGATGTCTGTTCTAAAGCCCGCGAAGAAGGCCTCGAGGGCACGCCAGCCGGCATCGGGCTTCCGTTGCTTGCGGGCATAAGCTTGCGAGAGCATGCGGATCATTCGCACGATTATGGTGCGGCGCACGACCCGGAGGTTCGCGGCCGAGTAGTGGGGCCCAAGATGATGGCCGGTGTTTGCGGAGAGATCGACGAGCGTGAAGATGTCTTCAAGCTCGGGCCAGTCGTCGGCCTTACGAGGAGCTCCCTCTCCAAAGACTTGGTCAGCGAAAGCTTTAATAAAGTCGATCTGGCGGCCGCTGGGACCGTCTACAACCACTTTCCGAAGGTTCAGAAGCTCCTTCGTAAAATTGCCGGCGAGCGGAAGGCCCGCGTTGAGGGAGAAGCCCGCCCCCACAATCACAAGATTACCCGGATCAAACGATGCAACCACTTGCCCCTCCACTCGTCATCTTAACACTGATTGAGTCGTCAGGAAGGCAAATCTGACCCGTACCCAAGCTCGCAGAGGGCGATTGTGAACGACGTTTGCGAGGTTGCGAATTTAAGCCTCCGGTTTTTTTGGATTGCAGCAATAGGTTGCTGGCCGACGTCGCCGCGATCAGGCTTAGAAGAAGCCGCCCCCATCGATCTTTCTTCAGGCGAGCAAAATTGTCAGTCAGCAACGATGTCCGCGACGGTCGGCTGACACCCCGGAACTGACAGTCCGCTTTCGGCCAGAAGCGGTCACTCCCGCAGGTGTCGCTAACGTCCGCTTTCCACCCAAAGCGGACATTAGCAAGTTCGCCTCGAGGGAATTACCTGTTCATCAGCAATGGCGCTCGACACAGAAACGAAACGGGCTAGTTTCGAGCCCATGGTTCCGGCCCGCACCCAAGTTCGAAAAATACTCGAATATCAACTAGAGCTGGCAAAACGCGATTTTGAAGAGCGGCGTGGTGTCATCTACTCTGAGAACGCGGCAAAAGGATGCTTGCAATCCGGTGCCACAATTCGGGCCGTCGTACGGCTGATGGAGGAAATTGGATCAACACTTGTCTCTGCAAGCATCGAGAAAATTAGTCCGATCGCTCAGGACACACAGTCGTTCGCTGACATAAGCAGCGCCTTCCAAGATCTGTGGCGTTTCATGGAAACCGAGCTTCAATTCACCCTTGTCACAGTTTCGGCGCGTCAGGCGGATGCGATTTATTCAAATAGCGCGACCCATTCAGCCGAGGAAATGCTCGCTAGGTCACGCAATCTCGTAAATTCCAAACTGGAGCTCTACCGATTCACTTTCACTAGGCCGCTTCCTCGGAGCGATTTGTCGAGTGCGATTGCGCCGAACGACCGCCCTTCACTTCCAACTAAGACGGACAAGAAGGGTGGCCGACCGCCTGCCGAGTTTTGGGATGATATGTGGGCGGCAATTGCCGTGTCGTTGTATTCAGGTGACCTCCAACCGAAGTCACAGGCGGACGTTCAGCGGGCAATGTTGGAATGGATCGAAACGAATGGCGGCAGCGCCTCTGAAAGCACTGTAAAGAGCCGAGCGCGGCGGCTTTGGGACAAACTTGACGCTCTAGATGAGTAGGGTTTTTACCCCTTTCTGACCCTTTCCGGCCGTCAGGGTGTGCACAAGCGCCCATAATCTCCTGCATTCGCCGGTAGTCACCCGGCTTACAAAGGAGCGATGCAATGGAGCCGCTAGCAGTTTCAATCAACGACACGGCGCGAGCCCTGGGACTAGGGCGCACGTCGATCTATGCAATGATCGGGGACGGTCGGCTGGAGGCGTTCAAGCTGGGGCGGCGTACGCTGGTCAAAGCGGAGTCGATCCGGCGGCTGGTCGCGGCGCAAGACTGAGGGGCAGGTTATGGCCGCGCGACGGGTCAACCCGCGCGCCGTCAAGCTGCACCGGAGCTATAGCGTTTCCGAACTGGCGGCTTGTTTCGGCGTACATAAGAATACCGTGCACCATTGGCAGCGCGGCGGGTTGAAGCCGATCGACGGCGGGCGTCCGGTGCTGTTTCAGGGCGAAACAGTGCGCGCCTTCCTTTCGGGCCGCAACGCCAGCCGCAAGCGCCCTTGCCCGCCGGGAACGTTTTATTGCTTCCGCTGCCGGGAGCCGCGCCCGCCCGCGCTCGGCATGGTCGATTATCTGTCGGTCAACGCTAAATCTGGGAACGTCCGTGCGATCTGCGCGACGTGCGGAACCATTATGCACCGGCGGGCGACGAAAGCCGCGCTGGCGTCGATCCTGCCCGGTTGCGACGTCCAAATTGCAGAGGTGCCTCCACGCCTAAAGGGCAGTTCCCCGCCCTCCCTAGATTGTGACATGGAAAGGCAAGCGGCGGCATGACGAAACACAGCGCGGCAAACGAGCGGATCAAGCGCGATTATTTTGCCTATCTCAAGGAAGCAAAGGGCCGCGACGGAGCGACGATCGACGGCGTAGCAAAGGCACTCGCACGGTTCGAGGAATCGACGAAGGCGCGCGACTTCAAGCGGTTTCATCGCACACAGGCGGTCGCGTTCAAGGCGGCACTGTCCAACGCGAACAACGCGCGCACCGGGGAACGGATCAGCAAGGCGACGATGCTTTCGACACTGCGCGACCTGCGCGCCTTCTTTTTCTGGCTGGCGCATTTGCCGGGTTTCAAGTCGCATATCCAATACGCCGACGCCGACTATTTCAATTTGAGCGACAAGGATGTGGCGGTAGCGCGGGCGCAGCGTGAAAAGCCCGTGCCGACGCTGGCGCAAGTCAACCATGTGCTGACCGTCATGCCAGCCGGCACGATCGTGGAGCGTCGCGACCGGGCGCTGATAGCGTTCGCCGCGTTGACCGGGGCGAGGGTGGGGGCGCTGGCGTCGTTCCGGCTTGGCCACGTCGATCTTGCGCGCGGAATGGTTGAGCATGACGCGCGCACCGTGCGGAGCAAGTTCGCCAAGACGTTTCCGACCTGGTTCATGCCGATCGGGGGCAAAGCACTCGCTATTTTCACTAATTGGATCGCCGAACTGGAGCGCGATCATCATTGGGGCGACGACGATCCGCTTTTCCCCAACACGCAACTGGGCTTGGACTCCAATGGCGACTTCACCCCGGCTGGCATCTTGCGGAACGGCTGGCGCACGACGCAGCCAATCAATGCGGTTTTCCGGCGCGCATTCGAGGGCGCGGGCCTGCCCTATTTCAACCCGCATAGCTTTCGCGACATGCTCGTGCGCCACGCCATGACGCTCGACCTGTCGGCGGAGGCAATGAAGGCCTGGTCGCAGAATTTGGGCCATGCCGACGTGCTGACCACCTTTACGAGCTACGGCGCGGTCCCGGCGCATCGGCAAGCGGAGCTGATCCGGGGGCAAAAGAGCGCGGCACCGGCCAGTGCCAGCCGCGAACAGATTGCGGCACTGGAGGCCTTGGTGGCGGGGCTAAAGGCGGGCGGCACGGCGGCCTTGCCGGGGCAGGGCGATGGCCGCTAAGCCCTTCCTCCAAAGGGGAGTGCGCGTGACGGGACGACAATTCAGCTGCGGTCTATCGCAAAGTTCAATGGGGTCGCATGTCCCGACTTACTGAGTTGCTGGCGCAAGCAAAAGCGAAGGACGCAGCGCTCGGCTTCGAACTGGAACGCGAGTTCAGGGCGCTTTCGACGCGGCGCGCTTTTGGGCTGAATTTCGAACGGCATAAGCCTGAATCGGTCGAGCTGCCTGGCCGCCCTGCGCGCAAGGGTGACAAAGTTCGCATTCTCCCGCCGCGTGGCTCGGTCGCGAAGGGCGACCAGCGGTTGTGGAAGGTTCTTGGCATTGATGGACAGAGCGAAGCTCGGCAGGCGCGGCTGGCGCTGATTGGCAGCGACCAGCCGGAACAGCAGAGCGCCAGCCTTGGCGATCTGATCGTGGTGGCCGAGTTCAAGGACTACATCTATCCCGGCCTAGTCAGCACCGGCAAGGTCGAGCACGGCAGCGAAAAGCCGTTCCATACCGCAATCAACGGCGAGAATTTCCACGTATTGGAAGCGCTGACATTCACCCATCGCGGCAAGGTGGACGCAATCTACATCGATCCGCCCTACAACACCGGTGCCCGCGATTGGAAATACAACAACGACTACGTGGAGAATGACGATCTCTATCGCCACTCCAAGTGGCTGGCGATGATGGAGCGCCGTCTGCTCGTTGCAAAAGAGCTTCTTAATCCAATTTCGTCGGCGTTGATCGTTACGATAGACGAGAAGGAATACCTCAGGCTTGGACTGTTGCTGGAACAGGTTTTCCCGGAAGCATCAATCCAGATGATCAGCTCGGTGATCAATCCAAAAGGGTCCGCGCGAACTGGTCGGTTCAGCCGAGTCGATGAATACATCTACTTCGTATTCTTCGGTGCTTCCGCGGTGACGCCATGGCGATCAGATATGTTGAGGGAGGTGGGCGCAAAGGGAAGAAAGGTCCGTTGGGCGGGGCTGATGCGCAACGGTGAAGGCAGTCGTCGCTCGCGCATTCCATCGATGTTCTTCCCGATATTTATCGATGCGAAGACCGGCAAATTTCACTCGGCGGGTGATCCTCCTCCACCCGGGACCAAACCGGAAGAAATCGATGTGCCGCCGGGTACCATAGCTCTGTGGCCTATCGACAAGCGGGGTGGCGAGATGATGTGGCGTCTCAGCCCAGCATCTTTTCGCGAGTACCAAAGTATTGGCCATGCCAAGTTTGGCAAGCGTGACGTGAGAACTGGCGTGAGGTCGGTCTCGTATCTCCAGACTGGGATACGAATTATGCTTAGGTC
>JANNNQ010000384.1:0-1663 GCA_031398625.1 Pseudomonadota bacterium
CCAGCTTCAAATGCCCGACCCCCGAGAGATGTCCGGCATTCCGAGGCCCGTCACGGATCTGCCTGCCAGGCACGTGTCGGTCCGATTGATCCGCGGACAGCTTTCCAACAACATCCAGGGGCATCCGGTCGAGATGCATGCCGGCGGGAAGGTGCTGACGGTGAAGACCGACGAGAACGGTCGCGCGGAGTTCAGTGGCGTCTCGCCTGGAACCACCGTCAGGGCCGTGGCGACCGTCGACGGCGAGCGGCTCGAGTCTCAGGAGTTTCCCTGGCCGGGCGACGGCGGCATACGCGTGATGCTCGTCGCAACGCCAAAGGGTGGCAATGCTCCTCCGCCCGTCTTCCAACCGCAGCCCGGCAATGTGGTGCTTGGCGGCGAGACGCGCGTCATCATCGATCGCGCCGACGATGCGCTGCAGGTGTACTACATTCTCGACATTCAGAACAGCGCGCGTACGCCTGTGAATCCGCCCACCGCGGTCATCGTCAACATGCCCTCGGGAGCGGCCAGCGCGTCAGTTCTGAGCGGCGCGCCGCAGGCGGTCGCGCTTGGCGATCACGTGTCCATCACGGGGCCGTTCGCCTCGGGGCGGACCGACGTGCAGATCGCGTTTCAAATGCCGATCTCGAGCGGCGACGTGACGTTCGAGCAGAGCCTTCCGCTGCCTGTTCCGGGACTCGCCGTGCTGCTGAAGAAGACCTGCGACATATCGATGACCTCGCCCCAGCTTCCGAACGTGCAGGAGCGAGTGTTCGAAGGGGAGCGGTACATCCTGGCGCAGGGTCCGGCGCTCGCGGCCGGTGTCACGCTGTCGGTCACGGTCTCGGGGCTTCCTCACCACAGCGCCTGGCCGCGCCGGATCGCCCTGACGCTGGCCGTCATCATGCTCGGGTTCGGTTTCCTGGCGGCGGGGCGGCGCGTGTCGCCGGCCGCCAACGCGGCGCGCGTCAGGCAACTGAGCGCAAAACGCGAAAAGATCTACAGCGAGCTCGTCCGGGTCGAACAGCAGCGCCGCTCGGGCAGCCTCGACGCGGCGAAGTATGCCGAACGCCGGGCGGCCCTCATAGAGCAGCTCGAACGCGCGTACCGCGATCTGGACGCCGAGGGGGGCAAGAGCGCCGTCGCGTGAGCGTCGACTTTTTCGACCTTTCCATCCGCGAGCTCAGCCGGAACTTCGGGCGCCGCCGCGCGTTGACGCGTGTGTCGCTCGACTGCCGCAGCGGCGAGATCGTCGGCCTGCTTGGGCCGAACGGCGCCGGCAAATCGACGCTGCTCGCAATTCTCTCCACGCTGGCCGCTCCCTCGTCTGGCGAAGTCCTCTACGGCGGCCGCACCGCGAAGCAAATCGGCGCCCGGGTGCGATCGCGCATCGGCGTCCTCTCGCACGACCTTCATCTGTATGCGGAGCTCACCGCGATCGAGAACCTCGTGTTCTTCGGCCGCCTCTACGGCGTCCAGAATGCTGAGACGGTTGCCGCCGAAGCGCTGCGTCGCGCACGGCTGGACGATCGCGGACGAGACCTCGTGTCGGGGTTCTCTCGAGGCCTGCGACAGCGGCTGGCCCTCGAGCGCGCGCTGCTGCACACTCCACGGCTGCTGCTGCTCGACGAGCCATTCACCGGATTGGACGATGCGTCGACCATGGCGTTGATTGAACGGC
>JANNNQ010000388.1:0-2685 GCA_031398625.1 Pseudomonadota bacterium
CCCGGCGGCACGCACTGGGGCGGCGGCATGTCGATCGGCAGCCTCGACCAGGCGCGCATCGGGCAACTACTCCTCGACGACGGCAAGGCAAACGGCAGGCAGGTCATTTCGGAGGAATGGATTCGGCGCATGAGGGCGCCGTGCGCCATTGCGCCTTTCTATGGATACCTGGTCTGGCTCAACCACGAGCGGCGCGTCTTCCCCAGTGTGCCCGCGTCGAGCATTTTCGCTATCGGAGCGGGAACGTCCTTTACGTGGATCGAGCCCGAACGGCGCATGGTGCTAGTGGTGCGGTGGATCGATGCCGATCATGCAGACGCGTTTTTCGGGCGCGTGCTTGAGGCTGTCGAAGATTCGTGAACGGGTGAGGCCACGTATTCATCGTTTCTGGGTGCGCGGCTTGCGTTCCAGATGCTTCGTATGTGCGCTACCGTACGGTCGCTGCCGGGACGAAAACGCCAGAATCCTTCTTCCCCACGCTTCAACGACTCGACTCGGAATCCAGTACGAGATCGACGGGTTGGCGAGCGCAATCCATCATGGACAGCAACCACCCCAAAGCCACGGTCCAGCGCGATCTTCGCACCGGCACCCCATACTGGCTGCGGCGCGGCGATGTACACGTTGCCAGTTCACCGCTCGTTGCGAACCTTGTGGTCGATGTCGCTGTCGTCGGTGCGGGCGTGAGCGGTGCCCTGGTTGCCGATGCACTACTGCGCGCCGGCAAAAGCATCGCAGTGCTCGACCGTCGAGGGCCGGTGATGGGCTCCACTCCGGCAAGCACGGCGTTACTGCAGTTCGAGATCGACCAACCTCTGCTGCACCTGTCGCGAAAGATCGGACGCGAACGAGCCGTGCGAGCCTACTGGCGCTCCGCTACCGCGGTGGATACGCTGCGGGGCCGGATCGTCGACTTGGGATTGCGCTGCGGCTTCCGGGAACGCCAGGCCGTATATCTGCCGGGCAACGTCCTGAACGTGACGGAACTCAGGCGTGAGGCAGCAGCCCGGGCGAATGTCGGCTTACGTTCGCGATTTATCGGAGCCGATGAACTGCGCGCGCTCACCGGAATCGAGAAACAGGGGGCGGTGCTCTCGAGCGGCGCCGGCGAACTGGATCCGGCGGCTTTGGTCGCCGGCCTCTGGCGGTCTGCGCTGTCCCGAGGCGCCAGCATTCATGCGCCGACCGAGGTGATAGACATCGAACAGGGCCACGCGCGCGTCACGCTCACTACGGCTGACGGCCATGCAGTCCGAGCCCGGCATGTGGTATTCGCCACCGGTTACGAACTGGTGAAGCTGGTCAAACCGCGCGGTTACAAGGTGATGTCAACCTGGGCCATGGCTACTGCCCCGCAGCCCGGGCGGCTGTGGCCCAGCCGCTGCCTGATATGGGAGGCCGCCGATCCCTATCTCTACCTGCGCAGCACACTGGATGGCCGGGTCATCGTCGGCGGCGAGGACGAGGAGTTTTCGGACACCGGCAAGCGCGATGCGCTGATCCCTAAAAAAATTGATGCCATTCGCCGCAAGCTCGGCAAGCTCATGCCCGGACTCGACACGAAAGCCGAGTTCACCTGGGCCGGCTGCTTTGGCGGCAGCCCTACCGGCCTGCCCGCCATCGGGGCAATTCCCGGGGCCGCCCGCTGCTTCGCCATTCTGGGCTACGGTGGCAACGGCATCACCTTCAGCGTGATTGCGGCGCAAATAATCCAGAGGGCGATCCTCGGCCTTCCAGATCCCGACGCCGACTTGTTTGCGCTGCCGGCGTAGGGCTCGCCCCGCCATCATGCAATACCATTCCAAGGGGTTCAGGTGCCGGCCTGCGGGATTGACGCGGCAGTCTCTCGATGGCGTGAACAGGAAACAGGGCGCGATTCCCCGCCGGTCGGTCTGCAATCTCTTCCACTGCTCCTGAGTTCCGAATTCAGGCTTCGCGCTGGACCAGCACCATATGTTCCGGACTCGAAGCACTGTAATGCACCAGCCCGGCAAAATCCGTGTCCATCAGGATGCCCTGGCCCAGGTGCGCCCACTTGGCCGCCGGAAAATCCGTGCTGTACTGCGCGTTGTCGATCGAGGCGACAACCACACCGCTGAAACTGGTATCGATCGCGACGACGTCACCAATCCTCGCTTCATTGCCGTCCGCATAAACCATGTGCGCCCCGCTTTCAGTGAAACCGAGGACGCAGCATGGACTACTTGCAGGCGAACTTCCACAGAATCTCGTTCAGGGTGTCGGAAGCGATCTCTTCCCACTCGTGGGTCGAATCGTCCTCGTAGATCACCTTGCCCTCGCCCATGCGCCCTTCGTGCAGGGAAGCCGTCAGGCCGCGGACCTTTTTGTCCGTGCAGTCGTACTCGGCCAGGGACTTCTGCGAGAAATAGCCGACCTCGACCATGCGCTGGAAAGACTTGTAGTCGAGCAGCGATGCCATCCTTACCGTGCTGCCGCTGCGGACGATCGATGCCGGATCGACAAAAGTCTTCGTGGCGTCATCCTCGCCGACGTCTTTCCATGCGGCTCCGACCGGGCTGGCGACAATAGCGATTTTCTTCATGAGTTCTCCGTTCGCCTGCAGTTTATCGCAGGACGCCCCGCTTGCGATCAGCGGGAGCAGGCGCCGGACTTGAGGAAACGCACGACCCCGGGAAAACTAACCGCGATCCCGGGAAAACGGTC